>NZ_NNRN01000001.1:0-44850 GCF_002252535.1 Brucella lupini
ATAAAAACTCTGAAACTCACCGGCGATTGATGCACCAACGCCGTCTCCGACCATCATCCCCGGCTTAGGCACCCCTTCCACCAATCAAACAAATCAACCGTATTACAGCCTGTACGCGTAAAATCGCCCGGCGCCTGCATTTGCTTTGTAGGAAGCCGGCGCCGGGCGTATTACGAGTTTGTGTACTGGGTTAGGGGCTTATCGTCTTGCCGTGGTCATCATATAGCGACGCAGGGTACGTGTTGAGATATTGAGCCTGCCTGCATCACTAACGTAGTTCCATAATACATATTATGCCATTTCTGCTAAATCATTGCTTTTATTGCTAATTTTCCGCGCATATTACTTCTGCCACAATAACCAATCCCTCATCACATCGCGCCTTTGCGCAATTTCCGCCATTCCCATGGTTCGACAAAAGTTCCTTGCCAGATGCCTGCCTTTCGGTTTTTGGCTTCTGACTGAGCCCTTGAATAAGCTCCCTTTGAATACATTGGCCAATCGAGAGCATGTCCATTCCGGACGAGCCATGTCGCTAGGTCTTGACCGATGGTATTTACGCATGATGCTACAATGCGACTATATCGATCAACATCACGCTGAGCACAGATAATGGGCTGAGCCTCATCGAGATAGCTGGCGAACTTCATCGAACCGATTTGCCCGCAGCGATACTCACTGCCGGATGCATCTTTACATGTTTGTGCACCCTCTGGTGCATCGATGCCCCAAATGCGGATGCGCTGCCCATGAATTTCGATGGTATCGGCATCGATAACAGATGCGCGTCCCGCAATCGATCCACTGGGTTTCGCAGGCTTTGTGACCGTCTTGGCGTCTGATGGTGCGTAAAATGAAGACGACGAGGGAGTTTCCCTGATCTTCGCACCGCCGAGTTCATATGTGCAAAGTGCTTCCGAAGGAGGAGAACCACAGTTCCGTGCTAGGTTTCGATGGCTAGCGCAACGTCCCGTGGCATGAATACGCCAGCCGGGGCCGCCCTTACAGCCGCAGCCACGGCATTGACCTGAAATCTGTATAACCGGTCGCGTTACCTGTTCTGCGGGTAGCTGCCAACTCAAGACAGATACCGCCAAAATCAACCCCAACATTCCCATGCCCCATCAATTAGTTATTCGTTTTGATCAGTTCCCGCATAGCCAACCCGCATTCCCCCAGCTACTCCAGTGATCGTCCTCTCCGCTTCATCGGCAGACCAGCCAGCTTTGACTGCATGATTTATCAGATTTTGAATACCGGGTACATTCTTACCGGATATGGCTGCAGTTGGTTCAGCCCCCGAACCGCCAGTAAGGGTTGCTTATTCAATCAGATCCATAATGCCCCGCGAAATGACAGTTTGGCAGTCCAGATTGCGGTCTAGGTATTTGCCCGATTGCTTCGGCCCGATCATTGAAGTCCCTACAAACATAGACTGACAGTAAACGATTTTTCGTAACGGCCTCTGTGGTTGCCGCCCGTTTTGCAAGAAGTTTTTTGACCTTTTTGGTGAGTGATCGAGTGCGCACCTCTGTCAGGCGTTTGATTGTGGCTCAGAGGCCGCTGGCCGGTATGGTCAAGCTTTAATCTACGTCTGGGTTGACCATACGAGTTGGGGTGGCATCGCTTATAATTTCATTCCTCTTGCGTACTCGTATTTCAATTCTGCGCCTTCCTTCGCGATTGCCCGCATCTTTTCCATCAGTAAGGTCGTCTGAGGGCAAAGTGAGTTGTGCGCCCGACATAGGCAGGATCGTTAGGCCAGTCAGTCTGGGCTGACCTCTCAGAACCTGTGTGACAGCGAGTGCGCGCGCAAGGCCGAGACCAGCATTGTCACCCGGTTTGAGAACTGCAATGTCTTTGTTGCCATTCAGAACGTCTGTGATCTCGTTATCCAGATTTGAGCGGATGCCAGTAATACGCTGTTCGTCTGTATGACCAATCACCTCAACGACGTTCACACCGTATTGGGTTGCGATTGCGGCTATCTGGTTTGTTGTCTTCGCGATGAGAAGGTCACGAAAAGCAGGGCTGATTTCCGCACTGCCACTTTTGAAATAATGGTCTTGCGTTTCCGAAAGGCTGATAATGGGCGGCCACTCATGCGGCTTACCTTCTCCGGCCGCTTTCCCTTTTTCTGCCAGTGCGACCATGTCCATGATCTGGTCTTCATAAGAGGTTTGATCAGAAAGGATTTTAGACAGAAGATCGATCGTCGCGAACAGTTCTTTCAGACGATCGGGAGCGATTTCAAGATCGACCAGTAACTGTTGGGTCTCTTTCAACTTTTCGATATCCGTCAAGTCTTCAGAAGTCAGTTTTTTATCTATCGTGGTCCGTATGGCTTCGGCATTTTTTGCAAGATCTTCCGGAATAAGGTGCAGGCTTTCCAGCTGCTCAATCTGCTGCTTGGCAATGACAAGTTTACGCCAGACATCCTCTGACGTCTTGTTTTTGACAGATATCTTTAAAAGGCTGTCTCTCTCTTCAGTCAAAGCAAGCAGTTGAGAATTTGCCGTTTTCAAAGCCGCTTCAGCAAGTCTCGTTTTCTCTTTTTCCTTCAAGATGATCGCGCCCGTGATTAACAGGAGGCAAAACACGAGAAGGAGCATGGATTCTGCCATTGTAAGTCCGAGAATAAGACCACGATTGTAGCCTTTGTGCTCAACAACGGGTGTGTTTGACTGAATGGAGGTATCACTCATTTAAAAGGCCACCATGTCTTGCCTTCACTCCCGGCAAGCTTTGCTGGTGCGTCTGAACTGACATCATCTGATGTTACCGAAGGAACGGCAGACGTTGCGGCTTCGTTTAACGATACCTGTTGGACGAAGATTGGTGCAGCCATGACTGTTGGCTCAGATAGTTCAGACCCATTGAGATCAAGGTTGCCGTGCTTCTCCTCGATCCGTCCGTTCAATGCTTCATTCGCCTTTAAAAGGCGTTCCGAATGCTCGACTTTCTTTTTGACAACATCATTAATCGAACCAATGGCACCAAGGAGCTTCTCGATACGTTCCGACTGCTCTTTCGCCAATGCATCCTGACGCTCGGCCTGATCCTTGATGAGCTGTCCGATTTCTTGCAGAAGCGGACCCATTTCATTTTTCAGAACGCTTTTAGGAACCGTTACCGACTGCAGTTTCTTCGACACCTCAGTGACACGTTGCGATAGCTCGCTTGCGGCGGAAGTCACCGTCTGATTTGCTTTTGAAACGCCGCTTAGGGATGCTTCTATTGTCTTCGTGATATCAGCCAGCTTACCACTGACGTCTGACAGGTTTTCTTCCATCATCCGATTGTATTTTTCAGCAGTGGCTTCCAGTGGTTTGATGGTGGCTTCTGTGAGTTTCAGAAGGGCGCTTTCGAGCTTTTCGCCTGTTCTCTCGACTTGCTCAACTACACCTTCGAAGCCTTCATTGATCAACTGGTTATTTGCGCGCCGCAACGATGCGAAGTCCCGCGATGATGTTTCCAGCTCTGTCCGGACTCTGCGCGCTGCAGCTGCGAGGTCGTGCCGTGTCGCGCGTTCGATGTCGAGAACATCACGTCTGGTCTGATTATAGAAGATACGAAGCGCGATGCCCGTGATGGTAGACGAAATCGCGATGCCAAAATTTCTGACGACATCGTCCGTAGAGCTGTCTCCGGTAAAAAGATACAGAGACGCACCAAGGCTCGCTAGCGTGAACAGGAAGCCCATATAATAGAGGTTATCGCCTGTTTGCTCATCATGGAGCCGAATGGCAGAGAATGACCATGCCAGAACAAGGTATCCAAACATCAGCAAGATCGGGACGAACATCGAGAAGATAGGATTCATACCCGACACTTTGGAAACTGCAATAAAGCTACAGCCACCAAAGGTAAGAATCACAAACACGATCAGCGGAAGATTTCGATAATTAAACACATTTAGTGTGTTGATCTTCTCGTTCAATTCATGCCCTCCAGACGAATGGAAGGAATAAAATTTCCACCATTGTCGACCACCCAATTGCCACAGAATGAATTATGCTCAATGCCGTTGAACTTTCGGTCTTTCCGATCAATGTACCAGATACCGACGTCTATTCCTGATAACGACGTCGCATATTTACGCGATGCGTTGCTTGCCTTGTAAGTCTTGTAATCGATGCCAGATTTGTATTGCGAATAAAGAGGTGTATGCTCGATCATATCTGATGCGACGTAGATTTGTTTTTGTACATCCAGTTCGCTGTACTGATCGAAAACGCCGAGCTTAATCTTCTGAATTCCAGCCATTATCGGTGATGCTTCACCACCCTGCCCTTTCGGCAAATCGTCAGCGACCTTATCAAGAATATTCTTGAAAAGCTCTTGCCAGCGCTTCTGACGAATGCGGGGGTTCGCGGTCCATTCGCTGACGGTTGATGCGTCACCTGGATTACAGCGACCAAAAAGCTTTTTCAGGTCGCCCGGAACTTCAGTGAGACTGTAAATTTCAAGCAGAGAGCCGACAGGTATTGAAGAGGCTGTTCTTTGGAAATTCGTCCGAAGATCAAGAAGCGTCGTTTCCGACAAAGGGTCGGTGGTGTCGATAAGGAATGCCGTTATCGCTGTCGGACCGTTTGTTGGACAAAGCGTTTCCTTATCGAAATCACCTGCACTGGATGCAGTCAGATACAAGTACCCAATTCCACCGAGGATAAAAAGGGAAACCAGAGTCAGTAGTATAGCCAGCACGTACGAACCTGCATGGCTTTTTTTTCCGCGTCTGCGATTTCTGCTAGCCATTGATTTCGTCCGGGAAAAGCTTGTCCAACTCGTGATACTGATCGATGCCATCAGAACAAAGCTGCGTAATTTCTTTGATCTGTGTGCTCAATTCGGTCTGAGTTTTGCGGATAGCTTCGGAGATTTCCTGACTAGTTAGCTCCACTGAGGCCTGCATTGTTGGCTTCACGCGCTGAAGATTGAATGGCTGGTTGAAATACGCTGGAACAGGCGTCTTTCTCGCTTTTCGATTGGCGTCACGGTAAGTGTTGAGAAGCGCGTTCGCCGTTCTTTCGAGGCCTTCCTGATAAGTGATAAACAACGAAAGCATCTTAGAACGATGCGCCGTGATTTCGTTGTGTTGCGATCGGCGCTCATTCAGGCTCTCGATAATCTCTTTGATGTTGCTCTCGTGATCGTCGCGCACATTTGTAAGCTCATCGATAAGGTATGCTTGCCGCTCAGTGTATTCAGAACGCGCATGGAGCATCTGCTTGTATGTCTTTGCCAATCCGGGAAAGGGATCAGTGAGAGACCAGCCATCCACAAACGCTATGAGGGAAAATAGCAAGCCGGACGCAAACAGGAGCCACGATTCAATGTCCTGTAGGCCAAGTGGATTTGCGATAGCCTGTGTAAGCGCTGCCCTGCCCGCTTCCTCAAACGTCGTTCCGGATACTTCACGATAGTGAGCAAGAAAGAGGTTAAGAGCAACGGCAAAGCAACCGTATAAGCCGATTGATAAAACTCCTACGAGCTTTTGAAAAATAGACGGCAAATAGAGACGTCTTACGCATATGAGAGCAAAGAAGAGCGTAAAGCCAATGTTCACAAAGGCGAATGCCATTGTCTGTATGAAACCGCCAACAAGACCCATCTCGTTACCTTTTGCCAAGAAGTAACCATTGCCTACGAATTCAAACACAAAGATGAATAACAGGACAGCATACTTAAGAAACAGCATATGATTAGCCGTAACTTGTGGCGCGCGCGTAATATTGTTCTTCGTTTTGAAATCATTATAGGAACGTGTTGCATCCAAAAGCTTTTGCCTCAGATCGTGCAACTCCGCCTTCCCCTTGACTACTTCTGCTTTGAAGCTGGAAATCGCATTGGCATTGCTCAATTCGATTTCTGAGAACTGTCCTTGAAAATCCAAGGTTGTTAGGCGTTGTGAAAACGACTGCAACTGATCTTCAAGATTTTGGTATGCATCATTCTTGGCGTCTTCGACGACCTGAATGATCTGGAGTTCTTTTCTGTCAAGCGATTGCGCGCCCTCGTCAGGTTGCTCTTCAGCGCCCCTTTCGGTAGCTTCGGCATGAATGTCCAGATCCGCCTCGACTTTTGAGGCGTCCAAACTCGGGAAAATATAGGTTGATGGCTGGAATGCATGACCAGCCTGCTTGGCCTTCTTCCAGAAGTTACCAAGCACATCACTTCCTGTGCCCAAAAAACGTACCCCCAGTACAAGAACTGTTGCCCTTCAATGCCAATAGGACCTTAAGAGGGATGAAATCAAGTACTATATGGTGTACCATACGACGTATTATCCGAGTAACGTCATCAGCATATTTGTCCCCTAAGCCCTGGTCGATATTGGAGCAACATATCCAGCAGGACTTTTCGATTCGTGTGTTCAGCAGAATAGTTCGACTTCGGCTTTGAGGCTTTTGAAGTCTGGAAAAGGGGTGGATTGATGTTTGAGGTTGCAGAAGCAGCCACATAATCTGCGACCGTCCTTTCTTTTCAGTGTCGATCGGACGCTGTCAGATTATTGTGCTTTTCCTGCTTTCCGAGACAAGCCCATACGATCCGCCTTCTCGCTCAAACAGAGCTGTATAGATGGCCGCCAGGAAAGTCGGATCGTCCAGCTTGGGCGCAAGCTGAGCATTGACCTGCCCGAAGTTGTCAACGCGATCCACTATATCACGCGCACGGGCGGCGGCGGGCGAATGTTTCCGAAAGTCTTCCCGCCCTGGCAAACGGTGTATTGGTGGTTTCGGCGCTTCGTAAGGCTGATGCTTTTTCGCACCACCCACACCATCCCCCTGAAGCTGGATCGTGAGCCGACGTGGCGCGAAGCGAGCCCGAGCGAGGCCAGGAAGATGGTGGGGCGCAAGCGGCAATTGAGGTCGGCACCGACGGAAGTCTGCTGATCATCAATCTCACCTCAGCGGACATTTCTGACAATGCCGGCGCGCTAATGATCCTCGATGCGATCCGAAAGCGATCGCCGTGGATCAAGCATCTGTTTGCCGATGGTGCATATTCTGATCGTGACATTGCTGAATAATTCAATGTTGACACGAGGCTAACGGTGCAAGTCGCGGGTGCTCGGCCAAGTGGAAGCCGTCTTCACAATTCCCGTTGAAGCCTGCCTGAATTAGCGCTATCCAAAACTCAGGGGATGGGGTTCGCATGGCAGTGTTACGAAGAATTCGGCAGGGAAATCGAGCGGCAAGCGCGGTCTGCTTGATTGCGTCAGCGGTGGCCTTCTATTCGTCTTCGCAGTTTGCCGCTGTAAAACTGGCATTCAACTATTGGGATCCGCTTTCCATTACCGAATATCGTCTGAATCAGCTGACGACGGCCGACTTCATTTCCGAAATCGAAGCCTCACTCGCGGAAGACGATATCGCTGAGGCTGGCAACCTCGTTGCCCTTGCCCAGGAACGCGGCCATGAAATCCCTGCTGAACTCGTGGAAAAGAGCAAGGAGTCCGTATTCCAGTATGGACTACGCAATATAAAGGATTTCATCAACGGCGCGACAACCGGTGAAGCTACGTCTGCGACGGCCACTGGCGGAGCACTGGCAGCCGATTATGTCGGGGTGGGTGATGTCCGTGATGCGGTCATCCAAGGCGGCTATCTTATTCAAGGTCAGGACTACGACAAGATCACGCTCGGCCTCTCGCTTTTCGGACTGGCGACTGTCATTCCAGGTACTGGTGCTGTCGACATTGGCGCATCCGTTGTGAAAACGGCCAACAAGGCTGGCAAGCTTTCGAAGCCGTTGCAAAACCGTGTCGGAAAGCTGGCATCAGAATTGGTCGATGTGAGCGCGCTCCGGAAGGGACTTTCTGAAGTCAAGCTGCCAACTTTCCGAACACCAGCTATCCGTGAAGTACGATCGACCATTTCGAATTTAAAATGGTCTGACGTCATGAAGGGCGACTTCTCGGGTTTCGGTGCCTTGATCAAGAGTATGATGCCAATAGACGTCGGCGCTGCCAAAGTAAGTTTCAAGGGAGCAATTAAGCCGGGTGTGGCGTCAGAAGTTGGATCACTCGTTAGCAATGCCTCATCGATCACCAAGGTTGGCGGGGTAAAGACAACGTTTCGCGTGCTGGAGCATGCCGACGATGCCAAGGATCTTTCGCGGTTCACGAAGTTGACATCCAAGTTCGGAGAACAAACCTCTGCAGTCGTCAAAATACTGGGCAAAACGGCTATCAAACTCGGCAAGCTGGCATACTGGCTAGCAGCACTGATGATTGGCGTTCTGGGGTGGTTTTTGTGGTCGGCGTGGCTGGTAAACTCGATGACTAAGGGAATTGGTAAACTCGTAACAAGACGGCGTGGACTGCAATGACCAATTAGCGCACGGTCATTAAAGACGATATAAGGGGGTATTAGATGGCGAAACGTTATCGCACTTTGCGATCTTTGGATCCTGCAGACATCGTGATGACTTCACTTCACAACTCCAGTGTGGATTCACATCGAAAAAAGCAGAAGAAAATAAAAGCTAACGAACGTTGGAAAGCTGTCTGCCGACGATTGGAAGCGGCTGACATCAGCGAAGAATGGGTGGACGATGCGATCAAATATATGGATCGCTACGGCTATACTTTGAACCAAATCAACACGAAGGTCGTACCTTATCTTGAAGATCTAATTTCTGAAAAGTCACAGAAGGAAAAGAATGAGGCATTACGTGCCTCTCTAAAAAATATCAGTAAACAACAGGCGATCAATGATCGCAATATCAACTATCGATAGGCTTTCTAAGCATATATCGTTACAAATAGAGATAGAGAATGCCTGCAATTTCATTAAGAACAAAAATCATGCTATTACTATTCGTCGATTTAACATAGTTACGTCTTTTTTAATTTCGGTGTTCCGCATATGCATATTTCTGGTATTTGGCTCCGTCGTAACCCATACATTAAATTACAATCCATCTTATTATGGAACCGCCACTTCCATACTTCTTATAGCAGCCATAATATTATTTGTTTTTTCGTATAAAAGCCTTCGGCGTTATCGCGTGCTTTTAAACGGGAAAAACATACTGGGGCTTCATAATGTATTTTTAAGCGACACCCAGATTTCCAATATAAAAGATAATAAAGACCTTAAAGAATGCAAAAAACTGTTAAATTTGAAAAAGCGGCATCTAAATAAAGAACTTATTACCAAATTTAAGTCGATGGAGTTGGAAGTTAATAAAAACAGCAATAGAGCTTCTGTAGTAAATATTCCGGATGGAATAAAAGAGAACCATACCGGAACTACAAGCAAGCCGTCGTCAATTTCGCAAAAAATGATAGCAAAATTGCAGGATCAACATGAAGTTCGGTAAAAATAAATCGACCTTGGCATTAATTGCGACTGGTGTCGGGGGAGCCGCTGTTGCAGGCTTCGGGCTTTCATTGGGACGTGATATTTACAAGGGCACGAAAAAGAATGGCGGCAATCTGCTACTATTGCTCGCTGTCATCTTTTGCCCGTTCATTGGCGGTCGCGGACTTGTAAGAGGACATGATCGTGGTGTCCTGGGCACCCTCTTTCTGACTTATATCGGCAGCATCTTGTTGATTGCGATTGGCTTCATTGCCGCTTCAATTCTCACATTTGAAGGCCTTGCCGTCACCTCAAAAGAAAGCGAAGCGGGTGGCACGATCATGCTGGCTGTCATGATTGGCGCTGCAGTCACCGCATTTCTTGTTGGAATTGGCATGCTGACTGGATTGTATCAGCGACCCAAGCGCCTTCGCGCATTCGCCGTCAATCGCCATAACGAGCGCTTTCTCGCAGATAACGGCTTCAAAGAAACCGATGGCAAGGACATCACACACTACGCGCCTGACGGCCAAGCGTTGCGTTTCATGGAAGCACATCCGGGTAAGCTGGTTTTCATGGCCGTTGGGAAACGCGGCAAACGTGCTTTCATCGATCTCGACGAGGATGGCAAGATGACGTCGTATACGGGTGTTGTCTGATCGAGCGGTTAGGAACTGAAAGAGCATTTCATGGTTATCGATCACTCATCAAAGACGACGTCCAATACCATCCAAAACTGTTGCGTTTCCGCCACACGGAATCTTTTTGACAAAAAGGTGTAAATATCTCGGCGTTTAAAATGTATCTACATGGGCGAGCGATCCTGCCCGCGATTTCGATCAGGAGTATCCATATTTGGATCGTATCAAACGCCCTTTCAAAAGCCTGCCCTATCGCAAGCGCCGCGATGCCTTCATTCGATGGCGATGGCGGATTTTAAAGGACACTCCGATTTATGGCGGACTGTTCACTAGCCAATTGCAATTAGATGAACATGATGAAGCCTCGGATTGGTTCGATTTTCTATTTGTTGGCTCTGACGGTCAAACCGTTTGGAATGCCTTCATTATTACTGCCCGAGCCGCGTTTCTCGATGCTGACCAGTCGGAACGTTTCGATACTTCCGAAATCCACGAGTGTTTCAAGATCGACCAAAGCTTTCCCAACGAGGTCGGCTTGGATATCGTTGTCGACGAACCTTCCGTCGACCGCAGAGTGATTGAAAACGCGATCCGTCACTTCCAGTCGTTAGGCGAGGTCGAATGGATTAATCCCGTCCCAGTGCCGCAAGAACATCTGCTGCCTGAAAGGGGAATTCAGCATGGATGAAATCAGCGTCGGCAAAGTGGGTATCTTCTGGTTTGTACGGTGGCAGAACCGCGTCAGGCTTTTGTCTGCTTCCTGCCCAATTGCAGAAGGCGAGCCATATGGCGATATGATCACCTACGGCACCGGGCATTATACTACCTGGAACCGATGGCGGAAATCCAAGGTAGCGCCATTAGAACGAGGCATTACTAACGCCTTCGAATATGAGGAATGGCCACGCGGCCGCGTCTCATATTGCCGAAACACGCGCAGATTTCTCCTTCTGTGCGATGGGAAGATCATGCGTGAAGATTTGTTGTCCTTGATAAAGGGCGGGTTCGAGCTGCCCGAAGATCAAGTTTCAGTTGATGGCGACCCGCATTATCGAAGTGTTGAAAACTTGGCTTGACTGACAATCAAAACAGATGATCGATATAGCAGGGCTATTGGGGGAAATATGAAAATCTGCATTCATCGCGGTAGCGATCAAATTGGCGGCTCTTGCGTCGAGCTGGAGCACGACGGAGCAAGAATTCTCATTGATTTAGGACAACCGCTCGATGTCGAATACGAGGACGCCGAACTACCTGCCATTTCCGATATTCAAAACGTTCAGGGCGTCGTTCTCAGTCATGGGCATCGGGATCATTGGGGATTGTTGCCAAAGGTAGATAAGCAGATTCCTGTCTATCTGGGGCAGAAAACCCTATCCATTTTAAAGGCTGCCGAACCATTTGTGCCAGGCGGCTATGCGCCTCCGAATGCCATCACCTATTCACACAAGAAAACATTTGAGATTGGGCCATTCCAGATCACACCGCATCTCATGGATCACTCAGGTTTTGATGCGTATAGCCTGGTTATAGAAGCTAGTGGAAAACGCGTTCTCTATTCAGGCGATGTGCGCGGACATGGTCGGAAAGCCCGGATGTTTGAAGGTTTCATCGGCAATCCACCTGAAGCCATTGACGTGATGCTGATGGAAGGATCCAGCCTTGGGCGATTGACCGCATCTGAAAGATTTGAAACCGAAGCCGAGATTGAGGAGCGTCTGCGAGAAGCGATTACGAGAACGTCAGGGATGCTGTTGGTTGCGTGTTCAGTCCAGAATATTGACCGCGTGGTGAGCGTCTATCGAGCAGCCAAACGCAATGGTCGTCAGCTACTGGTTGATGCATACGGAGCCGAAGTTCTGAAGGCAACAGAGACCGCGTCTATTCCAAAGCCATCAGATGGCTGGGACGATGTGAAGGTTTTCATTCCGCAATTTCAACGACGCCATCTTGTCCGAAATGGCATCGCTCACTTGGTTGACGGCTACAAAGGTCGCCGGATTTATCCTGAAGGGGTGCCAGATATCGCTTCGAGCTCAGTAATGATCATTCGTCCCTGGATGATTACGGAACTGTCTCAGATTGGCGCTCTGGAAGGGGCGAGAGCTATCTGGTCGCAATGGGACGGATACCTGCGGGAGGAATCCGGTTTGAAGTTTATCACCACTTGCGAAGCATTAGGTGTTCCTATGGAGACAATCCATACATCGGGCCATGCCGATATTCTGGACTTGCAACGATACGCAAATGCCGTAGCCCCGAAGAGGCTGGTTCCCATTCATACATTCTTCCCGGAGCGGTTTTCCGAACTCTTCGACAAGGTCGTTCCCTCAAAGGACGGTGAATGGATGGATGCCTAAACGAAAACCCATGTCTTCCAAATAATTCCAGCAACGAGATAATCTATGTCCAAATTTACGCGTCGGATCGACACATCACGACTAACTTCTGCCACCGTTGACGAACACCATTGGTTTCGCGAACTGCTGCTAAGATGGCGACCGTCTGGAGTGCCATCTGAGAGAACAGCGGCCGGAAAATTCGCATCCCTTCGCCTTGCCGTACGTGATGGCTATTTATCATTTTACTGCGCAGGAAATCAGATAGCGAAAGTCGGCTGCACCAACCGATTATTCTACGAAGAAACTCACCATAAATATATAAATATGCCTAAAAGAGGTAGTAGTGATAACATTCGGTTATCTTCGCCAACTGCCCTTTTGGCACGCGAAACGCTAACTAATCGAATTCATGGGGCGTTCTTCCGTCAAGGAGGCGAGAAGGATTTCGTCGATGAAATCGTCGGATGCAACCCGGCTGTCTTCGATTTAGAACTGGCCCTATCTTATCTGCTCTCAGGGAATGTTAGACCCTCAGCGTATCGCTTGGATGCCGCGTCGCTGGAGTCCCATGCCAATGGATGGCGCATAGCACTCTGGGAAGCCAAACTAGCGAAGAACAAGACCGCTAGAGCGAAAGTGGTTCCAGACACAATGGCACAACACGCGACGTACAGTGCCTGGTTCGCACAACATGGAAATGCCGAAGCGTTTATCGAGGGTTGTCGCGCGAGTTGCAGATATCTGGTGCAACTGCACGGGCTTGCCAAATACGCTGGTAACACTGAAATCGCGCCCCTTCACAGAAGCATCGTTGAGATAGGGACGAACCCTCAAGCCCCACTCACCCTCGATGCCGAGGTTCGCTACCTCATTGATGTCAGGGGCCCAAAGGGCGTTTCATTCATTGCAAACGGCCACGACAAGAAACTCAGGGATAATGGCATCCATGTCCAAGTTTTTGGAAATGTCGACAAAATGATCCTCGGCCCAAGAGGAGCATAAAGATGACTTCGAAGCAGACCAAAATACCTTGCGCGATTGCATTTACGGTATTGATTGCCTTTGCAGCTCCCGCAAACGCGGCTAAGATTTCGAACGAAGACCAAGATCGCCTAAGTGCAATCGGTTACGCCGACGCCCTCATCGAAGCGTGTCCAAAGCGCTTTAAGCTTACCACAGGTGCAGAGGCGCGCATCAGAGGCTACAGACAAAAACATGGCCGACGCATTGACGCAATCGTAGCAACGCAATTGAAGGGTATGAATGCTGATCCCGATGTCGACTGTGTTGGCGAAGGCGATATATTTCCACTCGATATCAGATTATCGAATTTCGACGGAAAACCGCTTCTGAAGGATCTCGGCGACGTCTATGCAAAAACCTCGCCGTCCGTTGGAAATAAAAATAACGGTCGCGAGTATCAATTCATTGCGGAACTCTGCTCAAGCTCCCCGCTTGTCTGTAAAAAAAGTGCCAAACATCCCGGTCAGTTCATATCACCAAAGCAAATGATCCAGAAGCTAAAAGAGCCGGCGATGTGGGATGCGAGACATGAACTGGTCGCAGGTTGGTCGTGCAAGAATGCCAGCAGAGCGTGTGAGGGTGGTGATTAGCTATAAGGCGATACGCGAGGAACTTGCAGGAATTGACCAAGCCCATCATGAACACACCAAAGCGCGCATTCTGGTGAACAGTAGCTGCATAAAGATCCACATCGCCGTGGAGAGATGTCCTTCGCAGAACGATGGATGAGGTAAGTTCGTAGAGGTGGCAGTGCCGGTCGCATATAGCGATCAGGACGATACCGAGATTGGATACCTCATTCTTCTAACCCCATCGTGGAAGTGCCAATGCGCCGATTCCAGAGAGAAGCAAGGACCTGCGAAAGACCTTGAAATGCGGAGATCGTGAAATATCGAAGCGCTTGATTCTAGCTTGCCGAATAGAGAAGCCACTTCTAACTTTCAACATTATGACATATGGCAAAATCGGGTTTTTGCCATATGTTTTTCGATAGGTTTCAATTCAACGATGATAGGAAACCATTCCATCGCGCCGTTGCAAAATAACTCATTAATCTTTCTTCGCGGAATTTATAGTAATATGGGCGCCCGCTTATTCCCATCTGCTCAGCTTGTACAATCCATCCGCTCTTTGTCCTTCTTATCGCGTTTACCTTTTCCAATTCGGGAAGAACTGTTCTTTGAAAGAAGAGCGGATTAATTGAAAGAGACGCCAAAAACTCCTCCTTCACGAATATAAAGTGTGCATCCTTTAGCTTTTTTCTGAAACCAAACGCGCATAGGTTTGCATCAGCCAGCTCGCCTTTTTGAACCTCCGGGAAGTCCAGAATAGCGCCAAAAAAGCTGTTCAGTCTCGTGGGAACCTTCAGGCTTTCGCTCGTGCTTTCAAAAATTCCTCCTTCAGCTCGTGGAAGACAAATCCAAAACAGTGTGCTGAAAATATCCTCACGGGTTAAGGTAATAAGATTTCCCTCACTTGCGATCGCACCTGCGGCATAAACTGTGGCGCATATGTCTCTGAGCTCATTGGATTGCTCAGAACGTGTCAGCTCCTCGAATTCATACACGGAGTTGCACGCTTGAATGAACTTCCGTTCTTCTGACTTGAATCGGCTAGCAAGTTCGTTCAAAGGCTGATCGATGATAAAGCGCACCCAGTGCTCTATCGTAACCCCGTAATTGTCACCGAGCACGTCAATCGTTTGCTGCATGAGCGAACGAGGTGAAGTTAAACCGTTGGCATGCTCATCTCCGCAGTCAAACAACCCCTTCTCACTCGGAAACTCGACGTCTACCAAAGGCATCAAATCTTTTTGCGTTTGTCGACTGGAGGAACGTCGTACCGGCCTATCAGTTTCAGTCAACTGAATGGAAAATGGCGGCTTCTGTCCATTCATATCCAATTCAACATTGCTATACGAAAGTGTCGCCAGGTTCCGGAGATTTTTACTCTCATCCCTCGGTGTCGCAGACGGCGATATAAAGGAAATACATGCGCCACCGAATGATGGGCGATACTTGGCCTTAAGCCAATTTGCATCTTGGATTGAAATGAGCCTGCGCTCAGAAGCCGAAGTCATGACGGCCATCGCCAAGCGCTGGCAGACAATTCTTTCATCCCTTGAACCACCACAAAAATTAAAAACATATCCTCCTGTGCGCCCAAGTCGTTGCGCGATGGCAGGCGTCAACGCTGTAAGCAAAGCCAAACTCAAGTATCTCGAATAACGCAGTGGCAGCCTCAGGCCCGATTTTAGGTCATGATAAGACCCTTTGGCTTCTCTTGCTCGTCGCAGCGGATGTTGTTCCGAGAACCTGTGCGACACTTTCGATACCTCGCGCGTCGGCTCCAATGAGGGAAAAACAAAAAACGGCGTAACGAGTCGATCGTCATGCCAACCACCTCGTGACGAAAATCGCTGAGTATGCGCACCCTCGTCGTTGAGGATGTCAGCCAGCACTTCCGGAAGGTCTTCAATCGTTTCGCCGCCCAAATCACTGATACGTTTTTGCATATATTTCGCATTAAGCAGAGTGGACCTCGGCACTGTCATTTCGCCGTAGGACCGCCGCTTTTTTCGAAATTTTAAGACGAAGTTTTCATGGCCAATTTCATCGACTTTTACACGGCTCAGTACTAGCTGCTTTGTATTCATCATAGTTCGCCTAAATTTTATGTAAGGACTTAAGGACATGAGGGCTTAACAGATGCCGGTTGGATTTCTCTTAATTGAATCAATGCCATATGCAATCGTGAAGAAGAGAAACTGACTGTGGGCTCACCTTACAGTGTTACACATATACCCACTTAAATAGCCCCCATTTCATATAGCTCACAGGTAGGGGGGTACCTGTTTTTACAAACAATACCGCCCCAAACGATCAAACATTGATTTCAAGTTAGTTTGAACTGCCCATAGTGAAACTTCATACCAATGAAGAAAAACCTATCCCCCCATTGGTGAGTGCCGAGGTTGCACATAAGTTCGGCGAAGTCCGTACTTTTCGGCGTTTGAAACCAGCCGCTACCGCTATTATCGTTTTTTGATTTTCGCCAAAAAGGTTGCATGCAAACATAGCTAACAGCGTCCGGAAAATCGGATGGCTTATCTCCTACCCTATCAAATCGAACCGATCTTGGGAGGTGCGTATCCGGAATATGCTTTTTTATGAGATTGCTGAGTTCTTCTCGCGTTAAGCCAGAGACCATTAGATGCAGGTGGAACGGCTTGCCAGAGGGAATGTTGTTCATCACATTAAATACGGTTTCAATGCCGCCGATCAGCAAGACATCCGGCCGCTTCAATCGGTGAATTCCGAGCAGCAGATTCTTGATTGCAGGCTGGTCCTTCAGCTTTCCGAATGGAGTGTAATCTCCTGGCGCCTTCAACCATTGCTCTACTACAATTGTAACAAAGTGCCATTCACGGCATTGAAATTTTTTCACCTTTGTGAATTTGAGGAGCTTTTTTCGAAGCAGTCTCATGCAGATCGGGCAGAATCCAGATTTGCATCTGGCAGCCTTTGTACATTCGTCTGGCATTGTAACGGTATCGGCATATTCGGATGGAATTTTCGACATCGCCCTTTTTACTAACAACCTCCAGCTTTTCACGAAGGAGAGATTCTCAAACTTCTCTGTCAAGTAATCTCCAGATTCCTTCTTTCTGTCCTCAACAACCGTGCTGTCTGGTGCGCCCGCGTTTCCTAAAACCGTCGAAGCGCGCGAACGGCGTTGTGTTTCAGGCTTGTTATTCACCGACGCGGGAGATTTGACTTCGACAGGTGAAATACGGTTTGGCGATTTCCGCTCCGCTGATGGCAGTTTGTTCGACGTGATAGCTGCTTTTGATTTGCCAGTAGTAGACACGCCCAGTTTTGCAACGGGCGCTGGCTGAATGGCCTTGATGATCTCGCGAACAGACTTGTTGGCGCTAGCATCACCATAACCCTCGACGTGAGTTTTCAACTCGCTGAGAGTTGATTTTAAGCTCGAGCTGGAGGTTTTAACTGCTTTTTTCATCGTAACTTCCTTTTGGTTTGGCTTGCAAAAGGAAGGAGTTCGGTACGAAGAAGGCAGAGGCTTCATGGCGTATCGACCCACAATCCCATGCAAACAGTTGCATTTGATTGATGGTCGAAGCACCAACTCCATCTGCGACGCCCTCAGCGCGTCTATTGCGGATGAAGCAGTGTGTGAACTTGGCTTCGGTTATCAGGCCGTCGCGCTCACACAACTTGTGCCACCATGACAGTGGCTCGTTGTACCTCTCAAAAAGCCGTCACTGAGTTATTGGCGACTTAGATGAAGGAGATATCGGTGTTCTTGTCGTTGTTGTCAATCGGCTGAGCCAATTATTTTTCGCCTTCATTTATTTTAGCTTTTACTGATATTCATCATAATGATGCTTCCAGGCTGAACGTGAGCCCTCCGTTTGTGCGGTTCGATAAACTCTAGTGGCTGAAGCGCTGACCTCGGCAGTCGAAACAGACGATCACTGTCAAAAAGGTAAGCGTGTTGACCATCGAGTTGCTTGACCACGCACCAATGGTCGAGTGTTCCATATATTGCAGCAAGCACCGCCGTGTTTGGCTGCCGCAGGCAGACTTCGATTGTCTCAAGCGTTTGCCCAGCCTCAAGTGGCTTGCTCTGGGCAAACGGTCGTCGAAACAACAGCTCGATTTTGCGGCGCTCACGCATATGATCACGAGCGATATGCGTGAGTGCGATCATTGTATAGAGCGTGACCCCATGACTAACCAGCTCAAGGTCACCCCGATTCTTGATGGCGTGATTGGTGAGTTTTCGAAACAACTCTCCCCAATGATCGCCTTTTGCCGATACCAATTCATTGCGTAAGGCCCAACGAATGCTGTTGATGAGGGCGTAAACACCGCAAAGTGAATCGAGATTACCCTGAAGATAAGGCCTGAGCTTTGGCCGTGGATTATCCGCCATGATTGCGATTGCCGGCTGCTCAATATTCATCAGCGAGCATGATGGTCATAACCCGCACCGTTACATTTGGATCTGCCTTGTCGGGTGAATGCATCGACAAGTTCTCATCGTAATAGTCAATTTTCCAAAAAACCGAATGCTGGGCAATTTGAACGAAGCCGAAATCATGTTCGGCATGAGGATCGTTTTCCTCGGTGAAACTGTCAAAACTGCGAATAGCCTGAACAATGTCATATATCTCTGATTGCTGAAGTGCCGCGATCCCTTGTGTCATCACAATGCGACCGCCGATCCCGTATTTACGCAAGCGATCATTGAGCGCCGCGATGATTTGAGACTGCAGTCTGTTCGCTTTTTGTTCTTTGTAATTGCTCATGCGAGGTTCTCCTCTGTTCAGGATCTGGGTTCATTTCATTGTTGGGTAACTGAGCGCTGGCTCAGATCATGCGAACGAGCTTACGCTGCGCATCGCTATCGCCGTCGATATAGGCTTGGGTGGTGGTGATTGATCGATGACCGGCGAGAAGCTGTACATCACGCAGTGATCCACCGGCCTTGTGAACGAGCCTTGCAGCCTGCGTGACAAAGGTTCGCCGCCCCGAGTGCGATGAGCATCCTTCCAAACCGGCGAGCGTATAAATATGCTTAAACCAGTTGACGACGGATTTTGCTGACATTGCCCTGCCCCGCTCACTCAGGATGACAGGGCCACTTAAATCGTCCCTACCCTTTGCGAGCTTTTGCAAAGCTTTTCGAAGATCGGGGTGTATCGGCACGCGCCGAGGATGAGCATTTTTTGTAATACGACCCGGCAGGTTGATGGACGTGCCGAGTTTGTTGTTGGCGTCGAGCAGCATTGACCATTCGATCTTGGCGATTTCTCCTGCACGAAGTCCGGCCTTGAAGCTTAAAAGCAACATGGCGGCATTGCGGTCAGGATGTCGGAGGGTATTTGCTGTTCGAAGCGCTTGTTTTATTTGAGTTGTGTTCACCGTGCGGGCTTGCCGGTGTTGCGCCATGATGGGCCTCGACTTGACAAACGATGCGGCATTAAAGCCCAAAAATCATCATTTGTCAAGTCGGAAATAAAAATAGAGAAGCAATATCAATATCTTAGTAATACTTACTTCATTTTTCTCGTTGGAGACACTGCTCATTCTTCGAGGAAGGGTATGCACAAAATGACGCGTGCTTCCACAGAGCTTTACCAAGTGCATGCCCTGCCATTTGAAGAAGCATACCCAAACCCGACCACATCAAAACGGAATATTTGTCGCCTTTGTTACACCAGTCTCCTGGCACATACGCACCGCCGTATTATCGATGATAACAAAATCGAATCTCTTCTTTTGTTCGTCATAGATGCCCCAAAAGGGAGCATATCCAGAATAAGCGCCAAACTGGTTCTTACCGTTCGCCGAACCACAAACGGAATAACTGCCATCAAAGATCCTCGCCGCAGCGATATCATCCCTGAAACGTGCCGACGTCTCATCCCGAAGCTGCTGCCCGACTTGGGTCTTCACAGCAGCGATATCGTCATGATCCAGTTGAACAAGCTTACCGGGGCCGTAGTTTACGATGCCAAACATGTAATACATGAGTGGGCTATCTTTCTTCAGCTGCATTTGCTGCTGCTCATCGAGGACGGATTGGCCGGTAGGAGAGTTGACAATAAATGCACCGGCGGCTGTGTTTTGCGGCAAAGTTTGCTCTGACTGCAGGCTCGCTGGGGCAGACGGCATTTTTTCGACGCGGCTGACGGCTTCGATCCATTTTTGCTCTTCATTGAAATTGCCTTCAATCCGACATTCATTGTCCATTTGGCAAATTTTGAAGATTTCTTGGCCGACATTAGATTGGGTCAGGAAACCGTAGGATATCCCGCCGTCACCGCCCGTGATTTCGAGCGCACTGTCGGTCGAACCGACGACAATTCGCCCCGTCATGCTCTTTTGGACGACACTTTCGCCAGGGAATGGTTTGTTGACGCTTTGCTGGCGCTCACCAATTTTCCACGCACATATAGTTGCTGTTGCGCTTTTCCAGCAAGCTCCGTCCTGCTGCATATAACCGATGACAATTTCAGGCTTACTGTAGTTGCCTTTGCCCGCGTTCCAGTAGCCAGTATGAACAGTCTGGACATGGTCGACATTCACAGCAGCCGAGTACTCACCCGAATAAACCGTGAAGCTGCCACTTTTATCGGCTCGCCAATGGCACGCGCCATCAGCATATGTTTCGCCGCCGACCGCAATGAGACAATCAATGGCGGAAAGATTGGGCGTTGAATTTGCAGTTTCTGTTGAAGGCGGGGCGTTATCATCATCGGCTTCAATCTTTGATCGAGCGTACTCGGCGATCTCTTCAGCCGTCGGCAATGGATAGAATGGCGACGGGATCCCAGCGGTTTGCGGCAGGGTTTTAGGATCACATCGATTCAGCACTGTCAGCTCGCCACCGCTTTTAAAGGAAAACCGCGTCGTACTTTCAACCATGTAGCTATCTTCCCCCGTTTCGACGTCATCGAGATTGCGTCCGCAGGTTTGCTTCACCCGATATTGCGACTGGCCTACCTTCTCGACATTTTCGAAGCGACAAGCGGAACTGGGCCAGTTCAACGATTTACTATCTGTATAAATGACGCTCGGCCCCAAGCCGTCAGAGCAGTTGCCATCGGCAGTGGCATAGAATCCTGATTGTATCGGTAAGCTAAACGTCGATGCCCCCATACCACCCTCGGCGCAGGACCAAAGCATATCAAGCGCATTGCTCGAGCCTTTGAGTGACACGTCATACGTTTCCTTGTTGAAGGATATGCGAACTCGAGCCGCCGTGCGGATACGGTTTTCAAGGCTGTCTTCCCCTGCCCCCGATGGCACGACCACCGTATTCTGGAACGACGCTCTCACCGTCGTAGCTATTGACCGGTCGCTATCGAATGCAATCGCCCCCTTCCACTCCGTTCCTTGTTCAAGTCGCCAATCAGCTGACGTCAAACCAATCTGGAAAGTCTCATTGTTGTTTACATATATAATGGCATGCACATTGTTCTTGATGTGGCGCCCCATGACGCAACCTTTATTCGGGTCCTTCTGCTTTGGAAAAGCGATCCAGCCGTTTTCCTGGAAGATAATTTGCGGTTCGTTGGCGTGGCTCACTGAAGGCACTAGGACGCTCGCAGCAAAACTCAGCGAGGCGATCAACGATCTGAACAAAGACCCATGACCAAGAGCGAGCATTGTTGCTTTTGGGTTTTGGTCGCGTTCAAGCGCTGGCACAGAGGGGTTCTGCTCCATATTCATGTCTACTCCGTTGTGTGAATGTAACGATTGAGGATGGGCGCTTTGAGTGCGGTATATTCTTCCGCCGATATCGCCCCGCTTTCAAATAGCGACTTCAAACGCCGCAGCTTTTGCACAATCTCGGCGTCAGAAAGAGTGTTCGGTGGGGCCGGATCGTTATTCGACCTGCCCGTCGAAAAAGTGCTCGCATTGCTGCCCATACTTGGATCGACGCGAACATCGACTGGGTCATTGACGAAGAGATTGATGCCGCTTTCGCCGCCATTGCTGCCATCTTCGCTGATGTGTGCGTAATGCATTGCCCACACCAAGGCTGCGACCCAACCGACAATCGTGCCGCCGAAAGCAAGATTGACGACGAAAATCAGCCAACGATTGGGATGCTGACGCCGAAAGGCAACAATGGTCGGAATGAATATGACGGCCAGAATGACAATAATCGCAGCGATGAATGCAAGCGCCAAAAGCGCGGTTTGCATATCGCCCTGCCCTGCCCAGGCGCGTTCTGAAAACGCTAGGGTTAATGTCGATGATAGGCCAAGCAGCGGCAATTGCCGCTGCAATGATCTAAAATATTTCCCCATGGCACCGCCTCACCGTGATGGGCGGGTGAGCACATTGGCTTTCAACTGCTTGAACTCATCCTCATCAATCGCCCCCGAGGCACGCAATGATGCGATTTTCTCCAGTTGATCGAGAGAATGTGCGGGACTTGCTGTTGCTGGCTCAGTTCCAGCAGAACGTTCGTGCGGTTCATATCCCGGCATCGCGTCAAATCGGTTGCGGCCAGGCGATGATGGCAGGCACATGAAAATCAGCACAGCAAGCTGACCAATCAGCGGCACGAATACCGCCAGCAGCCACCAACCTGATCTGTCGGTGTCGTGCAGGCGACGAACGCCCACAGCGATCGATGGAACCAAGTGGGCCAAATACACCAAGCCGGTAATTACCCCCGCAGGCTCATCAGTGGTCGTGTCGCCAAAAACCTGATCGATCATCAAGGCAACGATCAACATTCCGAACAATACCAGGCTGAACAGCCAGTACTGCGACCGCGTCGCGCGCCCCGAAAACACAGCATACTGCCGCATAGCATTCACATAATGATGCATGATTACTCCCCCAAGATGGTGTCCAAATGTGCGAAACGGCACGCCTTCAGCTGTGCGTAAGTGCTGAAGGGTGCCGTTGGCCAAGTTATAGCAAATATTAAATAGGGGATCAACAGTCCGTCGATTAACAGGCCGCCAATATGATTGCTCGTCAGTTATGGATGCTAAGCAAATCATCGGCTGGAACCTGCGACAATTGCGGGTCGAGCGTGGCCTTTCGCAGGAGCGTTTGGCGCTCGAAGCTCAAATTGATCGCTCGTACGTTGGACGTGTCGAACGTGGCATGGAAAACGTAACCGTTTCCACCCTTGAAGCCATGGCTATCGTACTCGGCGTTCCTGTTGGCGCACTGTTCGCCGAACCTAAAACCAACGAGGCTAAACCCACCGGGCTCAAAGCGGGCAGAAAACCGAAACGCAGTTAGCAACTTAATCGCACCGCAACTATTATCTCACTTGATCAAGTCGCTCCTCTCAACATAAGCAGCCGCGCAGTCCTATAGTGCCAAGAATTTTTGCATGGTTTTGCGGAAAATTGTTGGCGATAATTTTGCGCGGATGCGAAAAGAAAAGGGCCCGACACAGGAACGAGTGGCGGAGCGTTCAGGCTTCAGCCAGCAATATTTGAGCAATCTTGAACTGGGACAGTGTAATCCGACAATCATAACGATTTACGAGGCTTTCACTGGCACTTGAAACGACATATTCCGATCTGGCTTCGCCGGAAAATGCCGAAGGCCGTTAGACATATCGTACAATGTCTCGTCTGTAGGCCTTTTCGGTGTAAGCACAGTTCAATTGGTTCGGCTCCTGGTATCTCTCGAACAGTGCTTTTGGATTTTGTATCTTCCGCATACTCTACCCAGTGACGTTGACGATTCTGAAAATTTGGAGTCTAGAGATTCGTCAACAACGCAGCCGATAGGGGTTGAGATGGCGAAATACGAAGTTTGGGCAACAAACGACCCGTTCGAGTGGACTCAATTACGACTGGAAACTGATGACCGAGAAAAAGCGATGAGCAAGGCGCAAGAGATTTTAGATAAAGGGCGCTTTAGGTTCATCGCCGTCGACCATAATGGCACAACGATATGGTCGAATGACCCAGAAACGCCGGCGACCTCTAAATAGCAAGAGGCCGCGCAAGACGTAGGCCGACGCGCCTCGAGGAGCACCAGCTGAAATCTCATCCTCGCACTCCGAACAAAACACGAACATAATCGGACTTCTGTGCCAGGCAGAGGAATCAAAGTGCCTTCACCCGGCACTGGAATTGGCACGGAACGGGTAAGTGCCTGAACGACCTAAACAATTCCAAACTCAAGATTCGCAATAAATTATAATGACTTGTAAAGGATTTTGGACGATTATTGTGTAAGAGGAAAAAGCGCAACAACCTTCCAAGACTAGAATGAGATGGCACAACAAGAATCACCGGCTGCGCAAAGCGCTCCCATCGCGGACAGACTTGAGCAGGTTGTCAGGCTCCTTGGGCTGGACTCCGCTGGAGGCCTAGTCCGGTCCTGGGATGAGTTCACCGCTGCCACGAACCATCATGTTGTTCGACAGGCATTTACCGTCATTGGCGTTAGTAGTGTTTTCGGCTTTGCGTCGAAGGCCTACGACGGCAGTGCCGCTTTCACGCCCATTCTTTACTTGGCGCTGGCTGGCGATTCGACAGCAGCGAGAAACATCCACCGGCTGGTATGGAGCCAGGGTGTAGTCCCGCTCTTGCTGGTCGCCACTCCAGCTGGCCTTGAAATTCGCAGGGGCCTGGCACCGCCGCCGGAGCAGCCAACCACAGTTCCGTGGGACAAACTCACTGATGCAAGCGCAGGCCTCCCGGCAGAACTGACATCGCTAACTGCGGCTGCGCTTTGCAGTTCTGCTGTTTGGCGGGATTTCGCCATTGACCGCTCATCCCGTGTGGACAAAGCCCTTCTCGACGGCATCCTTTCACTGAGCCATTCAGTCGAGCAGGGTAATACTGCGCTCGATAGATCGATTGTCCATGCCGTCATCGGCAGATTCCTCTACCTCTACGTTCTGCTTGACCGCCGTATCATCGACGCGGACTGGATCGCGAGCCTAAAAGATTTTAGCGGCAGCAACCTATGTCCAACTATTGGAGGGGCTTTAAAAAGCTCCAATGCTTTCGCCGTTTGGCCGGCCAAGGAAGTATGGGCGCTCTTCGATGCGATCGATAACGTTATGAACGGTGCGATCTTTCCGGTAAGCAATTCTCAGCGGGCGATTGTGACCGAAAGTGCGTTGCATCTCATTCATCGCGTGATCCGACATGGCGATCGAATAAGCGCTGGGGGACGCCAACTCAGTTTTCTTGATGTTTCCTTTTCGACACTTCGAACGGAAACCATTTCAGCGATCTACGAGCTATTCCTCTCGCTGGAGTCGGAGGACCAGAAGACCGACGATGGTGCGTTCTACACACCGCCGTTTCTGGTTGATTACGTGCTAGACGAAACTGACCGAATGCTTCCACTCGGAAAGCATAGCCGTGTACTCGATCCGGCGGCGGGGTCTGGAATCTTTCTCGTCGGAGCCTTCCGGCGCATTCTTGAACGCTCGCTCCCTACCGGTAAGTGGACGGCTCGGCACTTTCAACTGTCTCGAAAGCTGCTCGAGGAGCGCATCTTCGGGATCGAACGCAATAGCCAAGCTGCGAATGTCTGTCGGTTCAGCCTGTATCTTACTCTGCTAGACTACACGAGCGGCTACGGGATCTCCGCCCTCGCGAAAATGGCGTCCGGCGAGCGTGTGTTTCCACCGCTCATAGACAACATCATATCCGAAGACGTGTTCGAGGTCGCATCAGGTGGCAAGCGATCAATCGGACGCTTTACCCATGTCGTTGGAAATCCTCCGTGGGGAACCTTTGGTGACAGCGCTACGCGCACAAATGAGCGCCGCAGTGATGAGCGTCAGGAGAAAATCGTCGCGTCGATGACCGCAGCAGTGGAGTTTCATAGCTCTCTCGACGCCGCAATATTTCCGGTGGCCAACAAGCGGCTCTCGGAGCTTTTTATCTGGAAGATTAAGCGGGACTTTCTCGAGGCCGGTGGTGCGCTTGGTATTCTGATCTCGACTCGGAGTTTCGTCAGCAGAACAGCGCTTGCGTTCCCCAATGCTATGGCCGCGCAGTTCACCTTGATTGGCATCGCAAACCTGTCACACTTCCGGTATCGGCTCTTTGCCGAAGCTCGCAGTCCAACCATCGCGATTTTTGCTCGCAACGATGAGCCTGACCCAATGGACAAGGTGTGGGTATATGCGCCACTTTTGTCTTCTCAGCCGATTGGTGAAAGCGGCCATCTTTGGTCAATCATCGTTAACTCCGCCGAGGTTGAGACGCATCGACTCCGTGATTTAGTCCGAACGGAAGATAGTTGGTTTGACCATCTTATCTTGCGCCCGCTTGATCGACGGTATGCGCGCCACTTCAAAGTCTGGACTGCCTCTCGTGTCGAAAACTCTTTGCGGGGCTTCATGGAGAAAAGTGGCCTCCGAATGCTCAGGGGCGGCAGCCCTGCGCAGACAGGACTTCCCGATTCATTACTGCTCAAGGCAGGAAGCTACCGACAGGCGCTTAACCTAGATGGCCTGGAACTCGGCTCGTACCCTCATGACGAAGTCGAACGTAGTTCACCGCGCGGAAACTACGCTCGCCTCTTCGGCGGAAACATACTGCTCATCCCGCGAAGCATGAACGAGTTTATCTATGTGAAAAGGTCTATAGCCTTTTCATCGACGTTCAATGCAATCTATTTCGAGGAGCGGCAATCCCATAGGATCGAGCAGCGATTTCTTTCCGCCCTTGCTTCTTATCTGACCTCAGATGTCGCGCGCTACTTTTACGCGCTGATTGGGCGCACTTGGATCATCGATCACGCGCGCCTGGAAAAGGGTGATTTGGAAGCCCTGCCATTCCCATTTACAGGGACAGAGGACGAAGCTCTCGACGTGCTCTTGGAGGGGCAACAGGACAATATCACCAAGGTAGTTGTGGATCGGATTGGGCTGGACGATTCGTTTGTCAGCGCTGTGACTGAATATCGCGATTTCCGAAGCGGATACGAGGACTCCCAGCTACCGACAGCGAGCTTGCAATCCCCTGGAAACGACGAAGTTCAGCGGTATCAGGCGATGCTGAGCGAACAGTTGATCCAGAGCTTTGGCAATAAGTCAGAGGTTTTGATCCAACTGGATGATTTGTCGCCCCATAATCCCTTTGTCCACATTCAAGTGCATATATCTCAGCGTGGTCGCGCAGCGGTCGACGCATCATTCAAGAGCGCTACTCCCCCCAGTGCACAGTTCGGCCAATTCAATCCGTACTCGACCGTCTCGTATGATGCCAGCACCAATGTCATTTCGATGTTCAAGCCGCTAACCCAAGTCGCGTGGACAATGGAGCAGGCCTATACGGATGCTCGCGGGATTTCGGCCACAATTCTTCGATCAGGAGCCGGTGCGTGAGTCAGTTCGGTGCCTTTTTCGGAAGCAACGCGGCGGTCGGAAAGCAGCTTCTTTGGGAACATACTATATTTCAGGTCGCACTGCTCTTTGCCGAGGCAGAGCGACGGATTCGCAGTTCCGAAGGTCAAGCTAAATACACTAGTCTCGATGGATGGTGGCGCAAATCATCCCATCGGATAAATGGTACACATGGCTATCGAGTACCCGAAGAAACAGCGATCTCCGAGGCCCTCCGCGACGAAATGGAAAATGCCAAGCGCGATCTCATGCTGAGGCGGGCAGCACTCGGCCCTGAGGTTGCAGATATCGACAGTCTTGAGTTTCACACAGAGGCTCCGCGCAGGCAGAAGACCGGGATAGGTCGAAAAGCCAAACCGACGGATTTCCGTTTTTATCGAAGCGGTCTTGGCGACATCGAACTTAGGATTGAGGCCAAGGTCATCGTGAAGGACAAAGATATCACAGATCAGTATCTCTCCCTGCACGGACTAGGGCGATTCTCCGATCCGAAAGAGCCATATACCGACGAGCTTGTGGGCGGGATGGTAGCTTACACCGTGACCGATGATCGTGGCGCATGGTCAAAGAAGATTGACGCGGGAATGGCCGCAGCGACCCCGGTAATCCCCACTTTTCACCATTCTCTCCCACAAGAAGGCGGCGACACCACGCTTTTCTGCCGTGTTCCCTACACCCATGCGAAGTTTCCTCCCCAAGCTGAAGTTTTGGTCTTTCACTTGGTGTTGGAGTTCGATTGCCATCCGGAGGCACGCTGATACCAAGCCATCATGAATCCACTGTTACATGCTTTGAAAACCACGAGTTTCTGGTGTGGATCCGCATAGGACGCGTTATCCCCATGCTGAGGAACCTTCTGGCAAAATGGGTGGAAAGGCGGTTACCCAATCTGAGAAGCCACTCGCGGTCGGACCGCGGTCGGACCCATTCCGGTCAATACGAATGCCACTTTGGCACTAGAAATATGGCAAAATTCGCCTTTTGCCATATGTGAGACAGCTGCAGAACGCCCAGCCGTCGGGAGCGAATCCAACTCTCTATTGAGCAGCCGTAAACTCATCGCGTAACGGTAAGCCACGAGTAAAAATGGAGATAATGGACGGATAAACAGGTTCAGAAGCCGTGCATATTGCGCAACTTCGCGCTTCTGTTTCGACAAGCTTATCGGTAAAATCAGTCCGTGCAACATCGAGGATAACGTGACCGGAGATGTCTGCATATCCCCGGTGGCTTTGGGAAGAGTACCGGGGATTTAAATAACGCTGCTGATCAGAGCCACGGTCCCAAGTCCGCATACTAGTGCAATAGCGGCAAACTGGAAAATTGGTATACCGTCAAGCCAAGATGCATGTTCCGGGGCGTCGGCCGACATCGCCACTGCATCCTCCCCTTCAATCAAAAGCGAATGCAACTGTTCGGACTTGTGGAAATCAAGATTATCACTCATGACCCCTCCCCTTTCTGCCGTTAATTTTTACCATCGGGGAAAAACTGGTGCACCCTTAACTTTCGTCCATTTCTACGCCGTTTGACGTAGAGAGACCCGATTTGTGGCAAATATCACGGAAATGAATCGGTCGGGTTCGATTGATTCAAAACTCTCGTTAGACAGCGTGGACGATTTGAGGGACGTTCGCTCCATGGGCACACAGCAATATGAGCTTTACATGGAACGGACAGACGCAGGCAAAAATATGGCGCGTTACTATGCCATGTATATCTCCTATTCGCTGTTCGGGGAGCCTTGTCTAACGCGACAGTGGGGTCGAATTGGAACCACTGGGCAGATCATGCTTCAGCATTTCGAACGCGAAACGGAGGCCGTTCAGATGTTTCTGACCCTCGCTCGAAAAAAGAAAATGCGGGGTTACAGATCCCGAAGATTCAGCAAGCATAGCTCAGTCTAATTTGAGCCGATCTGCCAATCGAGCCATGGGATCCATTCGTTCGTGAAAAATTGCAACAACCAAGGCAGGTGCACTTTCGCGCGGCAAGCAAAAAACGTAATGATGTTCGCAATGCGCCATCCGCAACATTGGAAAGAGTGTGCTCATATCCTTAAAAGTACCTTGCCCGGCTGCAAGGTTGGCAATTCCACGTTCCAGCTTGCCGACATAGTGCTGAACTTGTGCATCACTCCATTGCTTGCGCGTGTAGCGGATGATATGGCGCAGATCCGCTTCCGCCTCTACCGTAAGGACATAGGTCGTCAAGCGCGATTCCCGTCCAGTTCATCATCCAGAATTTGACCGATGCTCTTGGTAGATACATTTCCCGCGAGACCATCGCTGATGCGACTTCCCAGCAAGGTTTTCAGCTCCTGCCATGCCTGATCAGCATTTGCATCGCCTGGAAACAGACGTTCTAGGGCGTATTGCTTAATTGTCTTGCCCTGCAAGGCCGCTAATGCCTTCAGGCTTTGGTGCTGCTGATCCGTTATGTCGATTGTCAGACGGCTCATAGGACTGGCTCCGTATAAATACACAAACCCACATTAGCACATTTCTGAAGATTCCGCCACCACTGTGTGTTGCCAATCAATACTCTCGGAGGATAGCGCTAAGCGCCACACCTGAATGTGCGAATGCCAAAAGTGGCCCCGGGGGGTTGGGAGACGTCACCGGGGCATTTATCTGGATGGCGACGGCCGATCGACCGCTAGCTTGTGAAATCACTTTTTGGTGCTACGATAATATTGACGGCCCGTTGGAGCTAACGGGAGAATAGCAATGAACAGGAATGTAATTGATCAGCTTTCTGGAGCGAGCGCCGCTTTAGCTTGTATTGCTGTTGCGATAATGCGAGCTGTTCCATGAAGCAAAAAGATCAGCTGGTTTACAATAGGATTTGCCTTGCAGTACGTGTTCAAAAATCATTAAAGGAGCCTTTTACAGCAAAAGATATCAGACAGTTTTCACCACAATGGCCATATACGCGTCAGTTCAGCTTTCTGGCATATAATTGCACAGATAATCTTCCCCTGGATGAAGCTTTATTTGTCCGGGTCGAACGAGGCCGATATCAGCTCGTAGTCCGAGAAATAGCCGTAGCCGCCGATGATGCCGGGGCATGCGCTTCTGGTTGAGGCCCCCAATTCGCACTCCCTTGCATTTCTGTGCAAGCACAACGATAAACCGTGAGCCGTTTTAAGATTTTGCGGGCAATATCGACGAATGAACGACAATTTCCCTCCCCCAAAGATCGATTGGACTGGCCAATCATCTATCAGTCACCGGCAACGCGTACGGCTTTTCGTCTCCGTTTTTGTCATGTCGATGGCTTTGATCGGCATCATGGTTCTCATGTACAGTCTGTTGGCCTCGAACACGCCACTGCGCGGCATCCTTTAACAAAGGGGTTCTCTGCGCACGGTTTGAACTTAGATCCCAGCAGACAGTTCGCCCACCGTAAGCGGTGTTCCGCTTCCACCTTGCGCCAGCTTTAGTGGTATCGCGAGAATAGGTCACTCACCGTTTGGATTAGCCTACACACGATATCCCGCCTTGCATAGGGAACGCTTTCAGTCATCATTGCCACATCAGGTTGTTTTAACTCGCGGTGGGGGTGAGCATGAAACGCTTTGGACTAACGCTGGGTTTTCTTGCTGGGTTGGTTAGTCAGACTCATTCCGAGGAGAGTATGGGTCAAGGAGATATCCCGGTGGATATCGGCGAGGTACAGAATGCTTGGCAAATCGGACCCATGAAGGGTGATGACCCGCAACTGCTAAATCTACCGCAGCTACCAACTCTCGACGACATCATTAAAAATCCCGGTGAAATTATCAAGGTTCTTACTTTTCCTGCTCAAACCTTTGCTGGCGCGGGTGGCGCGGTTTTAGGGCAGGCTGCCGCCAACGTGGACGTCCTCGTTCGGAATGTTGGAGAAGAAGCCAAGAGGGCAATTCAGAACGCCATAAATACTCAAGACAAGGCGCTCTCGGATGTCGCTCAGAACCTCGTAAAGTCTGCCAATGATATCGTAGATGCCGCCCACGCAACGGAGCGCTTTGCTAAGCGCCAGATTGAGGGCTACCGGGACGTTCTTTCGAATGCCGAGAGAAGAGTGAGGGAAGGGAAGGTAGTGGACGCCATATGGCATGTCAGCACCGATACCTGGCAGGAAGCGAACAAGAATGCGGCGCAGCTAGCGGAAGAGAACGAGATCATTGCTTCCGCAGGACAAGTGGTAGCAACCGCGTACGGGGGCCCCGCGGGCGCCGCGGCATACGCAGCATGGCTCACCTATAACAAATCGAAAGGGAATATCGAGCTTGCCCTCAAAGCGGGAGTCTACGCCTATGCCGTGAGTTCTGGAAATCTCAAGGTCGGTGATATTCCGACGGACACCCTCGGCGACGCGGCGAAGAAAGCCGCAATGACGGGGGCGGTTGGCGGCCTGGCGGTTGCAGCATCGGGTGGCAGCTCCAAGGAGGTTCTTGATACCTTCGTTAAGAGCGGTGGTGCGGTGGTCGTGCAAGCGGGCGAGTCATACGCAAAGAAGAACTACTCTTCGGTCGGCGCTGCAAAGATGGATTCCTTCTGCGTGACTGCGGTGGGTCGAACGTGCGCCGAAGCTAAGACGTGGTATGACAAGTCAAAGAAGAGGCTTGATGATCTAGCGACCGTGAAAACCATTCAGCCGACGGTCCTACTAACAAAAGATGGCCAATGGTCGATAAGTTGGAGCAAGCCAGCCATCGACGCGCCCGAGACAGATGTTCCGGCAGTGGCCTTGACCTATGTCGGGGATGGATCACCGTTCAAGAATACGATCAACGTCATCGAAACGCTCGGCGATCCATCGAAATACCCGAATACCTGGGTGGCTTTTCGTGATGTAGGCGCCAGGAGCTCGTTCTTCGGCTTTGCGAATCCTCGGGCAGGGCAGACCACCCCCGTCGTCGGCGATGAGCTCATAGCTAATCGGGACATCAACATTCGAGCCGCTCCCGCAGATTGGAAAGAAACGCGCGGCACTTTGTCTGAAAGCGCCACTGTCGTCGTGCTCGAAGTCAAAACTTTCACGGTCGAAGGCAAGCAACAGGAATGGATAAGGATTCAGAATAACGCAAAACCATCGTCCGTCGCTGCAGCATCGCCATCGACTGCTCAACCAGCACCCGCTGCGGAGGCCGCTACTGGAGCTGCGCCGACTCTGAAGGAATTGATTGCAGCGATCGAGCGGACTAACGACAAGAACCAAAAGAAAGATCTGAAGCTGCAGGCAAGGAGGCTTGTTGCCAGTAGCTTCGCCTTCGCTCCATTGATTTTTCGCGACGACAACGATTTCAATAAAACTGAAGAGAGCCTCAGCTTCGTCAAATACGATCCCGAAGCGAATGTCCTCGTAATCAGACGCGAAAGGAAAGGGACTATGCGTGGCTCTCTCGACTCCCCGTGGAAGCCTTCTTCCGACTTCATCGCAAACGCGAACGTGAAACTATCAAAATTATACAAGCTCACGTCGTATGATGACGGCTCGTTCAATATTGATTGCAATGGGCCCGGCGGTCAGTGTGTGACTTACGACATCGTCACAGAATCCTGCAATCGTGCGATGGTGACCTGTGAGTCTGAGATGAACTGGTACCTTCGCTTCCCAGTTGGAAGTAATGGCAATACGGCCAGAAGTCTAAAGGATGCTCTAGTGACCGTCCTTTATAAGATTGACGGCCGTCCGGCGAAGTGAACATCAAAGATGCGGGCACCGATGTATGCCGAAGATCGCGGCGCGGATGAGTGAAATAAAGCATCACTTCACTTCCAATTTAGAAGTAAGCAGTATTCCGCTTCCACCTTGCGCCAGCTTTAACGATATAGCGGGAACAGGTCTCTCTGAGCTTGGTTGATGAGCTTTCATCCCAATTGATCTCACGCTTTGATGCGGTAATTATTCGTGGACTGCCCTTCATCATCACCAAGTCGTTGAATCAGATATTCGATCAGTTCCATGTCTTGATCACTGTATAAAGATGATGAGGTATTCGTCGTCCGCCTGCTCTAAAGTGGCCTAATCTGAGCGTGTGATACCATGTCCATCGCTGCATATTACCGCGATGCGCCTCTGCGCTGCCTCGAAGAACTAGTAACAACGAACATCCGTTCGCTGAGATTGTCAGCATGATTGATCCTGCCGCTTCTCGTTGAGGAATAGCCCCTTCTTAGTGGTCATAACGACGGAAAAGCGACAGCCAATGGAACAAACAAATCAATCCCAAGCCGATCGCAAGCACTATGCCGAACGCGAAAAATCCACTTAGGGTCCAGAAAATGATGGGGTGGTCGGTCATATAGACGTCCGGCCCTCGTCGATTAATGATCCTACCTTCTTGTATCAAGCGTGTAAGCCCTTGAACGCTAGCCCAAACCAACCAGACGACGAATCCCACGACCAGGCCAGAGCCAATCTTACGGCCGATTTGCGATGAACGTCTCGCACTCATACTGTGCCCAATCTCCCGCTTGCCTTCATTCCTGAAAACAGCAGCTTCTTGATTGAAAACGTCCCTACCCTCGCCTTCTCTGTCAGGGATCGCAAATACCCACCAGGTGAGTTGATCGACGCCAGCTTCTGCAAAATCCAGGCGATGGCTGTTGAAGCGGTTTCCGGTCCCATGAAACGGACAGCTTCCTGATAGGCTGACTGACTGATGCCGAGAAAGCCCGAGACAATACGTGAGGCGTCGAGAAGCTCACGCCAGGTGCCAACTCCGTTCGTTCCGTATTCCCGGATATCCGGACAGGATCGAAGGACCTGGTCGAGAGAAATGGATGGAGCTTCACCGTTGGAGGCTGCCTGTTCTTTGCTGACGGAAACTGAAGCTTCCGCAGAAGGCGCGTTCAAATCAATCTTTTTGCTATTCTGAGATTCAAAATGGGATTCTGGTAGGTATTCATTATGGTGCCGCTCAAATTGAGCGACGCTGCCGCTCAATTCCGGAACATTTTCTATATTATTCAAAGCGATAGCCACTTCATCCCCAATAGCGTCCAGCTTGGCCTTGACGACGGTCAGTTCGTTGAATGACGCACGGCGCGGAATGGCATCCACAACGTCACGGAAACGGACGAACATCTCGTGAAGATCAGCACAAAGGTTACCGGAAACATCGGTGTTCGCTGCAAACGCCGACGCGACGTCTCGTCTTATGACGGACACTTCATCGCGAAGCCGTTTCAGGGCTTTTTGATCATTGAGGATCTGATCCGCAACAGCGGCGATTTCGGAGGCACGATCGAGCAAAGGGGCAAAAGAAAAGCCGTAGGCAAGTTCGATGCCCCCTTCCCTATCCTTATGAGCATAACGCTTTCGCGTCGGGCTATCTTTGCGTGCAATGATCCCGGCTTCGATCAGGGAGGCCAAATGTCGGCGAAGTGTGGACTCTGGCATGCCATGAGCACGTAGCGAAAGCTGCCGATTGGATGGGAACACGACGAGCCCGGTTTTCTCATGTAGTTCATCATCAGGCAGAAATGACAAGAGCGAGCTCAGCACGGCAAGGCAACGATCATTCAGTTCGAATTCTGTCTTGGCCACGCAGAGCTGTTTGTAGATCACCCACCTGTTTACGCCCCTTCCCTGCTTCGGCTTTTCCTGCCGAGCAGAATTTTGGGCAAACTCCATCGTTTGCCCACGAAATGCGGACGTTTCAGTCTTCAGAATTTGCATTCCCTCTCGCCTTTCAAAAGGCAAAAGAAATCCACCCGCCAAAATGACGCCAATGACTCTTGACAGCGATTCGTGAAAATGCGATTCAGAAGGTGTTCAAGACTTTTGAAAGGCTCTCACGACGGCAACGTTTGTGGGGGCTTTTTCTTTTGCAGTTAGTCTCCGTTCTTCATTTCGGTCTGCTTGAACTCAACATAGAATTTTTCAAGTCGTTCAGATAGCCAATCACCAAATGCATCAGCATTTTCGCTCTTGATCGAGAAGTCGACCTTCTTAGGTTTTTTGTTAATAGAGAAAGTGACTGTCTTATCAGCCGAACTCCAAGACTTGGCTGGGATGGATAGTTTCAGTTTTTTGTGGGCAGTTTTGTTCGCAGCCTTCAGGTGATCATAGGCTAATCCAAACCTATCGTTAGAATTTTCGATCCCCGTGAATTCAGCAGTCGAGATCAGTTCGTCTAATGTACCTCCTTGAGCTTTCTCATACAGGGCACCAAAGCTGATCCAGCGGTCACGACCTATATTTTTTGCAGATCCAATCGCATCAATCACCTTCTGTGAAACGCGCTTGGTAACAGACAGCATACGTGTCAGCATGGGATTATCAGTAGAAAGGGCGGCCTGAACGATTTCACGATCATAACCGAGGTCGGCAAGCTTTTGCGCAAAGACAGCTCTTTCGATAAAGGAAAGGTTGTCTCGAGCGCTATTCTCCTGTCCTTGGGCTATCACGTGGAGAGTATCATCTAGCTTCCTAATGACGGCTTTGACAGTTCGCCCAAGTTCTCGGGCAACGCGTAAGCGACGATGTCCAAAAACAACCATGTAGCGATTTTCATCGTTTGGATGTGGCCTTACTAGAATGGGACTGTCTTGCCCACGTTCTCGTATAGCTACTAGTAGCTCAGTATAAGCCTCATCGTTTCCATGCATACGGTCGGATACAAAGGACGTGTCAACGAGATCAGTGTCTAGATCAACGACAGACGCGCCTTCAAGAAGCTTTTCGGCACGAGCAGCTTGTGCGGAAAGTTCTCCAATTGATGACAACATAGATTTGGTGGCGCCGCGCATAGCATAAGTTGATGAAACGCTTTCCTTGTCCCGTTCTGGCGCAGGCGATGCAAGTCCGAGAAGTACATCTTTTCGTGCCATTTTGGCTCCCAATCTGTCCTAATTAGCTGAATCTATGGCGGTATTTCAACAATGTACGGCTGACAATCAGCCTCGCCCCCAAGACTTATGAACCAGCTTCGTGATTTCTGCATTTACGGATTCCAGCGCATCCCATGCACGATCATACGTGGATCTGGTCATCGAGTTTCGCTCGACTTCGTAAAGTGTTTGTTTTGTGAGGCCTGCATCAGATATAGCGGTAGACTTCACCATGGTGTTCTTTAGCATCTGTTCTACGAACATACTCTGCATGAACCCCACCATTTGGGCTTGAGGAATGTCTGTCGGTTCAAAGCGTGTAACGAGATAGCTGAACCAGTCCAATTCGACTTTTACTCCTGCAGATTCGATTGTCGTTAAAATGCCGCCTAGCATCAATAGGAATTGGCTCATCGACATAAGATCCAGCATCTGCGGATGGACTGTTATAAGAACCGAAGTTGAAGCTGTTAAAGCTGTCAGCGTGAGATAACCAAGTTGCGGCGGGCAATCGATAACGACAACGTCGTATTTACCGTCGACTTCAGCCAACGTTTCCCCGATACGCGTGTAAAAGGTACGCCCAGCTGCGGGGTTTTGTTGCATAGCCAAAGGAGTATCGTATTCATATTCCTGCAACTCGAGATTGGCAGGCACAATGTCAAGAAGAGGGAAGTTTGTCGCCCTGATGACTTTGGATAGCGGCTTTCGTTCGTCGTCATAACGCAAGCTATCATAATATGACAAATTTCGATCCAGTTCAGGCTGGATGCCATGAAGAGCCGTGAGAGAAGCTTGCGGGTCAAGATCGATGGCAAGCGTGCGATGGCCGGTAAGAGCAAGATGTTGAGCAAGATGCGCGGCGGTTGTTGTTTTTCCAGAACCACCTTTAAAGTTGACAACCGAAATAACTTTTAACTGATCACCCGCACTGCGACGAGGCGACCGTTCAAGAAAGTTTTGAAGTTCATGCATCTGGGCGGCAGTATAGGACCGCCTGCCCGTCGGAGATGTTTCTGGCTCAACTCCGCCTTTTCCCTCGAGGTGAAGTTTTTTGATATAAGATTGCGACACACCAATGAAGTGAGATACTTCAGCTATAGAAAATGAGCGCAATGTCTTCTGCGCGTTGGGTGGGAATTTTTGGATTCGCAAATTATCAAGGCGAGTCGATATCTCTTCGCCTTGAGCCAGAATTGTTTTAGCAAAATGCTGCTTAATGTTTGAAGCGATATCCATGCATCGAACCTTAGAGTAGCGATTTTTTAAACCGCATCGAAATATTATCGATACTTTATGAACCGATTCCGCCGGTGCGGCAACAACTTTAAGGTTAAGAGAAGGTTAACGTAGATAGCATCCTAATTGTAACTGCGTCATTTTAAGGGGTATAATATCGACGATTTTGCTAACTAGTTGTTTTAAAATGGTTATTGCGAATTGTACGGCTGACAATGCGATCGTTAAAGCATTCGACGAGGGATGAATATCCTTTAGCCGATCCGAAAGTAGTCTATAAACACGATCAATGCTTGAGCGTATGTTCTGGTGGATAGTCAGTCATGTGCAGAGAGCGATGTACGATGGAAGAAATGGCGGCACCAACAAGCCTGACGGATATCTCGGGCGTAACCACTGAATTCCGTTCGGTATGCGGTTAATCGGTCTCGGAAAACATCAATTTTGCATCAGCAAGTGCTGACTTTGCATTCTCGGCGGAATTTCAGTCGGGTAGTCAAGAACAGTGCACTTAGTTCGCGGGTTTATAAGGCGGGCGCTCTTCGACCCGCTAGCGTTGCAACTCGTTCGTCAGCATAGAAACATGCGGAATGCGCGGCCCATCACGGATGGTCGGCAAGCTCACGATTGGTAAGCGAGCGAGGTTTTGAATGTCAACGGTAAGTTCGCCGCGACATCAAGCGTTCCTTCGGCATTCTAGGTCTCGACTGTTGACGGCACAGGTTTCGGTGGAGCGTCGGATTTGATCCTTGCGGTTACGCACTTCCCGAATAAAATAATAGCCAAATTGTTGGGTGGATTTGGTGGCGCAAACAGAGTCAAACAAGACTTTCCGAATACTAAGCCTAGATGGAGGTGGGGCTAAAGGCTTTTACACTCTGGGCGTACTTCATGAAGTTGAGGCTGCAGCTAGGCGTCCTTTGTGTGAGATTTTCGACCTCATTTACGGGACCAGCACCGGATCAATAATCGGCACCTTACTGGCAACTGGCCGTGGGGTCGAAGAAATCCACCAACTCTACAAGGCTCACGTTCCGACGGTGATGCGGCCAAGGTCGCGTACAGCCAAGACCGCTGCTCTCAAAAATCTTGCGGAGACGGTGTTCAAGGACGAGGGCTTCGATACCGTAAAGACAGGAATCGGTATTGTGGCCACCAATTGGCAGACCGATATTCCGATGATCTTCAAAGCAGATGCCGGCCAAGCACATGGCAGATTGGATACACCCGTCCCGGGTTTTGGCGTGAAACTTAGCGATGCCGTGCAGGCCTCCTGCTCAGCATATCCCTTCTTTGAAAAGACAATCGTCACAACTGCGCAAGGCCACACAATTGAGCTAGCGGACGGCGGGTTCTGCGCAAACAATCCGGCTCTATATGCCATTGCAGATGCCACCGAGGCTTTCAAAATCGAGCGAGAAAACATCTCCGTTCTAAGCATTGGCTGCGGCGTGTACCCAACCCCTACCAAGAGTATCGCCAGCCAAGGTTACTGGATAGCGAAATTGCCTTCCGTAAAGCTGCTGCAAAAAGTTTTAGAGGTTAATACTCAATCCATGGAGCAGTTAGGCAAGGTGCTTTTCGACGGCATCAATATCGTTCGCGTGAATGATCGGTTCGCAAAGCCCGAACTGGCCACGGACTTGCTCGAACACGACCTAAGCAAGTTGAACATTCTCAGGCAACAGGGCTGCAATTCTTTTGCCGAGAGAGAAGCCGATATTTACAGTATTTTGGGGTGGTAGAGGGGGACTTATGGCTATACCAAAAGCGCAGCTGGAAACTTGGTCCAGAATTGGCGCGCAGCAAACCTCAAAGGACACACATACTAATATCAGGGCAATTATTGATAGCCCGGATTCTCCCCATTATCAGCGCCAACCAAGCACTTTTCTCCAAGGATCCTACCGGAACGACACAAACATCTGGGCAGAGAGCGACGTGGATATCGTCGCCAAAGTGCAGTCGATCTATTACTATGACATCAGCGCTTTGAGTGCGATAGATCAGGAAGACTTCCGTCGTAAATCCCCACCGACTGAATACACGCTCCAGAAGTTTAAGGTGGAGGTCATTGCGTGGCTGCAGAAGCACTACGGCACCGATCTGGAGCTTAGCAGCAATAAGGCCGTTACTATCGCTGCACGCGGCAATCGTCGCAAAGCCGACATCCTGATTTCATCTACGTTCCGACGATATCACTATGCTGGGTTTATGGGTGCGCAAGCCGCTGAGGGTATCATGTTCGTTACCAATGAGGGGAAATGGATTGAGAATTACCCGGTATACCACTCCAATAACCTTACAGCCCGCCATCAGGAAACCGACAACTGGCTAAAACCGGCCATTCGCATCTTCAAGAACATGCGAAATGAAGCGAGGGACCAAGGCATTTTGCCCGAGGGCATAGCGCCATCATATTTTGTCGAAGGATTACTTTACAACGTCCCTGTTCATGTGTTCGGGCAAAGCTACTTCGAAACGGTGAGGCAAACGCTGATCTGGCTACTACAAGCAGACCGCAACGCCTTTATCTGCGCTAACGGCCAACACCAGTTGGTTGCGTCGAACTCGCCCGTGTCGTGGCATCCTGACCATTGCCGAGACTTTCTAGCTGGGTTGGTTAACCTATGGGATTCGTGGCGATGAGTGCGGCGTGGCCGCGCCAATCAGGTCCGGTTGCACGAAATGGATGTCGGCGTCCGAGAAGGCCGGAAGATCTCATGATTTATCTGCAGCCGCAAGCTAAGTTCGGTGGGAGCGCCTTTTGACTCTTGACGGCACAGGCTTCCGGCAATCTTGTCACTGTTGGGCAGGAGAATCTCGCCGCGAGAAAGGATATAGCGTTTTTAACTTTCGACCGTGCGATAAATCTCGGCCACCAACATATTTTGACACTTCATTGATCGATTGATCTCAACATGCACGCAGGGACTATGGAGATAACTGAATGCCTGACCCGAACGTAATTGTTGCCTCTACGGTTGCAACGGCACAGGCGGCGGCCGTAGTAACGCCGCAAACGGTCGAGCAAATCGACAAATTCGGTGTGGATGTAGTAAAATCGGTTCGACTGCTTTTGGTTCCGTTTCAGATTGGTGGAGCGCTACAGGATCGACTCGAGCGATATATCGACCGGGCGATTCGCCAGGTTCCGGAAGGTCGCCGGATCAAACCCGTCGAATCCATAGCTTACCCAATTGTAGAAAAGCTCCGTTTTCAGCCAGAGAACGATCCCATCACCGATCTGTATGTTGAACTCCTTTCGAGGGCCGTGGATCGAGAAGGGGTCGGCCATGCGCACCCTGCGTTTTTCAGTGTGATTACGCAAATGGCTCCCGATGAGCTGATATTCCTGCATGATTTCGCAAGTCGGAACGAGACTCTGATTATGTCCCCGACCGGTCAAAAAGTGTATCCTGACTTGTTATGGAGGAAATCTAGGCTTGATAAGTGCGACTTGAGAAGCGATCTCAAGCAACAAATTGAGAATGATATTTTCAAATATGAAACGCTCATCCAACCAGAGTTATTTCCCGTATACCAAGAGCATTTGCAGCACCTTGGGCTGATTGAATATTCAAATCGGCTATCACGTCACTATGACGCGCTTGGATTAAAAACAAGCGACGACGGAGATCTTTCTTTGTTCTCAATGAGACTGACGCATTTCGGTCGTTTATTTCTCAAAGCTTGCGTTAATCAAATTGACGATCTGGGAAACTCAAGTGGACGTTAAATCCTCTCAGCAGCAACATAGACAACCTCATCTCGGAATCGTGGATAATCACTATTAAAGTGAAGACCTATGCTTCATCATGACGCTGGGAGAGGATAAAGCGCTCTGCCATCGAAGTGATTCAGCAAAAAGCGGCAACGGCAAGGTTTCCATGTGGTTGCAATCAAAAGAGGCAGCCGCCGGCTAGTTTTATTGCTGTCGTCAGCTGCGCTGTTTTTTCATCGTTAAAATAGCCAGAGGCTTGTTGAACTGTGCGACTGCGCGTTTGCTCCCGAGCTTCGGGAAGGAGAATTCCGACCTAGGACGTTACGGAGTAGCGGTGCCCTTCCGATCGGGCTCCCATACTTGAATATTCGCACCCTCACCATGTGGAGTTATAATGAGACCTTCCTCGTAGAATAAATCGCGAGCGACATCGGCAAGTACGTCGAATTCGCTGGGACACATCCATTCTCCGCGCTCATCCCAGAGTTTTCTGAGTTGAGCGACCAGCTTGCTGACCGCCTCCGAGTAACCGGCCTGCTCAATTGCCTGGAGAGTCTCATCACTAATTGGTGTGTCCTCGAAATAACCGTCTATATGACCAAATGCGTAGGCGGCCAAACGGAGTGGTGCGGCCAATGGTGCTCCCAACTCTCCGACAATTCTATTTAGATCGCGATGTATCCAGAAGGCATCACGCGCCGCTGCGGCCTTCTGTCGAGCAACGCTCAAAACACCGCGAAAACCTTTTTCATAATTAGCCAAGTGTCCTGCGCCGAAGGGCGCGCTCAATCGGCACGCGGCATATTCTTCCCAGCAGGCCTCGCTGATTTGTAAGAATATCTGCTCCTCATAGCTGCTGCACGGCTTCTGCAGGATGGTGCCGGGAAACGCTTGATCCTTTTCCGTCGTGACTTGCACATGCGCACATTCGTGGGCGATCAAATATATCGCCTCTTGCCAGTCCGTCGTGATTTCCGCTGCATCCTCTACCTGGGGTGCATCTATAGCTTCGATGTACGCTCCGTTGAAAACGAGATGAACCTTAACATTGCCATCGCGCAAAACGGCTGGCGACATGGCAACTCCAACAAGTTGGTCATCGTTAGACCGCGCAAGTGTTCGCAGGCCTTGAACACCCCGGTCGAGTTCGGCAAGAGCGGCATCGTAATCATACGCGACAGTAACTCCGTCGAGGCGTTCGAGATTGATTGAGGTGCTTATGAGGCCTATGTACTGAGCGAGCTTGTTGGCAATGCGGCTGGCATCTTCCTCGCGTGCGAATGCTCGCATCGTGAATGAAATATTCGTCGGCGCAGTTTGCGGCGGCGTGGTTGTTTTGGTACTTTCAGTCTTCACGGACATAGTCAATCCTCGCGAAACGTGCTAAGCAGCTGGGACGCTCTTCCACTACGCCGTTTAGCATTGTTGTAGTAGTCGGATGCCTGCTGCACGGAGCGATGACGCGATTGTTCCATGGCTTCCGGGAGCGGAATGCCACGATTGGCCGCTTCGGTGAGATAGCCGGAGCGCAACCCGTGCGCCGAAAACGCCTTCGGATCGAGACCGGCGCTGGCGGCTCGTGCTTTGACGATCGCATTGACCGTTTGGGCATCGATCGCCCGGCGTCCGAGATTGTTCCATCGATCGACGGCGCGAAACAGGCTGCCGCTTTCGATCTTCGCCGCTGCAATCCATGCATGGAGCGCATCCACGGGGCGACCGGTCAGATAGACGACCTCGTCTTGCTCGGCACTGGCCGTCTTGGTGCGCCCGAGGCGGATCGACAAAGAGGGGAGGGGGGTGTCGTCCTTGTCGATTACTGGCTCTTCCAAGGTGAGCTGTTCCATTGAGAGCCGTGCGACCTCGCTGCGCCTGCGGCCGCCAGAGGCAAAAGCAACCATCAGGATGGCCCGATCACGCAGGGTACGCAAATCGTCACCAACACAGGTTCCCAGAAGTTTCGTCATGATGTCGCCGGTAATGGCCTGGGCACTCTTGCGGCTGCGCGGACGATTGGTGGCGCGCACGGCAAGACGCAGAGCGGATTTGACCGACGGTGCCGAAAACGATCCTTCCAGCCCGCGCCAGCGGGTCAATGTCGACCAGTTGGACAGACGCCGCCGCACCGTTGCTGGCGCATGCGGTCCTGGTGCGCGTAGAAAGCCTTGTCGGCGCAATTCCGCTTCCACGCTGGCTGGCATGCCGTGATCGGGATCGATTTCGCGTTGCTGGTGTCGCCACAAATGATGCGCGACGAATTTCAGGAGCAGGGCTTCGGGCGCCGGGAAGGGCAGGGGGCTACCGGTGGCAGCCAGCGACCAGGCTTCGAGATAGGCCAAATCCGAGGTCAGCGCACGCAACGTATTCTCGCCCATGCCTTCCTTGACCAGATGGCGGAGCGTCTCGACATCCTCATCGGTCAGGATCTCGGCCAGCATGTCGCGCCGGTTCATCGGCAGCACGGCTGCAATCGTATCCAATTCTTCAGCACGACGTTCGATGGTGGCGTCCGCGAACATGGTTATGCCGTCGATGATTCAGGGTGTAGTTTGAGATCGGTTTTTCCGAAATCATGACCCTTGAACAGCAGCGGCGCCCTGGCAATTGAGGCAATCGCGTAGGAAAAACAGTCCCCCATGTTCAGACCGGCGGCATGGCGGCCTTTGCCGAACCGGTCGAATGCATGTTCCGCTGCGCGATAATGGGCCTCATCGAAGGCAATAGTCGTCACGTTCGGCAAACCGACGAGTTGATGGACAATAGCTGCAGCATTCGCAAAGCCTTTGCCGGCGAGAACCATGCGCAATTCCAGAAGAGTCGGCCAGCCGATAAGGATCGCATCGCGACGCACCAGGCGCTCGAACGGGTCAGCTTCCGGTTCGCGCAAGGCTATCGCGAGGATGACCGAGGTATCAATGGCGATCATAGCGGCAGTCCGTGTTCATCATAGAGATCATCATGCGCGGAGGTCGTGCCTTCTGGCACGGACCGCCGGCCTTCCGCCATCAGGTCGAGAAGCGCGTCCATGGGGGTGAGCGCCTGTTGCTGGCGCAATTCCTGATCGTAACGCTCCAGCGCCCGTTCAACGAGCTTGTTGATTGGCTGGCCGGTGCGTTTGGCCAGGGAATGGGCCAGATCACGTGCTTTGGAACTGCGCACGGACAGTTGCTGTTCGGACATTGCCTTTTCCTCGCTTCTTTTCAGGCAAACATAGCAATCAGAGGCTAAGATGGCAAGATTTTCGTCTTAGATGGCTAATCATCGATACTGTATAATTATCGATGGTGGAAGGCACAGAAAAATACCGTCGATGTAACGAAAGCTAAGCGCATTTTAGGTTGACAAATCGATGTTAAGTCATTGTTTTTTATTGAGGCTCCGGGAGAGTACGTCGTCTTGGTCAGTCGTGAGTACGAAGGCCAGGATGGATACATGCGTCTGTTCGCACAAACTCATTTCGTGTCGACGGATAACGACGGATACATCGCTATGGCGATCCCCTTGGTCGAATCCTTCTCGGACTGCAGCCCTAGTCTTCAGGCGGAAGCGTGGAGTCTGCTAGACGAACTGAAGTCAGAAGTCGCGGCACTCACGGCTTATTCGCTACGCAATGGTCGCCGAGCTGAATTCGACTTTCATCGGCCACTGAGTAACACTTTCTGGGACGAATTTAGACGATGGGTCCAGCTCGATTTCCTAGTAATCAAATAGCCGACCGCTAAAGGGCCGCGGTGCTCTATAGGCCTCCAAATCCGAGGCGGCTAAAGGCATATTTAACCAGAAGTCGCTCATGTAGATCGCACCCAAAAGGGGCGTTGGTGCATCAATCGCCGGTGAGTTTCAGAGTTTTTA
>NZ_NNRN01000011.1:0-1235 GCF_002252535.1 Brucella lupini
TGGACTTGCCCTTATTTAGTGGAGAGGTTCTGTCACTAATTTACGGTTTATCATCTCGAACTTGATCGGTGATTTATACCCGAGTGCAGAATGTCTGCGCACAGGATTATAGAAGCCGTCAATGTATTCGCCAATGGCTTTGATTGCATCCTGACGTGTGTAGAACACAGTTCGCCATATCAGTTCTGACTTGATCGTCTTGAAGACGGTTTCCACCATCGAATTATCATAACAATTTCCTCTTCCGCTCATCGATGGAAGCATTTTGTGAGCTTCGAGAATTCTGCGATACTCATAACTGGCATATTGGCTTCCCCTGTCCGAGTGTTGGATCAGTCCCGGCTTTGGTTGCCGGATTGCAATAGCCTTCTTCAAAGCACAGATCGCTAGATCTTTTTTCATCCGATCCCGCGCTTCCCAGCCGATAATACGACGAGAGTAAAGATCGACAACAATTGCTAGATACAGCCAACCTTCTGCGGTCCATATATAACTGATATCGACACCCCATTTCTGATCTGGTCCATTACAAGTGAAGTCCTGATCCAGAAGATTGGGAGCAACAGGCTCACCATGATTGCTATCGGTCGTGCGTTTGAAGCGCGTTTTCTGCCGGGCTTTCAAGCCATTTTCTCGCATCAGTCGCGCCGTGCGGTGACGACCTGCCCGAATGCCTTCTTCGTTCAGTTCGACATGCATTCGAGGGCTACCATAGGTTTCACGTGACAGTGCAAACTGATTGCGAATATGCGCCAGGATAACCATGTCATCAAGCTGGCGGCGGCTGGGGACGCGATGCTTCCATGCATAATAACCACTAATGCTGACACCTGCGAAGGCGCACAAACGCGACAGAGACATATGGACCTTCTCCGTATCGATGAAAGCAAACTTCATCGACTTGTCTCCCGAGCGAAGAAGGCCGTCGCTTTTTTTAATAAGTCTCGTTCCTGTCGTAGAAGCTCGTTTTCTTTTCGAAGCCGAGCAAGCTCCTGGCTCATGTCTTCATGCGGACCGGAGAGTAAATCGTTCTCAGCAAAATTACGACGCCAGCGGTCAAGTGTTGATTTGCCAATGCCAAGGTCCTCGGCAACCGATGAAATGCTTCGACCACTCGTCGTTAAAATCCGAACGGCTTCGCGTTTGAATTCTTCTGTAAATTCTCGCTGCTTCAATTCTAAGTCTCCTGTCAGTCTTGTCTAACAGAAGCCCTCCATTTTTGAAGGGGAAGTCCA
>NZ_NNRN01000012.1:0-31044 GCF_002252535.1 Brucella lupini
ATAACCTGAAGGCCGCAGGTTCAAATCCTGCCCCCGCAACCATCTTTACTTGCGACCCCGTAGCCCCCGCTGCGGGGTTTTTGCTTTGCGTGGAAATCGTAAGGATTCCAGCGAGATCGCCCTGAACGGCGATCTCCACCTTGCCGTCGACCGGCGTCAGCTCGATCTGATCCACGAGCGAGCGCAGCGTGTCGGCGGCCTCGATCCGCTTCCCCTCGTCTTCGTCCTGCAGGGCGTCGTAAAGCTGTTGGACCCGCTTGCGGTATTGCAGTGCCATGCTCGGGTGCAGCAGGGGTGGCGGCTCGTCGGCTTCGGCCAGGAACAGTTCAAGTTCCTTCTTGCGTTTCTCAATCGCCACCATCTTCGCGTTGAGCGCGTCAGCGGCCCCACCCTTCAGTATCAAATTGAGGAGGGTCTCGAGTTCCCGATCGATCTTCGCAATCTCCGCCTCGGCCGACGCGATCTCGGCGCGGCCCTCCATGCGCAGCCGGTTCATCTCCTGCGTGAAGACCTCGCAGAAATGGGTGAAGAGCTCCGGATCGACGAGTTTGGTACGCAGTGCGTTCAGCACACGCGCTTCCAACTCGTCGCGGCGGATGTTGACCCGGTTGTCGCAGGTCCCCTTGTTGCGCGCCGTCGCACATCCGATCAGCGTCGCCGAGATCGCGGAATAGCCGCCACCACAGCAGGAACATTTGGTCAATCCCGAGAAGAGGTATTTGGGGCGGCGGCGGGTATTGATCCGGGAGAGATCGGCCTCGCCGTTTTCCTTCCGGGCGATCTTGTTCTTCTCCTGCCGCGCCTTCACGGCGTTCCAGAGATCGTCATCGAGGATGCGCAGCTCCGGCGTTTCCTGGATGACCCATTCCTCTTCCGGGTTGGGGCGGGCCTGCCGCTTGCCGGTGTTCGGATCCTTGACGAAGCGCTGCCGGTTCCAGACGATCTTGCCGATATACATCTCATTGTTGAGGATGCCATTGCCCCGTTTCGGGTTGCCGTTGATCGTGCTGAACCCCCAATCGCCGCCTGACGGAGCGGGAATGCCTTCCTTGTTCAGGGCGAAGGCGATGGTCTTGGCCGACTTGCCGGCGGCGTAGTCGCGGAAGATGCGGCGGACCACCTCGGCCTGGAACTCGTTGATGGTGCGATCGCCGCGGATCGGCTCGCCGTTCGCATCGAGTTTCTTGACCACATCGTAGCCATAGGCATTGCCACCACCCGATTTGCCCGCCTCGACGCGGCCGCGCTGCCCGCGGCGGGTCTTGTCGGCCAGATCCTTCAGGAACAGCGCATTCATCGTGCCCTTGAGACCGACATGCAGATGCGTCACCTCGCCTTCCGACAGGGTGAACATCTTCACGTCGGCATAGGACATGCGCTTGAAGATGCCCGCGATGTCTTCCTGATCGCGGGAGAGGCGGTCCATCGCTTCGGCCAGGATCAGGTCGAAACGGCCGCCCATTGCGTCGGCCATGAGCGCCTGAATGCCTGGGCGGATCAGCGAGGCGCCGGAGATCGCGTGGTCCGAATACTCCTCGACGATATGCCAGCCCTGCTTCTCGGCATGGAGACGGCACATACGGAACTGGTCGGCGATGGAGGCGTCGCGTTGATTGTCGGAAGAATAGCGGGCGTAGATCGCGACTTTCAAAACCTGGCTCCCGTCCGTATCAGGAGGAGCGCTTCCTCCTTTGCCGTGACATCTTCACTTCCTCTGCATAGCACTCCTGCGCCGCCTGCCTCGCCAGGATGCCGACCAGACGCAGAAGGCGAGGGTCGGGATTGCCACGCGGCGTAAACGTCAGCTCCGGCGCGTCCAGCAGCAAGGATTCGAGCAGCGCTTCGCGCTCTCCTCCTGTCATCTTTGCCGGGTTTCCTGGGGCTCGCAAGGTCATAGCTTGCAGCATTCGCCCCGAGGGAAGCATAAGCAACGGAAATTGAAGGCGAATATTCGGCGGCGATTGGCGCGGGCAATCGTGCCATGGCGTGGCCAAGCGCAGCCGGGCGTGCCTTTGCGTAGCAAAATAACCTATCGGAATCCCTCGCTGACCCGGTCATCATTGGCCTCGTCGCCTCTCCTCGTGAGGTCATTGACTGTTGACGCAACCCTAGCGTATTGTAATTCGCGATACAAGGCGCTATATACCGACCAAGGAGATTCGCCATGGCCACGACCGCCGAACGCAAGGAATATCCGATCTCGATGCGCCTGCCCGAGGCGGATGTCGCAATGATCGATCGCGCAGCGAGCCTGCGCGGCCGCTCGCGCACCGATTTCGTGCGCGACGCCGCAGTGCGCGCGGCCGAGGAGGTCGTCATGGAGCAGGGGCTGATCCGGATGAGTCCAGAGGGCTTCGCTGAGTTCATGGATGTGCTGGCGCGTCCGGCCGCTCCCGTTCCGGAGATGGTCGAAGTTCTGAAACGGCCCGCGCCGTGGGAGCCCGGCTACGTGGCGAAGCGGTAAGCCATTGCAACTGTCAGGCCCCGAACCGCTTACCGCCGCTCACGATGTGTCTGATTTCTCCTGTGGCAAGCCCACGCTTGACCACTGGCTGAAGACGCGCGCCCTCTCCAATCAGCAGAAGGGCTTCACCGCCGTCCTTGTCGTGCACGAGGCCGGACGCGTGGTCGGTTACTATGGCCTGGCGCCGACCGCCGTTGTGCCATCGGTGCTGCCGCGTTCGATCCGGACGGGGCAGCCACCCAATCCGGTCCCGTGCATGCTACTCGGCCAGCTCGCGACCGATACGGGTTGGGCAGGGCTGGGCATCGGGACCGGTCTTGTGAAGCACGCCCTCCAGCGCTGCGTTCAGGCCGCTTCGCTGATCGGCGGACGGGCCTTGTTGGTCAATGCCGTCGATGGTGAAGCCGCCGAATTCTGGAGGCGGCGCGGCTTTGAGCCGTCCAGGGATGATCCCCTGGTTCTGCTCCGATCGATCAACGACATCGCGGCCTCGCTCGGTGAGGCTGGAGGTTGAATGCTTGGCTGGCCTCACCCCAGCGATCCGCCCGTTCACTCAGATTGCAGTAGACCAGATCTGCCCATGCAAATTCGTCTCCCCCCATTGTCCACATTCCGCTGGCAGATGTTCGTGCTTTCCCTCGCTCTATCTTGGGCGGTCGGCGGCCTGCCGGAACCTGCCCAGGCTCAGCCTCGGCCGCAGATTGCGAAGTGCGTTCCCGGTCAGGCGCGCACCGCTGACGAATATTGTCTCGTCGACGGTGACACGATCTGGATTGACGGGGAAAAGCTGCGCATGGAGGGATATGACACCCCGGAACCGCAAACCCACATCTGCGGTGGCGAGGCCGAAGTCGCGCTGGCACACCGAGCCAGCGACCGGGTGATCGAGCTGCTGAACTCGCATAACTGGACTGTCGAATATGGAGAGCGGGATAACACCGGCACGCGGACGCTCGTGACGATCAGAATCGGTGGTCGCGACATCGGCGACATCCTGATCGAAGAAGGGCTGGCTCGCTCCTGGCCTGACGGCGATGAATGGTGGTGCAGCCGGTAGGTGCGGCAATGCGAACCGCGCGTGGAGCGGCGAGGTGAGATGCCAGTTATGCTGACAATGCGCCTTGTTGCTGCGTACGCGCAGTTTCCAACCTCGCAGGTGCAACATCCGGAGGCACGCACGGAACATCAGCCATTCGGCGCGTCACCTCCGAAGTTGATGGCTACGGTAAGAAGCTACATGTTCGTGGTTGCTTTCTTCAGTCATCAGGGCCTGATAACAAATATTTATGATTGAAGACTGGCTGAACATCGAGGAGGCGGAGCACGGCGAAAGAAAGCGCCTCTTTGTGCTTGGCGAGAGAGGTGGCGGTAGAGTCGCAGTCCAGGCGGACCTCATGGAGCGTGTCCGCGCTCACTACGACGATCCGCGGCACATTGCCGACGACATTGCCGAGCTGGGATTCCCCGGCGCTGCTGCCATTCTTCGCGAGCGCTTGCCGACCGACGCCAGAACGCGGTCCGGCGAAGTAGGCGAGATATTGGCTACGGAGTTTGTGGAGCACCAGACTGGATTCCGGATCCCCGTTCGCCGCCTGCGCTACAAGGACGGTCGCGAAATGGCCCTGCGCGGCGATGATTTCCTCGGCATCGAGGAGGTAGATGGACGCCTTGCCTATCTGAAGGGCGAGGCCAAGAGCGGTCAGGCGATGGCCGCAGGTGTGATAAACGCCGCTCGTGCCCGGCTCAATGACGACGATGGCCGTCCCACGCCGATCTCCCTACTGTTTGTAGCCGATAGGTTGCTGGAGGGGAGCGAAGAAGACGAGGCGCTAGGTCGCCAAATCCGCAATGCTGTCGGCAGAGGCACGATTCGGGCGCGTGATGTCACGCATGGACTGTTCACGTTAACCGGCAACGACCGGCGCGCCGACCTCGAAGCCGATCTTGCAGGTGCTGGCGGTGACCACGGCCATATCTCGGTGAACCTCCGCATAAACGACCACCAGGAGTTCATCGCCTGGATTTATGAAGAGGCCGAGAGCCTTGGAAACGATTGAGGAGCTTCAGGAATTTATCGAAGTGATGGCGCAGCCGACGGTACGCGGTCGGCTTCAAGCACGGGGTGACGCGCGGGCGATCATTAGGAGGGCCGGCCAACTTCCCGAGGGTGCTCCGGCTTTCGCGGTGAGTCTCGACACCGATTTGTCCGAGTATGGATTCTCTTTGCTCCGTGCATCGCTCGCCCTGCGGGAGCGGGGCGAGGGCGACCCAGCAATATGGCGCGAGGGCTTTCTCAAGGCTGGCAATGCCTTCGAGGCCCTTGTCCGCAACGGGTCACCGGAACTCTCCCAGCGTGGCTTCTGGCGTGTGATGGGCGCGGCCTCGTACCATCTCGCGGGGTACGCAGCGATGGCGTTCTCGCTGATGTCTCAGGCCGAAGAAGAAGCGAATCTTGCGCCCGCAGAACGCGTGATCGTACGGCTACTCCTTAGTGATCTCGGGACTCTGCGTGACGAGGCGCGATCCTGGCTGCGCAATCCTGAATACGGCGACGATGCTCTCCAAGCTGCTCTCGAGGTCGGCGATCAGGAGATCGACGACATCTTGTCGATCATGCTGACTACGGCGGTCTTCAGAGCTTTCGCGTTCTTCGAATTCGCGTTGCTCACCGGCGATACCGCTATGCACGACGGAGCGCTATCAATACTCCGGCGCGCTCTGAGAGTGGCCAGCAATGTCGGTGCGGTATCCCATTGGTGGATCATCCGCGTAGCCCGAAATTTAATTGACGATCTCTGGGGCAATAGCCTCCACCATGTGCTGCCTCAAATCGGGCCAGCCGGCACGGATGGTTATGCCGCGCTGCGGGAGATGTTTCTTGCGTCGCTTTATGCGCGCAAGACGGCCGAGGTTGAGCTCTGGCCTTCGCAGATCGGCGCGGCGCGCCGCGCAACCGATTTGACTGATGATCTCGTGGTGGCTCTGCCGACGAGTGCTGGAAAGACCCGCGTCGCGGAAATCTGCACCCTCATGTCGCTCAGTGCAGAGAAGCGGGTGTTGCTCGTGACGCCGCTGCGGGCACTGTCGGCGCAGACCGAGCGGTCCTTTCGCAAGACGTTCGGTCCTCTCGGATTTTCGGTGTCCTCGCTCTACGGTGCGAGCGGCGCAATGCCGGGAGACCAGGACGCACTGCGCTCGCACGACATCGTTATTGCGACGCCGGAAAAGCTGGACTTCGCGCTAAGAAGCAATCCGCAATTGCTGGATGATATCGGATTGATCGTTCTGGATGAGGGACATCTGATAGGGCCGAGCGAGCGCGAGCTCCGCTACGAAATTCTCGTGCAAAGGCTTCTGCGCCGCGCGGACGCGGTCGACCGGCGTATCGTCTGCCTGTCGGCGATCCTGCCCGATGGCGAACAACTCGAAGATCTGACGGCGTGGGTGCGTAGCGATGCCGAGGGCGAAGCGGTGAAATCAAGCTGGCGGCCGACCCGTCAGCGTTTCGGAACGCTGGCGTGGGGCGGACAGGGAGCGCGCCTGACATTCGATCTTGATGATGACGGACCCTTCATCCAGAACTTTGTCACGGAGCAGCCTCCCATCGCTCCGCGTCGAACGCCGTTTCCCAGAGACAATCCCGAGTTGACCATTGCTGCGGCATGGCAGTTTGCCGATGAGGGCAAGCGCACATTGGTATTCTGTACGCAGCGGGATCATGTCGAGAGCTACGCAACGCGCATTGTCGACCTCGCCCGGCGTGGCTTCATCGCTCCACTTCTTGCTGACGAAGGCGCAATAGAGAGGGCGAAATCGGTTGGGGCTGAATGGCTAGGTGCAGAGCATCCGGCCGTCCGCTGCCTTGAACTGGGCGTGGCCATTCATCACGCGCGTTTACCTAACCCTTTCCTTCGCGAGGTCGAACGCCTGCTAAACGAAGGCGTTCTAACTGTGACTATCGCATCGCCGACCCTCGCCCAGGGGCTTAATCTCAACGCAGCGGTCCTGCTTGTGCCGACCCTGTATCGCGCGGGAACTCCCCTCACCGGCGAGGAATTTGCGAACGTCGCGGGGCGCGCCGGACGCGCCTTCGTCGATCTCGAAGGGCTTGTGATCCACGTAATGTTCGAACCGCTGCGTTGGCGCAGGCAGGCATGGCGCGAGCTTGTGAACGCATCAAGGGCCCGGACGCTTGAGAGCGGGCTTATTCAGATCGCCAGCGAAATTCTCAATCGTCTGGCGCGCAGCGGGACGCTAAGTCGAGACGACGCCTTTGAGTATCTCGCCAACAACCGAGATGCCTGGAACATCCATGTCGACGAGGAAGACGACGAGCCTTTCGAGCTTCTGCTAGAGAAACTCGATCACGCGATCCTTGGTCTTGTCGAAGCGCTGGATGCTGATGATGCGGACTTGCCGCGGCTCATCGACGAGTCGCTGAACGGTTCGCTTTGGGCGCGGCAGCTTGCCCGCCGTGGCGATGACCTGCGTGAGCGCCAGCTTGAATTGTTCAGGGCGCGCTCGGGGCTGATCTGGTCGCAGACGAACGCCGATCAAAGGCGCGGTCATTTTGCGATGGGTGTTGGGCTTGAGTCCGGATTGACACTCGACGCGATGGCCGACGAGCTCGCCGTGTTGCTCGACCAAGCCGACGAGGCAGCGTTGCCCGGCGATAGCGAGGTGCTCGTTGCATCGCTTACCACGCTTGCGGAGCGCTTACTCGCTATCCGCCCCTTTGTTCCTGACGATCCTCTGCCGGGCAATTGGCGCGAGATCCTGGCCGCGTGGGTTTCCGGAACGCCAGTGCACGAGATCGGGCCGGACAACATGCGTTTCATCGAGGACGTATTTACGTATCGGCTCGTCTGGGCGCTGGAGGCACTTCGTACCCGAAGGGTTGCGCTTGGCTGGCAACCCGAGATCATTGCCGGCACAGCCGCTGCCTGTCTTGAGGCCGGGCTGCCGCGCTACACGATGGCGATGCTTGTGCGCGCCGGACTTCCTTCAAGAGCCGCGGCCCTCGCCGCAATTAATGATCAGGATCCGATTTTCATCGATAACGATGGTCTCGTTGTCTGGCTCGAAACCAATGAAGTTGTCGCGATGACAGATGCCGGAGACTGGCCAACGCCAGCGACCAACGACATTTGGAAAGCATTCAGGGCCGAGATGCTGAACCGCATCAGCCAGCGTTGGACCTCGCGCGACTGGCGTATAAATATCGAACCGGCGACGCGGCAGATCGTTCCGGTTCCGGCCAGTCCATATCGGGTCGAGGTCGACGAAACAGACAATGCCGTGTGGGTTCTTACGCCTGACTTCAAAGTGGTAGCCATGCTTGGGCAAAGTATGGTTGACGCCGCTCCAAGTGTGCTGACTGCTCGCTTTGATGAAGGCAGCCCTCAGGCGATCATTCGCCGGCATGGTCGTTCCCACGCGTCTTGGTCTGAGCCCTAAGCGCGCGAATGCTTCAAGGATTACGGAGGGCCGCTTTGGGAAATCGCGCTGCGGCTATCACCTCAGCCGTCCCACCGACAGTCCGTACGATCGGCTAGCTGGGCCTTCCCGCGAGGCGCTCGTCGATGACCGGCTCGTCCCAGTGGCGCGCAACATCGAGCCACTTGTCGATCAACGCCTGAAACTGCGGCTCGGCGAAGCAGGTCTGGAACGTGTAGAGCCGATTGACCACCTGGCGCATCAGGTCGCGCATCTCGTCATCGTCGAACCTCGACACGGTTCTCCAGGGAATGCGATTGCCGTCGGCGTCGATGACGAAGACATCGGAATAGTCGCCGGTCTTCGTGACCGGGACCGGGCCGGCATGCAGGTCCTCCAGCATGCTGTTGCGGACGCAGATCATCGCCATCGCCTTGGCGAGCGTCGCCGCTAACTGTTCTTCTTCCTTCCGGCCCATGTTCGTCCTCCGGATCATTGTCAGATGCCCGGCAACATGCCATCGGCGGCTGTATTGGCTGGCGTTTCCAGGATCACCAACCGATCATCGGGCAGCGGCCGCTGCAGCGTCTTGGCTTCGTTCCAGTCGGCGGTCAGCCAGGTCTCGACTTCTTCGTGGCTCGTCAGAATGACGGGCATGGCCTTCGGATGGATCGGCTTCACCACGCCATTGGCCTCGGTCGTCAGGAAGGCGAACAGTTGATGATCGCCCGGACGCGGGGTCCGGTTCGAGCCGCGGGTTCCGCGCCACGGCGTCCAGATTCCCGCGAAGAAGAACAGGGGCTGGGTCTCATCGAGGGCGAACCAGTGCAGCGGTTTGCGCTTCGTGACTGGATCGGGCTTTTGCCCATATTCGGAAAAGGCGGTGGCCGGGACCACGCAGCGATTCTCGAGCCCGAGCCATTTGCGCCAGTGAGGGCTGGCCGTGTTGCGGATATTGGTGACGCCGGTGTCCGGCGCGTCGCGGGATTTCAGATATTCGACGGGCGTGGGCATACCCCAGGTCAATGAGGCCAGTTCCCGCCCGCCGTCGGTGTTGCGCACCACCGGCGCCGGCCGGTCGGGATAGACGTCCATCGACGGTTCGAGATTGCCGATACTGTCATGGGTGGCTGCCACGAAATCCCGGATCGCCTGCTGATTGGTCGTAATGCGATAGAGATTGCACATCGCCCCGCCACTCTCCTTGCGAATACTTTACGTCACCATAGGGCATTGCACCCCGTCGATCACTTCCGGGATGGCCGAGATTGACTCTCGACCTGTAAGAGAACAAATAAAGAACATAGCAACGGAATCGACCAGTGCAAAGCCCCGGAGACGCCATCCTCATATGCCCAGCCGTGCCGACAGCCCAGCCATTGCCGACCTTCGGGCGCGCATCGCGCGGCTCGAAGGCGATGGCGCGCATCCGCACGAGGTGCTGCCCTTCGGGATCGCGCCGCTGGATCGCAAGCTGCCCGGTGGCGGGCTGGCGCTCGGATGCCTCCATGAAGTCGCCGGAGGCGGCAACGGGGCGGTGGATGGCGCGGCTGCGGCCTGTTTCACGGCCGGGATCGCCGCCCGCACCACCGGGCAGGTGCTCTGGTGCGTGGCGCTACAGGATCTCTTCGCACCGGGGCTGGAGCAGGCCGGACTGCCGCCCGGCCGGGTGATCTTCGTCGAAGCCGGAGACGACAAGGCCGTTCTGGCCTGTATGGAGGAAGGGCTGCGGCATGGCGGGCTGGGGGCGGTCGTGGGCGACGTCGCGCGCCTGCCGATGACCGCCTCGCGGCGGCTGCATCTGGCCGCGAAAGGCTCGGCGACGATCTGCATCGCGTTGCGCCGCTGGCGGCGACAGGCGGAGGCCAGCGATTTCGGGCAGCCGACGGCGGCGATGACCCGCTGGCGGATCTCGGCGCTGCCGTCCTCGTCCCTTCCAGTTCCCGGCGTCGGGCGGCCGCGCTGGCTGGTCGAGCTGATCCGGGCGCGGGCGGGCGAATGTCTCGATATCGAACTGGAGGCGTGCGATGGCTCGGGTCATCTCTGTCTTCCTGCCGAACTGGCCGACAGACCGGTTGCGGCGGAAGGCGGGCGACGCAGCGCCGCCCGGTGAGGCGCCGCTGGTCATCGCCGGAAGGGAGAAGAACCGCCGGGTGGTGACGGCGGCCGATCCGGCCGCGCGGGCGCTCGGCCTGCGCGCCGGAATGCCTGTCACCAAGGCCCAGGCGATGGTGCCCGGCCTCCACATCGAGCCCGCCGACCCGCGGGCCGACCTGGACAGCCTCGAACGCCTCGCGCTCTGGGTGCTGCAACGCTTCTCACCTATCGCCGCCGCCGACGCGCCGGACGGGATCGTCATCGACGCGACCGGCGCCGACCATCTGCATGGCGGTGAGGCGGCCATGCTGGAGGCGCTGACCGGGCGGCTTGTCATGTCCGGCGTCACCGCCCGCGCAGCCATCGCCGATAGCTGGGGCGCGGCCCATGCGCTGGCGCGCTACGCGGCCGATCCGCTGTTTGTCACTCCTCCCGGCGAAACCATCCCAGGACTCGCACCGCTGCCGCTGCAAGCCCTGCGCCTGCCACCCGCGATCGCGGCGGGGCTGAACGACCTCGGCTTTGTCCGCATCGGCGACCTGATCGGGCAGCCGCGCGCGCCTCTGACCCGGCGCTTCGGCCCGGAGCTCTGCCGGCGTCTCGATCAGGCCCTGGGCGAGATCGCCGAACCCATCGAACCGATCCGGCCCGAGGAGCTGGTCTCGGTTCGCCGCGTCTTCGCAGAGCCCATCGGCGCCGCCGAGACCATCGCGCGCTATATTCGCAAGCTGGTCATGGCGCTCTGCGAGGCGCTCGAGGGGCGGGGTCTTGGCGCGCGCCGTCTCGACCTGCTCTGCCACCGGGTCGACAACCGGATCGAGACGGTGCGCATCGGCCTGGCCATGCCGGTGCGGGATTCCGCGCGCCTGACCCGGCTTCTCTGCGACAGGATCGAGACCATCGCGCCGGGCTTCGGCATCGAGATCATGTCGCTGACCGCCACCCTTGCCGAACCCCTGCCTTTGCGGCAGGCGGCCAGCAGCCTGATCGAGGAGGGCGCGCCGGATCTGTCCGGCCTGATCGACACGCTGGCCAATCGGGTCGGCGCGCGGGCGGTCTATCGTTTCGCGCCGGTGGCGAGCGATGTGCCCGAGCGCTCGGTCCGTCGTCTGCCGGCACTCGCCGAGGATACGGGTGCGGGCTGGCCCGACCATTGGCCGCGCCCTTCGCGGCTGCTCTCCCGGCCGGAGCCGATCGAGACCATGGCGCTCCTGCCGGACCATCCGCCGAACTGGTTCTCCTGGAAGGGCGTGCGTCGCCGGGTCCGACGGGCCGACGGACCGGAGCGCATCTTCGGGGAATGGTGGAAGCGCGATGCCGAGCTGATCGCGGTGCGGGACTATTTCCGGGTCGAGGACGATGCCGGCGAACGCTTCTGGATCTTCCGCTCCGGCGATGGCGAGGATGCCGCCACCGGCTCGCATCGCTGGTTCCTGCACGGGATTTTCGGATGAGCGCGCCCGCCTACGCCGAATTGCAGGTGACGTCGAATTTCTCCTTCCTGCGCGGAGCCTCCGCGGCCGAGGAGCTGCTCGCTGCCGCCGCGGCGATGGGGATCGAGGCCATGGCCGTGACCGATCGCAACACGCTGGCCGGTATCGTGCGCGCCCATGAGGCGGCGAAGGAGGCGGGCGTGCGGCTGATCGTCGGCTGCCGCCTCGATCTCGTCTGCGGCATGTCGGCGCTGGTCTATCCGACCGACCGGGCGGCCTGGTCGCGGCTCTGCCGACTCCTGTCGCTGGGCAAGGGGCGGGCGGGCAAGGCGCGCTGTCATCTCGAATGGGACGATCTCACCGCCTATGGCGAAGGGCTGATCGCGGTCCTCGTGCCGGACCTTGCCGACGAGACCTGCGGTTTGCGCCTGAGGCGCCTGCGCGACTCTTTCGGCGATCGCGCCTATCTCGGCCTGACGCTGCGGCGGCGGCCCAATGACCAGATGCGCCTCTGGGAGCTGTCGACGCTCGCCGCGCGGATCGGCGTGCCCACCGTGGTGACCAATGACGTGCTCTTCCACGAACCCGGCCGCCGCATCCTGCAGGATGTCGTCACCGCGATCCGCCACAATGTCACCGTCGATGCGCTCGGCGCCCGGCGCGAGCGCCATGCCGACCGCTATCTGAAGCCGCCCGCCGAAATGCACCGGCTCTTCGCGCGCTGGCCCGAGGCTTTGGCCCGGACGCGTGAGATCGCGGATCGCTGCCGCTTCTCGCTCGACGAGCTGCGCTATCAATATCCCGAAGAGCGCGACGATCAGGCGCTGACCCCGCAGGAAACCCTGGAGCGGCTGACCTGGGAGGGCGCCGCACACCGCTATCCCGAGGGCGTGCCCGAGGAGGTGACCGCCGCGCTGGAGCATGAGCTGGCCCTGATCGGCAAGCTCGATTACGCGCCCTACTTCCTCACGGTGAACAGCATCGTCCGCTTCGCCCGGTCGCGCGGCATCCTCTGCCAGGGGCGCGGATCGGCGGCGAACTCGGCCGTCTGCTATGTGCTCGGCATCACCGCGATCGATCCCGGCCGCAACGATCTCCTGTTCGAGCGCTTCGTCTCCGAGGAGCGCCGCGAGCCGCCCGATATCGACGTGGATTTCGAGCATGAGCGGCGCGAGGAGGTGATCCAGTGGGTCTATGAGCATTACGGCCGCGAGCGCGCCGCTCTGACCGCCACCGTCATCCGCTATCGCTCCAAGGGCGCGCTGCGGGACGTGGGCAAGGCCCTGGGGCTTCCCGAAGACCTGATCCAGACGCTGTCCGGCCAGCTCTGGGGCGGGTCCGAGGCTGGTGTCACCGAGCAGCAGCTCCGCGATCTCAACCTCAATCCGGAGGATCGCCGGTTGCGCCTGACGCTCGAACTGGCCGCCCAGCTTCGCGGCGCGCCGCGGCATCTGTCGCAGCATCCGGGCGGTTTCGTGCTGACCCATGACCGGCTCGACGATCTCGTGCCCATCGAGCCCGCGGCGATGGAGGGGCGCCAGATCATCGAATGGGACAAGGACGATATCGACGCGCTGCGCTTCATGAAGGTCGATGTCCTGGCGCTCGGCATGCTGAGTTGCATGCGCCGGGGGCTGGACCTGTTGGCCGAGCACAAGGATATCCACCTCGATCTGGCGTCGATCCCGGCCGAGGATCCGCGCACCTATGCGATGATCCGCAAAGCCGATACGCTCGGCACCTTCCAGATCGAGAGCCGGGCGCAGATGTCGATGCTGCCGCGCTTGAAACCCCGGACCTATTACGACCTGGTGGTGCAGGTCGCGATCGTGCGGCCGGGGCCGATCCAGGGCGATATGGTTCATCCCTATCTGCGCCGGCGCGAGGGCCTGGAAGAGGTCGATTATCCCCGGCCCGAGCTGGAGAAGGTGCTGGGAAAGACGCTCGGCGTGCCGCTGTTCCAGGAACAGGCGATGCGCGTCGCCATCGAATGCGCGGGCTTTACCGCGGGCGAGGCCGATCTCCTGCGCAAGAGCATGGCGACCTTCAAACATACCGGCGGCGTCTCGAAGTTCCGCGACCGGCTGATCTCGGGGATGATCGCGCGCGGCTATGAGGAGCCGTTCGCGGCCCGGACCTTCCAGCAGCTCGAAGGCTTCGGCTCCTATGGTTTTCCCGAAAGCCATGCGGCGAGCTTCGCGCTGATCGCTTATGCCTCGGCCTGGCTCAAATGCTGGCACCCGGATGTCTTCTGCGCCGCGCTCCTCAACGCCCAGCCCATGGGCTTTTATGCGCCGGCCCAGATCGTGCGCGACGCCCGCGAGCATGGGGTGGAGGTCCGCCCGGTCTGCATCAATGCCTCCCGCTGGGATTGCACGCTGGAGCCGACCGGCGACGAAAGCCGTCTCGCGGTCCGTCTTGGACTGCGAATGGTCAAGGGCCTCGCCAATGCCCATGCCGCCGCCATCGTGGCGGCGCGGGGCGATGAGAATTTCACCTCGATCGCCGATCTCTGGCGGCGGGCCGGCGTTCCCGTCGCGGCGCTCGATCAGATCGCCGCGGCCGATGGATTCCGTCCGGCTTTCGGCCTCGCCCGGCGCGAGGCGCAATGGGCCATCAAGGGGCTGCGCGACGAGGAACTGCCGCTCTTCGCCGCCGCCTCGGACCGTGAGGGGCGGACCGTTCCGGAACTCGACGAGCCTGCGATCGCGCTGAGAGCGATGCCCGCCGGTCGCGAGGTGGTCGAGGATTACGGGCATATCGGCCTGTCGCTGCGCCGCCATCCGGTCTCCTTCCTGCGCGAGGACCTGGCGAAGCGCCGGATCGTCAGCTGCGCCGAGGCGATGGCGGCGCGCGACCGGCGCTGGCTGGAGGCGGCAGGGATCGTCCTGGTGCGCCAACGCCCCGGCTCGGCTAATGGCGTCATGTTCGTCACGCTCGAGGACGAGACCGGCATCGCCAATCTCGTCGTGTGGCAAAAGGTCTTCGAGCGCTATCGGCGGGTCATTCTCTCATCGAGCATGATCGCCGTGAGGGGCCGCGTTCAGCGCGAGGGCGAGGTCGTGCATCTTGTCGCCCATCGGATCGTCGATCTGTCGCGGGATCTGGCGAGTGTCGGGCAGCGCGAGGCGGCTGCGGCCGAGAAGCAGGGGCCGGTGGCCGGCGGCATCAGGGTGAAGGCGCGGGATTTCCGGTAAAGCCGGTGGCTTTGACAGAAGGCGGTATCGGTTCGAACCAAGGAATCGGCTTGCCTCTCGGGGATCACAGATCTTCTGGCCCGATCGACCATTCTGCGATTTCTCTATCGATCAATCGCCATTGTTCTGCAAGGTCGGCAAGGTCGGCGGTGTCTACAACAGGATGATCGAGGCCCTCGAATTGGTCACCGAGATATGTGGCGAGGCCCGCACCGCCTTCGTTGGCGAACCACACTCCGACCAGATCCGCGATTTCCTTCAACTGCCTGAGAGTCTTTTCAGCATCGCGAATGTCGAAATCACCAAGCTCCCTGTCCTGCCGACTTTGCTTGTTCCCGGCATGGGCAACATGCGAGTTAACGTGCTCGGCAATTCGATCAAGGCGGGCAAGCCGAGTTTCGATCTTCTCGAAGACCGTGTCCGAGATCAGATTGCTCGGGTTACGCTCTGACGCAGAAACGCCGCTCAAAACATCGAAATGCCGATGCGCGGCCTCACTTTTCATGAGCTCTGGATCGCCCCACACCGGACGCCCCTTCGCGGCGACGAGGTGGTCATGTTGTTCTTGATGCAGGCGATCGAGATCGTATTGCGCGTCAAGCACTTTCTCGACGTAGATTCTCCTGGTCAACCAGTTTTGGCTCGCTTTCACGTCGTTGACGACAGATCGGATCGAGTAAACTCCCTTGGGGCCTTTTATCGGGGCCTTATCGAGAAGTCGGCGAGTGCCGAGAAGCAGGCTTGACCAGTATCCCTCGGAAACGAGATTGAACATCATCTGGTTAAGCGGGGGTCTCGAGCCTCTCTTCTCATTTGCAAGACGGACGATCCGAACCGTCGTGCGAAAGGCGGCGTAGTTCCAGAGCAGATCCTGAATGGCTCTGTGGATGCCCGTTGTCTCGTCGCGAAAAGCATCCCGCCACGCGGCGATGTGCTGGTCATGCTGCGTCATTAGTTTTCCAAGCCTGAGCGCCAAACTCACCTCATCATACCGGGAGACGCCAACACCGGCGACGGCTATTCGCTTCTGATTCTTCCTTCGCGCGGGCTCGTTTTATTGTTCCCGCGAATAAACGCGCATCTTGCCGTGGGCCTGAAGGGGGAAGGCCTTCCCCCCTGGCCGGCACTATCGTTGCCGGCGCACCCCCTTCAGCGGGGAGACCCCCAGGCTGTGCTAAAACCCACCAATCGTGCGAGCGCAGCGAATGATTTTGCCCGCTCTATGGAATATGAGCGTTTGGCTGCTTAAGACCTCTTTGTCATCATCGGCTATGAGATCGCAAAATCCCGAAAGCTGCCGTTGAGCCGCTGCGGCTGACCGCTGCTTGGCCCTTATTGGTCCGCCTCGGAGGAACTATTCCGCACCCAAGTCGGACAGCCTCGGCATGTCAGCCTGCTCCTTCCCTTAATGCCTCTGCGATCAGCAGAGCAAGCTCCCCAGGCGGCTGGATACCGGAGATACGCTGATCGCATCCCCATGCCCATCCATCATCCCAACGTCGGATCGGTGAAGCTGGCTTGCACTTCACTCAATAGGTGATGCTAGTCAGAACCACGTAAAGGATCGTGGCGGCCAAGCCACCGACCATCAGTATCAGGAGCCAGAGGGACGGTTCCGTTCTTATTCGATCAAGATATCGCATCGGATGCTGCCTTTTCGAGTAGAGCACATGCATCTCAGATCAGCCTGTTGTCCTCGGCCTTCTGGCGGGCGCGGCGGCGGGTGCCGTCGGTATCCGATTTGCGGTGCCGTTCAGCCGCCGCCTTGCGGATCTGCTCGAAGCGATTTTCTTCGACCTGCTTGAGCGTCGGATGCGTATCTGTCTTCTTCACAAACGAGATCATTGCTGAAGTTCCTTCCTGTGGCGGGTGGAAACGCCCTGGCGCCTGCCTGAGCGCTTTAAACGGGGTATTATGCGCCAAGCCCGGTGACACAGCCTTGGACTCCAAGCCGGTCGGCAGTCGTCTGCCCCGGCATCGTCGCCCAGCCGCCGGCTTCCACGAACTGACGCTTCTTGTAGCTGTCGGGTATCGCCTTGAACTCGGCAAGTTTCGCCGCCGCATCTGGGGCCGCGTTGAACCTTTCGACGCATATGGCGGATGCCAGCTCCCCGCGCGCCGTGTCGCCGGCCGCTTTCGCCATGGTCTGCGAAGTGCCGCCAGTGACCCAGCCGCCCCAGCTGAATCCTATAACGATCGTTGCGATCATCGCCGCGATGCATGCCCAGACCAGAATGGTCTTTGAAGGCTGATAGTCTTCCCAGCGGCGGGAGAGAGATGGTTTGGTCGTGCTTTGTGTGGCCATGGAGATTCCTTCCAGGTTGGAATGCAGATTGCTTTGTCTGGGCGTCGGCCGAACGGTTCAGGCACTGTTCTCAGTATCCCATTCCGCCCATGCCGCCGTTGCCGGCCGACGGGGTGGATTCCTTCGCGCGAATGTCGGCGATCATCGCCTCGGCGGTGATCAGGAGCGCTGCGATCGAGCCGGCGTTCTGCAGGGCGGTTCTGACGACCTTGGCGGGGTCGACGATACCGGCCTCGATCATGTCGACATAGGTTTCGGTCTGGGCGTCGAAGCCCTGGTTGTGGTCCTTGCTGTCCGTGAGCTTGCTGACCACGATCGAGCCTTCGACGCCGGCATTCTCGGCGATCTGCCGGACCGGCGCTTCGAGCGCCCGACGCACGATCGAAATGCCTGCGGTTATATCGGCGTTGGCGCCTGTCAGAGAGGCCAGCACGGTCCTGACGCGCAGCAGCGCCACACCGCCGCCGGGCACGATGCCTTCCTCGACCGCAGCTCGGGTGGCGTTGAGCGCATCGTCGATGCGGTCTTTCTTCTCCTTGACCTCGGTCTCGGTCGCGCCGCCGACGCGGATCACCGCGACGCCTCCGGCGAGTTTGGCCAGCCGCTCCTGGAGCTTCTCCTTGTCGTAGTCCGAGGTCGTTTCCTCGATCTGCGCCTTGATCTGGGCAATACGAGCGGCGATGCCGGCCTTGTCGCCGGAACCGTCGATGATCGTTGTCGTGTCCTTGTCTACGACAACACGCTTGGCGCTGCCGAGCATGTCGAGCGTGACATTTTCCAGCTTGATGCCGAGATCGTCGGAGATCACCTGGCCGGCGGTCAGCACGGCGATGTCCTCGAGCATGGCCTTGCGGCGGTCGCCAAAGCCCGGAGCTTTCACGGCCGCGACCTTCAGGCCGCCGCGCAACTTGTTGACGACCAGCGTGGCGAGCGCCTCGCCCTCGACGTCCTCGGAGATGATCAGCAGCGGCTTGCCGCTTTGCACCACCGCCTCCAGGATCGGCAGCATGGCTTGAAGATTACCGAGCTTCTTCTCGTGGATGAGGATGTAGGGGTCATCCAGTTCCACGCGCATCTTTTCGGCGTTGGTGACGAAGTATGGAGAGAGGTAGCCGCGATCGAACTGCATGCCTTCGACCACGTCGAGCTCGGTTTCGGCGGTCCTGGCTTCCTCGACGGTGATCACACCCTCGTTGCCGACCTTGTCCATCGCACTCGCAATCATCCCGCCGATGGTGCCATCGCCATTGGCGGCGATCGTGCCGACCTGCGCGATCTCAGCCGACGACTTGACCTTCCTGGCCCGCGCCTGGATTTCCTTGACGACGGCCGCGACGCCAATGTCGATGCCGCGCTTCAGGTCCATCGGGTTCATCCCGGCGGCGACCAGCTTGGCGCCCTCGCGCAGGATGGAGGCCGCGAGCACCGTCGCCGTCGTGGTTCCGTCGCCGGCGAGGTCGTTGGTCTTGGAGGCCACCTCGCGCACCATCTGCGCGCCCATGTTCTCGAACTTGTCTTCGAGTTCGATCTCCCTGGCGACGGTGACGCCGTCCTTGGTGATGCGCGGCGCGCCATAGGCCTTGTCGATGACGACGTTGCGTCCCTTTGGCCCGAGCGTCACCTTGACGGCGTTGTTCAGCAGTTCGACGCCGCGCAGCATGCGGTCGCGGGCTTCGCCGGCGAATTTGATTTCCTTGGCAGACATGATGTTCGTCCAGTTCGGGCTTGATTATCAGGTATCGGCCGGTCAGGCGGCTTTGCTGGCGGCCGCCGTTGTCTTCTCGACGATGCCCATGATGTCGGATTCCTTCATGATCAGGAGATCCTCGCCGTCGAGCTTGACCTCGGTGCCGGACCATTTGCCGAACAGGATGAGGTCGCCCGCCTTGACGTCGAGTGGAACCAGCTTGCCGGCTTCGTCGCGCGAACCCGGGCCGACGGCGATCACCTCGCCTTCCTGCGGCTTTTCCTTCGCGGTATCGGGAATGATGATCCCGCCTTTGGATTTGAGATCGCCTTCCGCCCGTCGGATGACGACGCGGTCGTGGAGGGGCCGGAATTTCATGGGGTTCTTTCTGAGGCCGGCGCATAGGGCGACCACCTCGGATAGATAGCGACTTTGGCACTCGAATGATAGGAGTGCTAAACGTATTTCGTTGAAAAGGTGGAATTGCGAAAATTTATATCACTTCTACCAATGCGATGTTTGTTGTTTTCAATACGTATTTCCTGCCTTTTTAAGGATTTTTATTTTTATGGAAGAGCCATTTATTCAATTCTAGATAAATAATAGCGACCCGCTCCTTGTTTACCGGGTGGGGACAGCCCATATATAAAACTCGTTGATTTGGCCGACTTGGCTTTTTGCGGTGTCAGAGACCCGCCATTCACCACCGAATTCTCGATAGCGAATGCATCACGCGCCGACCTGGCGCGCATATCGCTCTGTTCGAACCTTGGAATGAACGCGCCGCTGACCACGGATGTACTGGCAGCACGGAAGTTCGTTCCGGTTCGAATGGGAATGATGCAGGAGGCGCGTTTGCGTGCTCCTGCGGAGGTATCGACCCATGACAACGCGCACCACGCAGAAAATCGTCCGGTTCTCCGCACCCTTCATGCTGTCCGGCTTCGACGCTGCGCAGCCTGCCGGCGACTATCGCGTGGACCAGGATGAGGAACTGCTGGAGGGATCCTCCCGCCTTGCCTGGAGACGTGTAGGCGCCTTCATCCACCTGCCCGCCATCGGCATTGATGGCCACACGTATCAGATGGCGCCGATAGATCCCGCCGATCTCGACGCCGCCCTCGAAAAGGATCACCAACAGCCATGATATCAACCAACCCAATCCGGCGCACGAACCGTCCCGCCCGCCACGAGGCTCCTGCTCATCTCTTCGCGATCGGACAGGCTGTCCGGCTCAAGGGCGGTTTCGTGAGGCCGGCATTACCCGCCGATATCTACCGCATAACCGGCAGACTGCCGGCACGGGGAGATTCACTGCAATATCGCATCCGCAACGACGACGAACGCCATGAGCGAGTGACGACGCAGGACAGCCTCGAGCCGGTCGACATGTCGCAATCCGGTAATGGCGCAACCCTCATCGAAAGGACGTTCGGACATGGCTAAAGGCCAGAAACGAAGCAATCGCGAGATCAGAAAGCCGAAACAGGAGAAGGCCCCGCCAAAGCCTGAAAGCACCTTCGGCAACCAGATCAAGTTTGCCGCCAATGATGCCAATGCTTCCCAAGGCAAAGGCAAGCACTGAGGCAGTGCTGCTCCGGCTGAAAGAGCAAGTAGCGCCATGAAAGTTGTCATCGAGTTCTACCGCACGCGGGAGACGGATGACGCCCATGCTGTCGTGGGCCGAGAGGCGGTGGAAGCCGTCGATCTCGCCAACGCCATTGAGATTGCGCAACTGCTTTCGCAGACGCTCGATATGCCTCAACGGCCCGACGCCATCGCGATCACCGACTTATCCGGTAACGCGCTATTTTCCGGCATCATTGATGCCGACGTGACCACTAGAGAAAGGCCACGATCATGACCCGATACATAGATGAAATCGAACGGGAGCGGCACGACCGCGCGATCGGCGTCTGGGACAATGAAGGCGGTGCATCCGCCCGCGCACCAGGCGACGAACAATATGGCCGCCGGATCGAAGCCGACCGGTCCTGGACCATCTACCATGTCTTCACCGGCGTTCCAGCCAGCCGCGAAGGGCAGGAGATGATCGGCCTTAGCCACTCGGCCGCAACCGACGGGATGCTTTCCCTCAATCGTCGGAATGATGTGCGACGCAAGGAGCACATGAACGGGTTTATGCGTGTACCACTGCTGCTGCAAACGGCAAGGGCAGATCAACGATGACCCTTGAATTCCTGAACCCCAGCCGCAGCTTCGACGAAGTGCGCAACGCCATTCGCTTTATCGGGCACGACGGCATGTTCGAAGTGCCGTTCTTTGTCGAAGTGGAAGCGCTCGCCAGGTCCCCTGCTGAATTGCGCAGCACTGAGGTGTCGGAAGAGATGTATCTCTCGACCTTCGATGCGACGCGCAGTTCGATCCACGATGTCGCCCGCGAGGCCTACTCGCATCGTCGCCAAACCTCCTATACGCTGACCGCTGCCGATTTCCGGTAAAGACACCACTCAATGCTGATCCGCTACGGGTATGAGATCACACTGACCTGCCAGCAGCCGACAGCCTTGGTGTGTCTGCTGTCGGTGCACGAGGATCGCGCGGCTGACATACGGGTGCCGGAGACGACGTTCACCACACCCGATGTGCACGTATCGACCTACCGCGATCTCTTCGGCAACAAATGCCGGCGGCTGGTCGCGCCTGCGGGCGACCTGACGATGTGGGGTGATGCCACGATCGAGGACGACGGCAGGCCGGACGGGATTGTGCCGGGTGCCCGGGAACTGCCGGTGCCGGACTTGCCGGACGATTGCCTCGTCTACCTCATGGGCAGCCGCTACTGCGAAACCGACCGTCTCAGCCAGACCGCTTGGGACCTGTTCGGCAAGATGCCGCCCGGTTGGAGCCGGGTGCAGGCGATCTGCGATTTCGTCCACAACCACATCCGCTTCGACTACATGCAGGCTCGATCTACGCGGACGGCTTTCGAGGCGTTCCATGAGCGCGTTGGCGTTTGTCGCGATTTCGCGCATCTTGCGGTCACGTTCTGCCGATGCCTCAACATCCCCGCTCGCTATATCAACGGCCATCTCGGTGACATCGGCGTGCCGGTCGTCGATCCGATGGATTTCAGCGCCTGGATCGAAGTGTTCCTCGATGGCGAATGGTACACCTTCGATCCGCGCAACAACGTCCCGCGGATCGGCAGGATCGTGGTGGCGCGCGGCCGCGACGCAGCCGACATACCGCTCGTCAACTCCTTCGGCCCGCATGTTCTGAAGGCGTTCCGAGTATGGACTTACGAGGTATCGGGCTTGCAACAGGCGCAAGAGCATCGCGAGTAAGGCGCCTTGGGACCGGACACCAAGGCTACAGGCGATACGGCAAGGCATACCGGAAGCGCCGCAGACCTTTTCGAAGATAACCCACTTTAGTCAGGCACCCGCCATGGTCCGCTGACTGTGACCGGTTCCCGACGTTAGGTTGGCGCGATTCCAATCCCTTGAGCCGGTGCGGCCGCGACCTAATGTTCCATCCTCGTAATACCCACTTTCAGCAAACGGAAAAGTCGGGCCTGTGGCTGACGTCAGGCGCATCCAGTCGAAGTGCCAAGACTGTTTGAATGACAGCTTTCGCAGGTTCGTCGCCCAAAGTGCCGAAAGCAGGAAGCCACCTTTTCTCGGAAGTTTGGAGGGTCAGCGAGGTGCCGCGATCCTGCCTCTGGGTAGTTATTCGAGACCCAATACAAAGCCTTTCCCTATGAGCAAACAAGTGTAGAATCAGACTCTCCTGATCTGCTTTGCCGAGGTGTCTATGAGCTTCATTGAGGGAATAGCGCGAGATCAGGCCAATCTGCTTCCCCCATGTGTCGATGACTATGTTGGGCCTGACGCGCTCGTCCGCGTCGTCGATGCTTTCGTCGACAGTCTGGATATGATTGAGCTTGGCTTCACACGCGCCATTGCGGCCTCGACCGGACGACCAGGCTATCATCCCAGCGACATGCTCCGGCTGTATATCTGGGGCTACCTCAATCAAGCCCGTTCATCGCGACATCTGGAGCGCTCCTGCAAGCGCGACCTTGAAGCAATGTGGCTGATGCGGCAACTCGCGCCGGACTATCGGACCATTGCCGCCTTCCGGCACGACTATCCCGACGCGATCGTCGCCGCCAGCGCCGCGTTCGTGCTGTTCTGTCGCGAGCAGAATTTGGTAGGCGGCCGGTCGGTCGCACTCGACGGCACCAAGATGCGAGCGGTCGCCAGTCCAAAGAACATCGCCGGGGCGGAGCGGCTCGCGCGCGATATCGCGCATACCGAAAAAGAGATCGCCTATTATCTCGACCGCCTGGACATAATCGACGAGACCGTCGCGCGGGGCTTTGATGATCAACCACTGCACCGCGAAGGCTTCAAGTCCGCCATTGCCTCCCTGCAGCGTCGGAAGGACCGGCTGGCCAGGCGACAGCAGGAACTCGATCGACGGGTCGAGAAGGTGCTCGTGTTTGGCGAGCCGGAGGCCAAACCGATGGGATATGCCCACGCGCCGAAGCTTCCCTCGTACAATCTGCAAAGCGTCGTCGATGTTGCGAGTGGTCTGATCGTCCACCATGACGTCTACAATGACGCGAACGACAGCCACCTTCTTCATCCGATGTCAGTCGCGGCTAAGGCCGTGCTGGAGGTAGATCAGCTCCAGGTGTTGACCGACGGCGGCTACTCAAACGCCGAAGAAGTCGCCCGTTGCGAACGCGAGAACATTGAGGTCGCTGCGCCGATCAAGCGCGGCGCGATGAATTCCGAACATTTTCGACCGGTACAGTTCCTCTACGACGAGGACAGCGACACGGTCCGTTGCCCCGGCGGGCAAACTCTACGCCCGTCCGGAATCCATACTCGCAATCGGGCGATGCGCTACCGTACCTCGGCCTGCGCGACCTGTGCGTTGAAGCCGAGATGCACGCCGGGAGCCCAGCGCACAATTCACCGGCTTGTCGATCAAGGTGCCCTCGATCGCATGGAGGCCCGAATCCATGCCAATCCCAGCTTGATGACGATCAGGCGATGCACGGTCGAGCATCCATTCGGCACCATAAAGCGAATGTCGGGTGGCGGAAGGTTCCTAACTAGAGGACTTAGGGCGGTAAAGGCGGAGGCGGCGCTGTCGATCCTAGCCTTCAACATCCTACACGCCGCGAACACATTCGGAACGAGGGTTGTTACCCCGAGCTGACGCGAGGCGGCGCTTCGCTTCGGCTCCACCTGGCAGGCGCTGCGGCTCCGACGGCTGACGTTTTGGCACAGCCTGCCCCGCAACGCCCCCTGAGAGGGAGAGTGCGGACGGGTTTTCCGTGACGGGTTGAGGGCTGGAGGAGTGGCCTCCGGCGCCCGTCGCGGAGATCATCCCGATGGCCAGAAAGGACCGCGCTCGCCCAGGCGGCGCCCTCAGCAATCTCTATGACGACATCACCGACAAGATCATCGCCGAGCTGGAGGAAGGGCGGCTGCCCTGGGTCCAGCCCTGGGGGACGGCGGCGGCGAAGGCGCCGCTCGCCATGCCGAGGAATGCCGCGACCGCGCGGCAATATTCCGGGATCAATGTCCTCATCCTCTGGGGCGCAGTGGTCCAGCACGGCTATCCGACCCAGCATTGGCTCACCTTCCGGCAAGCACTCTCGCTGGGCGGAAATGTCCGCAAGGGCGAGCGCGGCACCACCGTCGTCTATGCCGACCGCTTCACGCCGGAGGACGAGAAGCGCCGCGCCCAGGAGTCGGGCGAAGAAGCCAGCAGCATTCCGTTCCTGAAGCGCTTCACCGTGTTCAACGCGGCGCAATGCGAGGGCCTGCCCGAGGACATCGCCTTCGAGGCCCCGCCACCGCCGCCCGGCATGATCGAGCCGAAGGTCGAGGCGCTGATCGAGGCGACCGGGATCGATTTCCGCATCGGCGGGGATCGCGCCTTCTATGTTCCGGCGCTCGACTACGTGCAGGTGCCGCCTCCGGCCGCCTATTTCGAGCCGATCAACTGGCACAGGACGGCGCTCCACGAGATGGGGCATGCCACAGGCCATGCCTCGCGCTTGGGGCGGGATTTTTCGGGCAGCTTCGGCACGAAGAAATACGCCTTCGAGGAGCTGGTCGCCTTATCCTGACTCTGTGATCCTGTCTCAGAATCATGCATTGGAGGCGCCTCACCACGGCTCCGGTGAAGCTCTTCAGACGTCCGGGTCAAGCGTTCCCGCAGCGTAGCGAGGACAACGCTTGACGCGGCGGCGGCACGACAAGCTGTTCATGGGGTGCAGGCTAAGTCCTGCACCCCTGCCACGCGGCGAGCGGGAGAGCGCGAGGGGAACCCCTCGCATTCTAAACAATGAAGTTGCGCCGAAGGCGCTCCGCTTGGGTATCGTGCGTGCATTTGTATTTTACCGATCTTGACACTATTTCGCGTCCGCTTTTCCTTGATGACCTTGCAGTGAGCCTCGCGCCCGGTGCGCTCGACGCGGTCGAGCGCACCGGGCTGATTCACGGCATGCCGTTCATCCTGATGGATGACGGCAGCTACGATCTCGCTCTCAACCGGTTCTTTCGTGCCTGTCCTGCTATGGGAGCGCGATCGCCGAACACGTGGCGCTCCTACGCCCGCGACATTCTCGTCTGGGCGCGCTTTCTTGTCGAACGGCGCGGCGGCAAGACGGTCTGGCAGGCCGGCCGCGACGATGTCCTGGCCTTTCACCGGGCGCGTCGGCTGTCGGCAGCTCCCTACCGCATCTCGGCTGCGAGCTGGAACCGGAGCGTTGCCGCGCTCGACAAGCTCTATCGCTGGGCTGTCGAGGAAGGAATCATTGCGATCTCGCCCTTCAGCTACGGCGCCACCCTTCGCAGGGCCGGCGGTAGCCGCGCAGTGCTCGCTGTGACGACGAACCGTGCCCGCGAGCGCGCCGCGCGGCGCCACGATACCCGTTACATCGATCTTGGCCGCTACCTGCTGTTCCGCGAGGTGGGATTGCGCGGCCGGCTTCCCGACGGCTCGGAGGACGCGACGTGGCGCGGCCGCAACGGCGAGCGCAATGCGTTGTTTGCCGAGCTTCTCGTCACGACCGGCCTGCGGCTGACAGAGGCCGGCAGTCTGCTGCTGAGTGAGCTGCCGCGCCTGACCGATCCCGAATCGCGCTCGGTGCCGTTCGATCTCCCCGGTCCGATCGCCAAGGGCGGACGACCACGGCGCATCCGCGTTCCCCGCCGGGTACTGAGATTGATCGGCGACTATGTCGATCTCGAGCGCACGGTCTCTGCCGCGCGCTCAGAGCCTTCGGTGTCCGATCCGCTCTGGCTGATGCTGGAGGACGGGAAGGCAACAGACGCGGCGGGCAAGCGTGTCCGGCTCGACCGTCTGACGCTGGGCGAACGCCGCCGCGTGCTGGTCGGCACGCCCGGCCAGGCGCAGCATGCCTTGCTCTGGCTGACTGAAGGCGGCAAGCCCGTGCCCTCGGCGACTTGGGAAGCTGCCTTTCGGCGGGCCTGCACCCGCTGCCGCCGTTTCGGCATCGAGGTCGAGGTGACGCCACACACGCTGCGGCACACCTTCGCCGTCAACATGCTCTCCATGCTGATCCGCGAGCAGATCGGATCCGTGTTCGATCCGCAGGACCAGCACGGCGCAGCCTATCGGCGGATTCTCGGCGATCCTCTGCAGAAGCTCCAGCACCTGCTGGGGCATGCGAGTATCACCAGCACCTACATCTATCTCGACAGCCTCGCCGAGGCGCAGGAGCTGGTCGAGGCCGCCGCGGATCGCTGGGCCGAAGACACGGCTGGCGGCGCGGCATGACCGCCGCGGCGGCTCCATCGGTGCGGCGGCCGGGTCGCCGCGCCCTCTTTCCCGAGGCGCTGCCCGATCCCGAGGGCGAGGCCGCCGCTGCGATCGCATCGCTGCGCTTTACCGTCACGCTGGCGGATCGCAGCAAGACGATCGACCTGACGATGCTCGCCGGCCGCAAGGCATTGGCGCGGACCTTTGCCGGCGCGCTCTGGCGCGCCTGCCAGGTCGGTGGTCCGGCCGGCTCGATCTCGACGGCCTACGCCTATGCCAATGCGCTCAAGACATTTTGGCGCTATCTCGATTCCGCCGGATCGCACGTCGCCCGTCTCTCCGACGTCAGTGCCGTCTGCATCGACGGCTTCGATTCCTGGATGGAGGGGAGCGGCCTGCATCCCAATCACCGCCTGCACCGCATGAGCAAGGTGCTCAACCTGCTGCGGCTTGCCGAGGCCGCGGAGCCCAGCCACCTGCCGCCCGATGCCTCACGCCGGCTGATGTACACGAGCGATCGGCCCGGCGTGCGCGCCAGGCCGCGCGATGCCTATGGCGATGATGTCGCCGCGGCATTGCGGAAGGCGGCGCGCACCGATCTCGCCGCCATCATCCGCCGCTTGGGCGAGGCCGATCGTATTCCGGCGGTCGAGGATTCCGATCGGAGCAAGGCGCTGGCAGCAACCCACAAACAGGTAATGGAAGTGATCGACGCGGAAGGCGTCATCGGGCACAGGCACCCTCTCTTCAAGCGACTCTACACGCTCCGCCGCGAGAGTGGCCTGCCGAACGATCGCCTGATCCACGATCTGCATGGCCGCCGGCATCTCATCGCCGCCGATCTCGTGCCGCTCATCGTGCTTATCTCGCTCGACACCGGCATGGAGATCGAAGCGATCAAGGGCTTGCGAGCGGACTGCCTGAAGAACCCGGCGGGCGGCTATGTCGAGATCGAGTATTGCAAGCGTCGGGCGCGCGGCGCCGAGTGGAAGCGGCTGCGTGTGCGCGACGGCGGTTCCTCGACGCCGGGCGGCTTGATCCGCAAGGCGCTGCAGTGGACCGGTCCGGCGAGAAGCCGGCTCGGCGCCGACACGCTCTGGGCGCACTGTGCCTGGGGCCGCCTGACCCCTCGGGTGCTCAGCATGAAGGAGCTCGCGGCTTCATGGACGCGCCGGCACGGCATCCTTGATGAGCGGGGCCAACGCCTTCGCCTCAATCTGACGCGCCTGCGCAAGACGCATAAGGCGGCATGGTACCGGCGCACGGGCGGCCAGCTCGACCGCTTCGCCGTCGGCCACACTGTCGCGGTCGCGGCCGACCACTACGCCGACATTCCCGCGCTTCGTCATCTGCACGAGGCGACAATTGCCGACGCCATGACCGATGCGCTCGACGCCGCGTTCCCCCCCTGTGTCCTGTCGTCGGAGGAGGAAGCGGCCGTCCAGACCGATCCCGACAAGGCGACCGGCCTTCCCGTTGTCGGCGCCGCCGCGGTCAAGGCGCTGTTCGGCGGCGAGCAGGACGTCTGGCTCGCCAGTTGCGGCGGCTTCTACAACAGCCCGTTCGGCTCGGAGGGAGAGGCCTGTCCGTCCACCTTCTGGGGGTGTCTCGAATGCAGCAATGCCGTGGTCACCGCCCGCAAGGTGCCCGCGCTCCTGGCCTTCCTCAACTTCATCCGGGCGCAGCGGCAGGTGCTGAGCGAAGCCGACTGGATCGCCAAGTTCGGCCGGGTTCACGGACGCATCGCCGAACAGATTCTGCCCCGGTTCGCCGACGCCGAGATCGAGGAAGCCCGTCGGATTGGGTCATCGGACCCCGCGCTCCTCTACCTGCCGCCCGAAGCGAGAGCGCCATGATGCCGGCACCGATCAAGCTGCCGCAGCACGCGTCGCTGCCTTCGGCCATTTATGGCAACGACGAGCCCGTGCTTGCCGGCGTGGCGGTCAGGGACGATGCCGACCGCACGCGACTTCCGCGCTTCGGTGACGATCTTTGGGACCTGGGCGCCGCCATTTTCCGGGTGAACGCCCGCTACAGCAATTACCGGCTGAACCTCGCCCGCATCGCCGATCCCGTCACGCGGCGGCTGGCGAAGGAGTACGTGATCGCCCGCCTGCGCATCCATGTGCCGGGATATCGGGCGCCCTGCGGCGCGACCTCGGCGATCCGCCTGCTGCGCTACATCCAGCATTTCGCCGCGTTCCTCCGCGCAAGGACTGGCGCCGTCGATCTCAGCCGGATCGATCAGGCGCTGCTCGACGCCTATCTGGCGTATGTCCGTGACGGCGGACGGCGAACGCCTCACGAGACGGTGAAGTATGTCGAGGTGCCGATCGACCTGCATCACCTGGCGCCATGGCTAACCGGCGGCGGCATCGGTTTCCTGCCGTGGCGTGGACGTGCGGCGCACCGCGTTGCCGGCCGGCCGCCAGCGCCCGCCGAGAACGCCACGCCGCGCATTCCCGAGCCGGTCATCGGCGCCATGCTGCGCTGGGCGCTCAAGTATGTCGAGGTCTATGCGCCCGATATCCTCGCGGCGCGGGCCGAGCTTGACGCTCTCGAAGCCCGCTGCGCCCGATTGATGGCGCGGGACGCGCGGGCCGGACGGGCCGTGGCCAAGAACTATCGCGCCCGCGTGGCCAAGTGGCTCGACGTGCGCCGGGCCATGGGCCGAGGCGTGCCGATCTGGGAGCACGCGCCCAATGTGGCCCGCCGCATCGACCCGCTCACCGGCGAAGAGACCCCGCCCTACAATCTCCATCTGATGCGCCTTCACGCCGGCGCTCCGCAGAGCGGCCGCATCAGCCAGTCCGAGCCGACTGCACGACTGATCGAGAAGGCAGCCGCCGAGCTCGGAACCGAGATCGGCGGGCTCGATACGCCGATCTCGATCGATCCGGACACCGGACTGCCATGGCGCGAGCGCTTCGACGGCCTCAGCCTCGCCCGCGAAGAACGGATGTTGCAGGGCGCCTGCTATCTCGTCTGCGCCTACCTCACCGGCATGCGCGACAGCGAGGTGCAGGCGATGCAGCCGGGTTGCGTGTCGCCGGTGCGCAGCGCCGACGGCCTGGTCGAGCGGTACCGGCTGCGCAGCACGGTGTACAAGCGCCATGGCGCGCGCGGCGTCACGGCCGACTGGATCACGATCGAGCCCGTCGCTCGCGCCGTCGCGGTGATGGAGGTTCTCTCGGCACGCAATCGCCGAGAGAAGGAACTGTCATCCTTGTGGGTGGCGCTGAAGGACTGGCCCTGGAGCAACGATCATCTCGGGATGGGTGCAACGCCGACACTCAACCTTTTCCGCGAGGGCCTCGACACGCGCTCGGAGGCCGCGCCGGCGATTCCGCGCATCGGCGACGAGCCTTGGAAGTTTACGACCCGGCAGCTCCGACGCACGATCGCCTGGTACATCGCCAACCGGCCGTTCGGCACGGTCGCCGGCAAGATCCAGTACAAGCACGCCTCGGTCGCCATGTTCGAAGGCTATGCCGGATCGGCGCAGGCCGACTTCCGCTTGGCGATCGAGCGCGAACGTGCACTCGGCCAGCTCGACGACATTGTCGCCCATTACGAGGCCTATCTTCGCCGTGAAGGCCCGGCGGGACCGGGTGCTGCGCGACTGCGACGCGAGTTCGGCCGCGTGCAGGAGGAACTTGGCGATCTTCCCGGCCGGATCTTGGACCGCAAGCGGCTGCGCACCATGGTTGCCCATCTCGGGCGGACCCTGCATGTCGGTTTCCTCAACGACTGCCTGTTCGATGCAGCGACCGCGCTCTGCCTCACCGGCGCGCCAGATGCCGAGCGGACGGCGCCGGCCCTATCGCGCTGCAGCCCCGACCGGTGCCCGAACGCCTGCCTGACCGCCCGGCACCGCGAACCGTGGCAGGCCTCGATCGTCGAGGGCGAAGCGCTTCTGGCCGACCGGCGTCTATCGCCGCTGCAGCGCACGGCGATCCTGCGGGACAACGAGCGCAAGTGCCGGCTGATCGCGCCTCTCATGGACGGTGACGCATGACCGCGCTCGGGCCGAAGAGCCAAGCGGCGCTAAGGGCTGCCATGAAGCGGTTGCTCGACGGCCGCCCTGAACGCACCGACGGGGCGCTGACCGTCGCCAACCTGGCGCGCGAGGCCGGCGTCAGCCGAGCGACGGCGAACCGGGCCGGCGATCTTCTCGCCGAGCTCCGCGCGGCCGAAGCCCGCCTGCGGCGATCGTCGCCCAGGGCCCTCAAGGAACGCATCCATGCTCTGGAAGCGGAACTACGCGCCGTGCGTGGTGCCGAGATGGCGGAGCTGCGGGCGCTCACCCGGACGCTCGCGCAGCACATCCAGATGCTGACGTTGCAGCTCGCCGAGCGAGATGCCGTCATCGAAGGTCTGCGAGCGGAGCTGTCTCGATCCGTGGACGCCAGGGTCGTCCCGTTGCGGCGTCCGCCTCTGGACGGCACCGGCTGACAGCCGCGCTTCATCCTGACCGGTCCAGGCGCCGCTCGCCGGTCATGGCTGCCTCCCGTGCTCGCCCGTCGAGGCAGGGCTCGGGTTGTGGCAGACGCTGCCGGCCCATCAACCCTGTTCCGCACCAGCACCGAGAACAGGGTGTGACGGCCCGGCTGCGTATTTCAGAATTCGCGGACAGCGATTTCATTAAATCG
>NZ_NNRN01000013.1:0-3692 GCF_002252535.1 Brucella lupini
ATATCAGGCCACGCTGGGTCAGTTCTCAGTGGCAATCAACAAACTCAACCATTACCACAAGGGGCGATACTGCTTACGGTCTTCACGCCAACAATGACAAAAACACGGTTGGTGGCAAAATCACTGCCGTAGATACCGTCATAACGACGAATGGCGTTCATTCCTACGGTGCGTTTGCTGACAATGGTGGCCAGATCAGTTTGACGGGTGGCTCGATCACAACCGCCAATGAAAAAGGCAAAGGAACGCAAGATGGTGACGGTTCGCGCGGCTACGCCCTTATCTCTCAGGGTAATGGATCCCTTGTCAGTGCCGAAGGAACGGCGATTCACACACTTGGACAGCGCGCCTATGGCGCTTATGCGCTGAATGGCGGCGATGTTGATCTGAAGAATGTTTCGATCACCACCGAGGGCTTCATGGCCTACGGTGTGTATGCATCCGGTGCGGGATCTGTGCTGAATGCTGAGAACGTCAACATCACGACGTCTGGCGACGTTGGCGATGCCGCGTGGGCCTATGCGGGCGGTATTCTCAATCTGAAAGGCGGCACATACAACGTTCTGGGAGAGCAGAACTCGAATTCGCCGCATGAAAATGCCAACGGTCTTATCGCTGTTGGTGGCACGGCAACGACTGACGGCGGCATCATTAATGCAGAAAACCTGGTTATCAACACGACTGGTGCCGACAGCTACGGTTTCCGAGCTGGCGCGGTTGTTGGCGCTGACGAAACGTCGGGTACGATCAAACTAAAAAACACGACGATCACCGCGTCCGGTGAGAACGCTTATATTGGCCAGGTTCAATACGGCAGCACTCTTACGGTTTCGGATTCAACGCTGAAATCTGAACGCGGCATCGGTATCGGACTGACCGACAGCGCTGATGTAACGCTTAACAACACTTCAATTATCTCCGGCAAGGAAACGTTCGAGTCCACATTCTCCAAATCTGGCCAGACTCAGAATGTAAGCTTGGGCAACGGAACAGTCGCCACTCAGAATAACGGAACCTTGTTGAAGGTGAACCGTTCTGAGGCAGGTGGGGACGGCATAGTCAATCTCAATTTGCGCGCAGGTTCGACATCAAGCGGTGATATTGTCGACACGGACACCACAAAAACAACGGGTGTCACAAACGTAAAAGTGGAACAGGGTGCCACCTACAACGGCAGAATCGAAGGCATCACTGATCTGGACGCCGAATCCGGTACTGATCTGACCTTCGAAGCTGGAACGGAGATAGCAGGAAACCTGACGGGTACTTCCAGCACATTCACATTTGACCCCACGGGTGCGAATATCGGGGGCGATGTTGCATTGAATGACGGTTCTTCCACACACGGCGGTAGCATCAACAGTCCAATTATCGTGGGCGGCAGTGTCCTCGTTGATCCGACGTCCATCTTAGGCGGCAATTGGGATATTGCTGGCAATCTTTCCGCGAATGGAATGATCACGCCCGGTAATTCCATCGGTGTCGTCAAGGTTGGGGGCGATGCGACTTTCGGTGCGGATTCCGTTTATTCAGTTGAAATCGCTGGCGACGGCACGAGTGATCGTATCGATGTAACCGGAAAGGCAACCCTGCAAGGCGGTCGTGTAGATGTCTATGCGCTCGACAACAAGGTTAGCTATCAGGACGGACAGACGTATACAATTCTGACTGCGGGTGGTGGTGTTGACGGTGAGTTCTCTGAAGCCGCATCGAAATCAGTCTTCCTGACAGCTGAACTTGAGCATCTCGCAAATCAGGTTGATCTGAAGGTTGGCTTGGTAGCAGATCCTGTTGATCCGGAGAACCCGCCCGTCGTCTTCGAGAAGGTAGCACAGACAAACAATCAGGTAGCTACGGCTCGTGCGCTGGATAGCTTGGAACAAAGCGGTTCGTCGCTTGAGCTATACAACTCGGTTCTGTTCCTTGCGAGCGAGGAAGAAGCCCGTGATGCATTCAACCAGCTTTCGGGTGACACACATGCATCGGTTAAAACAGGTCTTATTGACACCGCAAATCTGACTGCTGATGCCATTAACAATCGCCTTCGTTCAGCTTTTGAGGGTGTGGCAGCCAAGGACGCTCCTGTTCTGTCATTCGCCCAATCGCCAAAGGGCAGCGCGCCTCAGCCGTTCAACGCCGTTGCACCAGCTTCTTATGATTACGGTGTATGGGCCTCTGGTTTCGGTTCGTGGGTGGATCACGATGGAAACGCTAATACGGGCGGGCTCAAGTCAACGACGGGCGGATTCCTGTCCGGTGTGGATGTTGGCTTTGCTTCCGGATGGCGTCTCGGCGTCGTCGGTGGTTACAGCCAGACCGATCTTGATGCCAAGGGCCGTTTTGCTTCGACTACGAGCGATAACTGGCATCTGGGTGTCTATGGTGGCAATCAGTGGGGACCGATTGGTCTGCGCGCTGGCCTCGTGCACACTTGGCATAGCATCGACTCTTCACGCTCGGTTGCTTACACAGGTTTCAGCGACAGTCTCGATGCTGATTATGATGCCCGTACATTCCAAGCATTTGGTGAACTTGGTTATCGCATCGATACGGCAGCGGCATCCTTTGAACCGTTTGGCAATCTCTCGCATGTTCGTTTGCACACCGACGGTTTCACTGAAAAGGGCGGTGCGGCAGCTTTGTCTGTTAACGGTGAAACGACCAGCACCACCTTCACAACCCTGGGTCTGAGGGCATCGGCTCCCCTCCAGCTTGGTGCCACCACCGCCAATCTGAAGGGAACTCTCGGCTGGCGTCACGCTTATGGTGACATCACGCCGGAATCCACGCAGTACTTCGCAGGAAGCAATGCCTTTACCGTCGAGGGTGTCGCAATCGCAAAGGATGCAGCACTCGTTGAAGCCGGATTTGACGTAGCGATCACTGAAGCATCGACGTTTGGGGTGAGCTATGTGGGTCAGTTCGGTAACGACACAACACAGAATGGCTTTAACGCCACCTTGAATGTGAAGTTCTAAACCAGTTTGGAAATCGCAACGCCCCCTCGCACAGAACAAGCATAGCGATTTCCATGGATAGGACTTTGGGTTGCTCCTGGGTCCTTCACTTGCCGCCCAGCCATCATGGTTGGGCGGCTTTTTGCGTAAGCTTCTCAAGTATAGTCATGTAAACTCTCTCACAATTTACGGGGATTTTTCACGCTACCCGCTGTTTTTTCGTAGATTTCCTTATAAAAATACTTCATAAATTTGCGAATATAATAGTGGGCAATATCTTCGCCTCGTCCATTCGAATGCGAAGATCAAACTTGGGGCACATAGACGCAGCGGTCGGAAAGCGTCTTGAGGTGGGAAACATGTCAGTATCGCGAAATACTTCGCGCTGCGTTATCGCGGCGTCCATACTCATGTTGTCTTCGACAACATTCATTTCTTCAGCGCTAGCGCAATCGGCAGCTGCTGGTCAAGGCGGCCAGGGTGGCATCAGTCAATCAGGAATGTCCGGTGCCAATGGCGGCAATGCGACCTTTACGGGTTCAAATATCGCCGGGGCACCGGGTGTCAATGTTGCTGATCCATTCTCGGGAGGTGGCGGTGGTGGTGGAGCTGGCAGCATATTCTACTATCCGACCCTTATTTCGATGGCTTTTAACCAAAACTATCAGGCTCAATCTGGAGGCTTCGGAGGCAATATCAATACGCCTGGTGATGGTGGCGGTGGCGGTGGTGGAG
>NZ_NNRN01000014.1:0-19686 GCF_002252535.1 Brucella lupini
CGCCGTGCAGCAACTCGAGCGCCAGGCCGCCGACCTCGAGCGCATCAGCAGTGTTCTTGCCTCCCATAACAAGAGCGCCTTCCATCGGAAAGATCAGGATTTCCGCATGTGGGTGGCGGGTGGTGTCGGCATCGTCTTCGGTGTTTTCCTGATTTTGCTGTTGCCGCGCTTCCTGCCGTTCTCGGCCGACAGCCATGTTGCAAGCCTTGTTATGGGCCGGGACCGCATCAACGCGGCATATGCCATGATCAATTCCGTCGATCCGATTGGCGTCAAAAAGCTGCAATGGGGTGCCGGGTTCTATGAGACTAGCGGCACGGAGATTTCGGCGTGCTTGGAGACGGCGAGGCAAACGGGGAAGGATCAGCGATGCACCATCACCGTGCCAGCGCCGGCGCAGTAGTACACCGGCTAGCGCGACGACTTTGTGCGCATGACCCCTATCGTGGCGGCCGAAGCCAGGACCGCATATGCGCAGCAGGCAAGTGCCTGCCATGAGAGCGGAATTCCGGCATCGATGAGAATCCCCATGATGATCGGGGATGCGCCGCTGGCGATGACGGTCCCGGCTTCGACCGCCGACCGGACCCGCGCCAGCTCCATCGCGCCGAACAGATCGACCCACAGAGCGGTCGCCAGCGTTGCGCCGAACGCCATCGAGGCCGCCATGAGGACCATGTAGACGGGCGCTATCCACGGTACGCTAATAAATCCGATCAGAAGCATCGCCAGCGCCTGCGGCAGCAGAAACACGGGCAGCAGCCGCTTCGGCCCCATCTTGTCAATTAGGGGGCCGACCACCACGGAGGCGACGGCCTGGACGATGGCAAAGGCGGCGAAGCTGGCCGCCACGACGGAAATATCCCATCCCTTTTGTTCGGCAAGCCGTGCCTGATGAAAGAAGAAACCCGTCACGACGAAGGGACCGGCGAGCATTGCCGGGAAGGTCAGCAAAAGCCGACGATCACGCCACAGCGGTTCGGTGGATGAACGATCACCCGATCGGTCATTGCGGCTGCGAAGCGCCTTGTCGCCCGGACGTGGCAGAAAGAGCAGAGCGATTGCCACGCCGGCGACAACGAGGCCGGCATTGAGCAGCCAGGCCGTTCGCCAGCCAAATTGTTCCATCATCGTGACTCCGGCGATCGGAAACAGGCCCTGAGCGAACGACAGCCCAAGGGCGATGATACCGAGTGCCTTGCCGGCATCCTGCGGAAACGCGCGTGCCGTCGCCGTCAACGCCGTGTGGGTCATGAGGCCCTGTCCGCCGAGGCGCAGGAAATAGAAGGCGACCGCGAGCATGACGAAATTGGCGCTGACAGCCACCAGAACGCAGGCGGCGGCGAGAAGCAGCGAGACGGCCCAGGTGAACCGCCGAACGGTGGTATAGTCGATCAGGCGACCCGCCCAGGTAAGCGTCATGGCGCTGAGAATGGTGCCGGCCGCATAGGTCGCCCCCAGGCCGCCGTCGCTCAGATTGAAAGATTGGCGGAAGTAGGAACCGGATACGGCGACGAAATAGGTCTGTCCAAAGCTGGAAAGCGCCATGAGAAGCGCGCCGAACAGGAGTTGCCGCCAGTTTGTTTTGGTGAAATCGATATAGGCTTTGACCATGAGATTTTTTCAACACGATTTGCGCCCGAGGCGGATGCCTGGACGTTAAGCGAGACTTCTGGAAGGGGGGTGTTTTGCTCGATTGAGCACGGTCTTTATAGCGCGGCGACTGTCGCCACGCCAGTAAGAACCGGATCGCATGGCAAGAATTCCCGGTTTAAGGGTGAGCAGGCTTCACCACGGCCAGTTGCTCGATAATCGTCGCCAGATCGATGAACGTATCCGCTGCTTCGATGAGGATCGGGGCCGGAGCGATCGTGTCCGGCGCATCGAGCGTCGATATCAGCGACACTCTGATATCGTCGTCCCGCAAGGCCGCGAGCAACGGTTCCAGCTTGGCGTCACCCGCAAACACCATCACATGGTCGCCGGGTTCGGCCAGAAGAAGGGCATCGACGGCGATCTGGACCAGATTCGTGCCATATCGCTCGCGCGGCTCACCGGGGCCGTGGGTGCGGCCCTTCACGGAAAAGCCGTTATGCTTGAGCCAGCCAAAAAGCGGGCGCTGGCGTTCCGCTTCGGCGTCGTCGCGCAGATCACGGTAGTAGATCGCCTGGTCCACCGGCACGCCGCCATTGGCGATATCGGCCAGCTTGCGCAGATCGAAGGGAGATTCGAACACCGAGCGCAGCCGGTCGTAGTGGCTTCCGTCGATCAGGAAAAAGGTTTGCTTTTGGGGCGACATGATCGCTCCTTTCGATTGGCTGCTATCCACGCTCAAGGCGCGCAGCGCACGCAGGTCTTGAAGGTCGGATCGATCTCAAGCCGGCGAACCGCGATCGGCTCGCCGCACTCGACGCAATAGCCGAACTCGCCATCGCGGATTCTCGACAGGGTGCGTTCAAGCGCGACCTTGCGCTCCTGGCGGCGGCGCGTGAGGTTTTGCGCCATGGCCTGCTGCTGCATGACATCCATGCGCGACAGACGCCCGACACTCTGCTGGTCCAGCTCGACGGGCGCGCGGTATTCCTTGCTCTCTTCGATCAGCCGAACCGTTTCGGCCAGCTCCTGCCGCAAGCGCTGCTCGAATGCCTGAACGACTTCGGCGTCCTCTATGGTTTTCATGATCGTCCTCCCCGGAACGAGGGGCGGGGCGAGCGCCCGCCCGCCTGTTCTCAGCGGAAGATGACGACCGGCACCTTGCAGGAGCGGACCATCTCCGTGGTGGTCGATCCGATAAACAGGCTGCGCAGCCGCGAATGGCTGTAGGCCCCCATCGCCAGAAGGTCGTAGCCCTCCTGTTCGATGATCGCGGTAATCACCTTGTCGGCCTGTCCCTGGACAAGCGCGACTTCCGGGATAAATCCGGCCCCCTTCAGGATCGCCGCCGCGTCATCGAGCTTCCTGCGGTTCTCCGGGGTATCGTCGCCCGCCATCACCAGCTTGCAGCCGAGGCCGGCGAGGACCGGGCTACGGGAGACCTGATCCACCGTTTTCATGGCCATCGAGCCGCCGTCATAGGCGATCAGCAGCTTGTTCACCGGCTTATAGGCGCGCGATGCGATGACGATCGCCTTGTGCGTCGAGCGCACGACCCGTTCCAGATTGGAGCCGAGATGGCCCTTGGCGAAGTCGGCTCCCTCGCCACGCTTGCCGATGACGATGATATCCGTCTCGGGTTGAAACTCCAGCACGGTTTCCACCAGATCGCCGTTGCGCAGCTTCGTTTCGACGTTCTGGACGCCGGCGGCGTGAAGCCGGGCCTTGGCATCTTCCAGCAGCAGGCGGCCGCGCTTTTGCGCCATCTTGGCCTTTTGCGCATCGAGGTCCGCCAGTTCCTCCAGCAGCGCGGTGCGCGCGCCGAGGCCGATATTGCCGCTCAGGTTGACCGGCTCCGTCGAGAGATCGCGTCGGCCGATGACATGCAGGATTTCCACGGTGGCGTCGATCTTGCCGGCGATCCAGGCGGCATGATCGCAGACGCTTTCGGCATAGGTGGAACCGTCGATCAGTGCGAGTATCTTCATGTTCAGTCCTCCCTTAGTGACCCATCAGGCGTTCGAGCGCGCCGGGCTTGTCATGGATTGCGAGCTTGTCCACGATGGTTTCGCTCGCCTCGTTCATGCCGATGATCTCCACGTCCGCCCCTTCGCGGCGGAACTTGAGCACGATCATGTCGAGGGCGGCGACACTGGAAATGTCCCAGATATGGGCGTGGCTGACGTCGATCGTCACCTTGTCGAGCGCTTCCTTGAAGTCGAAAGCCTTGTTGAATTCTTCGGCCGAGGCAAAGAACACCTGACCTTCCACCAGATAGGTGCGATGCGCGCCATCGTCGGAGAGCGTCGAGGTGACGCGGAAAATCTGCGAAATCTTCCACGAGAAGAAGACCGCCGACAGCAGCACGCCGATGAAGACGCCGATGGCGAGATTGTGGGTATAGACCACCCCGACAACGGTTGCGATCATGACCAGCGAGGACGAGCGCGGGTGAATCGCAAGGTTCTTGATCGAGGACCAGGAGAAGGTGCCGATCGAAACCATGATCATGATGGCGACGAGGGCGGCCATCGGAATCCGGCTGACCAGATCGCCAAGCACGAGGATCATGAACAGCAGGAAGACGCCGGCGCAGAAGGTGGAAAGACGCCCGCGCCCGCCCGACTTCACGTTGATGATGGACTGGCCGATCATGGCACAGCCGGCCATGCCGCCGATGAAGCCGGTTGCCGTGTTGGCGATGCCCTGGCCGACGCACTCGCGGTTCTTATCGCTCGGCGTGTCGGTGAGATCATCGACGATCTGCGCCGTCATCAGCGATTCCAGCAGGCCGACGGCGGCGACGGCCACCGAATAGGGCAGGATGATCAGCAGGGTTTCGAGGTTGAAGGGAATTTGCGGTATCAGGAAGACCGGCAGGGTGGAGGGCAGCTCGCCCATGTCGCCCACGGTGCGGATATCGAAGCCGAACCAGATCGACAGGGCCGTCAGCACGACGATGCAGACGAGCGGCGACGGCACGGCCTTGGTGACGTAGGGAAACAGATAGATGATGCCGAGGCCGGCCGCGACGAGGATATAGGTGAGCACCGGAACATTGGTCAGCTCGGGCAACTGCGCCATGAAGATCAGGATGGCGAGCGCGTTGACGAAGCCCGTCATGACGGATTTCGAGACAAAGCGCATCAGATAGCCGAGCTTGAAGATGCCGGCGACGATTTGCAGGATGCCGGCAAGCACGGTGGCGGCGAGCAGATATTGCAGGCCATGGTCACGGACGAGCGTGACCATGAGGACAGCCGTGGCGGCCGTGGCGGCGGATATCATGCCAGGGCGGCCGCCGACGAAGGCGATCAGGACCGCAATCGAGAAGGAGGCGTAGAGGCCGACTTTCGGATCGACGCCGGCGATGATGGAAAAAGCGATGGCCTCGGGGATCAGGGCGAGCGCCACGACGAGGCCCGCAAGCACGTCTCCTTTGATGTTGCCGAACCATTCGGTTTTGAGTGTGCCAATGAAATCACGGTTCAAGTGCATGTTCTCCGTGCCGGCGACGCCTGGGAGGACGGTCGAAGCGGCACCTACTGGAATTGCGAGGGTGCGCCGGCGCGGATGTGCGCGCGACGGACGCGGAGCGAAAAGGCGCGCGTAGCGCGCGGATGCTGGTGAGCGCGCGTGCTCAGTCGATCGCAGTCATGAGGGGTCCAATCGGAATGCTCACGGCGCACCCATCTGGTCAGATGGTGCAGGGAGCTAGCTGGTTGCCGGGGGATAGGCGCCCGGAGAAGCCACCCGCCATGCGGGTCCGGTTGATCGTGGCTATATTGCGGCAAATCGCTTTGAGATCAAGCAAGAACTGAGCCAGCGCGGAATGTTGTTGTCGCGCAAATCCTAAAACCTGCGACACTTCCCCGAGGGCCGGATTTTCCGGCCCTTTTTGTGTCGCAAGTCTTTGTCGCAAGTGGTAGGAAACTTGCGACATAACTTGCAACAGGAATCCGCCGCCCATGATGATCGGCTATGCCCGCGTGTCCACCCAGGGCCAAGACCTCGACCAGCAGCGCGCCGCCCTTGGTGCGGCCGGCTGCGTCCGCATCTTTGAGGAAAAGGCATCCGGGGCGAAACGCGACCGGCCCGAGCTGGCCCGGATGCTCGACTATTTGCAGCCTGGCAATGTGGTGACGATCACCAGGCTAGACCGCCTCGCCCGATCGACGGCCGATCTTCTCAATATCGCGGAGCGGATCAAGGAGGCCGGCGCGGGCCTGCGTTCCTTGGCCGAGCCGTGGGCCGACACGACGACGCCGGCCGGGCGCATGGTGCTGACCGTGTTCGCCGGCATCGCGGATTTCGAGCGATCCTTGATCGTGGAGCGCACGAGCGCCGGCCGGATCACGGCGAAGGCGCGAGGCGTGCGGTTCGGTCCCTCCCCTGCCCTGTCGGCCGAGCAGATCGCGCACGCGCGCCAGCTCATCCATGACGACAAGAAGCCGGTGGCGGAAGTCGCCCGGCTTCTAGGCGTGCATCGCGCGACCCTCTACCGGGCGCTTGATACCGCGCCGGCGAAGTGAGGCAACATGAACACATGCTTACATGCAATCATGTTTCTTCCTTGTTCGTCAGCATCCGACGAAACCCCGGATTTCAGCGGTTTGGATTCAAGGGCTTGCAGAATCAGCCAAATCACCGCTTACTCGTAAGCATGAGGCAAAACACGGAAAAGATTCGGAAGGACGTTGCCGCCCATCGGGCGCGGCAGGCGGCGGCCGGTCGTGTGGCGCTGAATACCTACGTTCCGGGTGATCTTGTCCACGCACTGGACCAGATCAAGGAGCGCCGAGGCGTGCCGGGTCGCGCGCCGCTGATCGAAGAAGCATTGAGGTTGCTAATCGAGAAGGAAACGAGGGCATAACGAAAAACCCCTCGCCGTTGGCGCGGCAAGGGGTTTTTGGATTTCGGAACGGCTAGCTCGGGGCCAACCACAAACCTGACCCCAACATAGCTCGTTACCACTTACCCCGCAAGACATGCGTTTTGCGGGAACGGTGAAATTTTGTCCGTTGTCCAAGCCGTCATGCCCTCCCGAACGGAAGGACGAAGGGCATATGTTGAGGACGCACTACGCGGCCGCGATCGGCTGCGCGCGCGGGAACGCGCTTGATGAAATCATGCGGGAAGTTTGGACCCGATACGGCGCGGGCCAGCTCACCGACGACGAGGCCGGGGAGCTTACAACACTCGCCCATGAGCGCCGGGCCGCCCTTCGGGGATCAGGACAGGCCGCGCTAGGGCTAGTTTTCCCACCCCCTGCCCCGCGCTGCCCGACGCCAGTTCGCCGGCATAGCCATATACGGGGGCGATCGGAGGGCCGCATATGGCGGCCGACGACGCGCAAGGACGTGCAGGCGATCTTGAAGGCGGCCGAAATCTACAACGAGGCCGGCTTGCATGAGAAGGGCGAGCGCAGCGGCCCGTTAGGATCGGTGGCGCTGGACGTGCTGCGGCTGTTCGTCAATCTCATCGACTTCCGCACCGGCCGGCTTGAGCCGTCAATCACCACGATCATGGATCGCCTGGGCCGTTCGCGCGATACGATCGTGCGGGCGCTGAAGAACCTGCGGGCTCATGGCTTCATCGACTGGCTGCGGCGCTATGAGCCGACCGGCAACGAGGGGCGCGGCCCACAGGTGCAGCAGGCCAGCAACGCTTACCGTCTGTCCCTGCCAGAGAAAGCCCGGCAGTTCCTTGGGCGGTTCGGCAAGGCTCCGCCCCCGCCTGCGGATCATGGACAGGACCAGAGGGCTTGGAGCGAGGCAATCGACGCCTACAAGAAGGCCCTGCCCCTCGATGAGCGAACCTTGCTCGACGTGGGCGATAACCAGCTCGGGCGCAGCCTCGCACAGATGGCTAGATCGTTGATGAAACGTGAGTCCGATAACCAGACTGAATCCCCATCTAATTCTATTCTCTATGTGAAAACATAAGCGGTCGCCGCTGTTCGGGCCGCTTTCGCGGCCCTGCGGCGGTTCCGGCCCGCGTACAGGCGGGCCGGCAAGCGGCTCCCTCACCACCTAAATCGCAACGCTTGCGCCTGCGGCCGCCCTCCTATGGGCTTTCGAGAGGGAGCGAGGGGCAAGGGCAGCGCGAAATATGGAAACATGTAAACATGCTTGCATGTCAGCATGAAATATGCAATGTTTGTTTCGTACGGAACAAAAGAGGCCGCCATGTCCCCCGCCAATCCGACCGCAAAGACCTATGCCGCGCTGAATCGGGCGTTCGATTTTTTCAACGCTCGGCTTTTCGGCGGCGAGCTGCCGGCCTGCCTCGTGACCTTGCAGCGTAAAAACAAAGCCTATGGGTATTTCGCCGGCGGCCGGTTCGGATCGAAGGACGGCGCGGAGATCACCGACGAAATCGCGTTGAATCCGTCGCACTTCAAAAGTCGGACGGACGAGCAAAGCCTTTCGACACTGGCGCATGAAATGGCGCACCTTTGGCAGCACCATTTCGGCAAGCCGTCGCGCGCCGGCTATCACAACAAGGAATGGGCCGCGAAAATGCACGCGATCGGCCTGCACCCTTCCGATACCGGCCGGCCAGGCGGCAAGGAAACCGGCCAATCGTGCAGCCATTACATTGTCGAGGGCGGCCCCTACGCCCGCGCCTTTGCCGAGCTTGCGGCGCAACCCGACTTCTCGGCGCTCTATGTGGAGCTTTGGGACGACGCCGACGCCCGGAAGAAGCGCAAGGCGAAGTCGGCCAGCAAAACCCGTTACACCTGCCCGAGCTGCGAACTTAACGCCTGGGCGAAACCCGGCGTGCGCCTGGTTTGCGGTGAGTGCGACGAGCCGATGGCGGCCGAGGACGGCGAAGACGGTTAACCGCCTATAAATGTAAACATGCTTCCATGTAAGAAAGGAAGCATGTAGGCTCTTGTACATGAAAGGATGCACACATGATTACAGTAGCGTTCTGCACCCAAAAGGGCGGGACCGGCAAGACGACGATCGCGACGGCGCTTGCGGTCGCGGCGCATCTGGCCGGGAAGAAATCGGCCTTGCTCGACCTTGATCCGCAGACGAACGCCGTCAACTGGTTTGACCGGCGAGAGGGCGACGGGCCGGATGTTGCCTCGATCCAGCCCGGCGCTATGCGGCGCTCGCTTGACGCCTATCGCGACCTTGGCATGGATTGGGTATTCATCGACACCCCCGGCAAGATGGAAAGTGCTTCGGTCGAAGCGGCCAAGCACGCCGATATAGTGCTGGTTCCGTCGCAGGCGCAGATATTTTCGATCGAGACTTTGGAGCCGCTAAAGCGGCTGCTGGATATGGCGGGCAGTCCGCCAACCTTCGTCGTGTTGAATCTTGTGCATCCGAACGCCGGGGGCAGGGCGGTTGACGATGCCGCCGCGATTGCCGCGAGTTTTAACGTGAAGGTTGCCCCCATCCATGTGTCGCGCCTGAAAGCCTACGAGGACGCGCCGGCGATAGGCCAAACTCCCCAAGAGATGGAACCGGAAGGCCGTGCGGCCAATGAAATCGCCGGCCTGTTCAGCTTCCTTGTGGAACAGGCAAGTATGTTTACAGGTAAGCATGAAAGGATGAAAGCATGAGCCGCAAGCCCTCGCTCCTGGCGACCGCCATCAAGACGGCTGAGCAGCCGGCGACCGAGCCAGCAGTTCCGGCCGTTTCCGAGACGGCAACCGCACCAAAGCGGGCCGCTGGCAGTCCGCAGCCCGCCGGAACCTATATTCCGCCGTCGCGGGCCGGCAAGGCGGCCAAGACCCACCATTTGCCGCCGGCCTATTGGGAGACGCTGGAAGAACTCAGCTTCCGCACCCGCGACGACAAGGGTAAGCGGATCACGCAGGAGCGGCTTGTGGCCGAGGCGCTGAACCTGCTTTTCACCAAATACAATTATCCGGTTGTCCGTGAGGGCGGGGATTGAAAATCTAACACCATACACTATAGTTTTTGGTGTTATAGAGAGGTTCCGTGCGGATTTTCCTGACCAGAGGCGTTGAGCGGTTCGCTCGCCGGCAGCGAATTGCCGACGCCAGCTTAGGCGAGGCGATCGAGCGGGCCGAGCGCGGCATTATCGACGCCGATCTAGGCGGCGGCCTTATCAAGCAGCGCGTGGCGCGGCCCGGCCAAGGCCGTTCAGGCGGGTTCCGGATGATCGTCGCCTATCGCGCAGCCGGGCGTGCGGTGTTTCTCTATGCGTTCGCCAAAAACGATCGCGACAACATTGATGATGATGAGCTGGAAGCCCTACGCACGATCGGCGTGAACTGGCTTGCCGCGTCGGCCGAGCTGGTCGGGCAAGCCATTGAGGACGGAGATTTGAAGGAGATCGAGCATGACGACGACGAAGCCTAGCCGCCTTGCCCGCGAGATCGCGGAAATGGCCGGCGCGCAGCGCCGCCTTGGGATCATGGACGAGGCGACCTATGACAAGATTACGGCCCGGCATCTTGGAGAGAAGGTCTTGCCGACCGAAACGCCGATGACCGGCGCGGAGGTGCGGGCCGTGCGCGAGCAAGCGCACCTTAGCCAAGCAGCGTTCGGCCGTTATCTCAATGTGACGCCCGGCTATGTGTCGCAGCTTGAGCGGGGCGCGGCCCAGGCCAAGGGGCCGGCGCTGGCCTTGCTGAACGTCATACGGCGGAAGGGCATAGAAGCGCTGCATTAGCTTGAGGTGTAGAAATGGCCCGTTCGCGAAGGAAAAACCCCGGCTGCGGTATAACCACGGCGGCGAGTGATAAGCCTTACAAGCAGCGGGAACACCGCCGCGAACGTGCAGCCGTGCGGAGCGTGGACCTGACTGCCGACGAACCACCAGCAAGTCGCGAGTTTGGGAGTCCGTGGCGCGGCGAGAAGGATGGTAAGCAATGGTTCGATCCGAAGCGCCACCCCGAGGACATGCGGAAGTAGGGCGGATAAACATGCTTGCATGTCAGCATGTAATCATCCGCCCCCGGCCGTCCCTACAGCCCAATATGATAAGAGCGGGCCGGCCGGGGGCTACCGTCGCGGCTGTGGTTAGGTCGGGTTTTACCGATTGGCGGCTGCAAACCTTAAGTTTTTTCCGTTATAATCTTTGACGCCTGTGGAGACGCGGGCCGGGGCGTGGAATCCTCGAAAGGTTAGATGTAGATGGAAGCTTGCGGCGACCGGGTGACGGGCGCGCATGTCCAGGCTTTGCGCTAAAGGCGTCTGTGTCCCGACTAACCTCGGAGATTCCAACACCCGGTTTCCGCACTCTTGCGCATCACGTTTCCCCTGATGCGGCCCGCCCTGTTTTGAGGGCGCACAGGCAGGGGCAGGGCGCAGGAGGCCGGATGACTTGACGGAAGACCGACGCAGGCCAAGGGGCGTTAGGGCGCACTCTTTCCTTACTTCGCTGGAAAAGCAGCTCGATTCCCTGACCTCTGCCGGCGTGTGGCGGGTTCTCATCCTCAGCATCTTGTGCATTGCGCTCGGGGGATACCTCATCCACCCGACGCACGTTCATCTAGGCCCGCTCTATCTGCTGCCGATCTGCCTTGCGAGCTGGCGGCTCGATCTTAGGGCCGGGCTCGCCGTGGCCGTGATCGGCGCGGCGCTGTCGGTCGGAACCTGCATAGCGGCGACCGGACATTTGCCGGCCGGCGCTGCGGGCAATCTGGCGCTGCACGCCTTTTCGCTGGCGATCATGGCCGCGATCGTGTCGCGGTTCCGGGCGAGCTACGAGCGGGAGCGCATCTTTGCGCGGCGCGACGGGATCACCGGCGCGTTGACGCGGCAGGCGTTCGAGAGCCAAGCGGCGGCGATGATCGAGGCGGCGGCCGCGCAGGGCCGGGCGCTGTTGCTGGCCTATCTTGATCTCGACGGCTTCAAGATCGTGAACGACCGGCACGGCCACGAGGTCGGCGACCTGGTGCTGAAGCATTTCGGGAGCGAGGGGAGGGCCGCGCTCAGGCGCGAGGATTGTTTCGGCCGCATGGGCGGCGACGAGTTCGCCTTGCTGGTGCCGCTTCCGGCGATCGAGGACGCCCAGGCCACGGCCGAGGGGCTGCACAGGCGGTTTTCGGCGGCGCTGGCGAACGGGGCGCATCATGTGACATGCAGCATGGGAGCGCTGGCGATCTCGCCCGATGATGGCGCTTATCTGGACGAGCTGCTGCGCAAGGCCGACCGGCTCATGTATGCGGCCAAGAACGGCGGCAAGGACGGTTTGCGCTTCAGCGCGGCCGCGCCGTCGCTCGACGTGGAATTGCCGTTATTCGCCGGCGAAGCCTCGCCGGCCTGGTCGCGGCCGATCCTGCGCCCACCCTTGGGTGATGCGCCGGAGGTCGCGGGGAACGCATGAAGGGGCCGCGCGATGAAACGGCCGATTTGCTGGATACCCTCATGTTCACGGTCAAGGTGATCGTCATGAGCGGACCCGACGACAAGCAGCGGATCGCGGACGCCTATCAGGACGCGCGCTCGCTCGCGGCGGCGATCGACCTTGACGGCGAAGGATCAGCGCGGCCGCGCATCGTCACTTGCCTTGAGCGGTTCCAAGCCTACAAGGACGCCGGCGACGTGGCGGCGGCCGGCTGGATGTTGACCGCGCTTCAGGAGCGCGTGGGCGAACGCAATCTCTACGGTTGGCGCGCGCTCAGGAAGATCATCAACCGCACGGTGCGCGAGCTGCCCCGACCGGGAAAGACGGCGCTGCATTGACGTGGGAAGCAGCGTGCAGGACGCGGCGACAGCCGCGCCGGCCCGGAGGCGAACGCGCTCCCCAATCGCGCTGTAGAGAGCCGGAGGGCCGTTCGTAACAAAGCCCCGGTGCGTTAGCGCCGGGACCGCTTAGAGATGGCAGGATAGGCTAACGGTATACCGTTAGCCGTTTCGCCCGAGGGGCGGCCAGGTGAATACGCGAATCTGCCATTGTGCGTTTCAGCGATTGCGTGAATCGGTGAATGAGTGAATGAGCGAACAGGATCAGCTTGAGGCAGCGTCAGCGCCGGGACCGTCGAGCCGGCCGGCGCAGATCGGGGCGACGGCTTCTTGCAGCGCCGTCACACGGTCGACCAGCCAGGCCAGCTCCTCGCCGGTGATTTCATAGGCCGGGGAATAGCGCGCGCCGACATAGGCGCGATCGAGGCGGGTAAAGCAGCGCTTTGCGAAACGGGTATCGCGCGGCCACACGGCGATGAGCTGCGGCGCAAGCCGCTCCGCGTGGGAGCGCAGGAAAGTCAGCTTGTGGGATTTGGGGCTATAGAGCGCCAGGACCAGCAGGACACAATGATAGAACCGCTCGGCGGCCTGGTGCAGTAGAAAAGCCGCATCGCGGGGCACACCGTCGGCAATGCTGTCCTGGGCGAGCTTGAGCGCGTGGCATCCTAACGGAAACCAGTGCTCGTAATGCCGCCTCGCTTCGGCGCGGGCTTCCTCCGGCGCGAGGGGCACAGGGGATGCGAGAGGGTGTCCGGGAGCCTCGTAGAGCACGATTCCGTCGCGGGCTATGTCCACGAAGAAGGGCCGACCGCGCCTAAGCTGGTCGTTCACGTCCATGATGGTGTGAACGATGAAGTTGACCGGCGTTGCCAGGTGCTTTGTGACGGTCAGCTCTTGCAGGAACCGTTCAGCGGCCTTTTCCCAGGCTTCATGTTGTTCCGCAAAGCTGTCGTAGTTGACGACGACGAGCACGTCATAGTCGGAGCGATAGCCGCTTTTGCGATCCTCGACCCAATCGCCGCGCGCATAGGAGCCGAACAGGATCAGCTTGAGGATGCGGCCGCGCTTGCCCTTCATGGAGAGCTTGGTTTTCAGGGCATCGTCAAATTCATCGAACAGGATCGCGGCGACCCGTTCCAGCTCGCGGCGCTTCCTGTCGGGCAGATGGGCGAGGCTTTCAGGGAGCGTCATACAGCCCCCGAAACTCGGAATCGGCGTAATAGGCCAGTTTGCCGGCGACTATCGGCCGTTGCCCGGCCAGGAACAGCAATTCGATGTTCTGCGGCATGTTGCGAACCTCATCCGGGGTCAGCAGCGGCCGGGCCGTATGTTGCTCGCCGTAGGTGATTCCGGTCTGTTCGGCATCGAGGGCGCGGCTCATGGTCTGGAACACCACGGTTTCCTGCCCGAGCAGATCGGAGACGAGGCGGGCGCTGTCGTGATCGTTGACGCCGAAGACCTGTAGGACGCCGGCATTTGACAGGAAGGTGCCGGCGCGCTGCCCGTAGGTGGCGCGGAGCTGGTGAACGTCCTGCAGGATGGGCCAGAGCTGGACGCCGTAGCCGGCCATGAGGCCCATTGCGCGTTCGACCGGGGCCAGGTGGCCGAGGGCTGCGAACTCATCCAGCAGGTAGAGGACCGGCGCGGCCGGCTTGGCGGGATCGCGGGCCATATCGGTGAGGCTTTGCGCGACGAGCAGGCGCAGCCATCGCGAATAGGTGGACAGGCGATCGGGCGGCAGGACGAGGAACACCGAGACGTTGCGGCGCTTGAGATCGGCAAAGCGGAAATCCGAGCGGGCCGTCACATCGACAATGCGCGGGCTGTCGAGGAAATGGGTATGGCGCTGCGCGGCCGAGAGGACGCCGGCCGCCTCGCGATCGGATTTCGCAAGGTGGCGGTTGGCGGCGCGGGCGATCAGGCCGCGCGCCGCCGTGCTGGCCTGCATGTCCTTCAGCATCGTGAGGAAGGCGTCAGGGGCGGCGGTCAGGCAGTAGCGCACCATTTCCAGGGTGCGGTCTTCCGCCGAATTGTGACACACCACGTAGAGGATGAGGCCGGCAATGAGCGCCTTGGCTTCCTCGTTCCAATGCGCCTCGCCGGCCATGCCCGGTTCATCGAACACCAGGGCGTCGGCAAGGGTGCTGGCGTCTTCCGCGACATCGAGGCTGCTAGGGTCGAGCTGGCCGAGCGGATTGAAGGCGGCCGAGGGTTGGCCGGTGACGCCGAAGGGGTCGAGGACATGGACCGGGCCGAACTTCTGTCGGGCGCGGCCGGCGATCCTGGCATTCTCGCCCTTGGGGTCGATGCAGATCACGGAGCGGTCGGCGGTGAGCAGGTTCGGGATGATGGTTCCCACGCCCTTGCCGGTGCGCGTCGGGGCCATCGTCAGCAGATGGGCCGGGCCGTCATAGCGCAGCAGCTTTTTCGATTTCGGATCGCGGCCGATCAGCAGGCCGGAATCGGCACGGGTGAGGGCGGCGGTTTCCTTATTCGTCGCGAAGCGGGCCGAGCCGTGGGTTTCGCCTTCCATGTCTCCGAAATGGAGGATCAGGGGATTGGTGAGGAAGCGGAAGGCGATGGCGGCCATTATGAACAGCGTCACGAAGTCCCAGGCAATGACCGGAATGGAGCCAGGGCCAAAGCCTCCGAAGTCTCGCAGAACGGTGCGCCCGCCCAACCCGACGACGAACAGGACGATAAACAGAATGAAAAGACTTTGCAGCAGCGGTTTCCAGACACGGAAGGGCGCGGCGATCAAGGAGAGGAACGCCCATAGCGGATCGCGGGCGGCCGCGCGCAGCATGTTCTTGAACGCGCCCCATGCAAGTCTTGCCTGACTCATGCATTGCCCTCCCCGGCGCTGCCTGTCGCGCCTGTGGCGGGTGCTTTGCTGATCAGATCGGCAAAGAGTTCTTTGTCACCGTCGCGTGTCAGGAAGTCGGGCAGCTCGCGGCGCAACCAGTCACCGAGTCGCTTGGTGAAATCGGGATCGTTGGAGTTTTCGAGGCGATGCAGCACGAGCGCGCCGAGCAGAACCTTGCGGCGGGTGTCCTTGGCGCGTTCCTCCTTGCCGAGCTTCGCTTTCAGTGCGGCGCGTTGGGCGTCCAGTTGCGCAAGTCGTTCCTCAATGGATTTCCGAGCCATGTCGTCGCGTCCTCTTTGATCGAGGGTCAATCCTAGCCGAAAGCGCGCATTTTTCCAGCACCGAACCTGTATTTCATCTTCTCCCGGTTGAAAACCCGCCCGCGTTGCAGCACAATCCGGCTCTCAGCTTATCGCATCGACCTTGCCGCAAGCGCCACACCGAGCGACGAAAGAGCGGAGCGATAGAGTTGAGAAGGGCGCACTTACGACTTGCTTCGCAAGTCAGCGCGCCGCCAGCTTGAAGGCTGGCGGGAAACGGCGAAACGGTATCGAGGCAATAGGGTTGGCGATCTACCATTTCAGCATGAAGCCAGTTTCGCGGGCGTCGGGCCGTAGTGCAGTCGCTTCGATGGCCTATCGCGCCGGGGAGAGGCTGACCAACGAGCGCGACGGCATCACGCATGACTACACGGCAAAGCAGGGCGTGGAACATGCCGAGATCGTTTTGCCGGAAGGCGTCAACGCTGATTGGGCCAAGGATCGTTCGGCCTTGTGGAACGCAGCCGAGTTTGCCGAAGCTCGAAAAGACGCCCGCGTTGCTCGCGAGTTCGAGGTTGCCTTGCCGCATGAGCTTTCGGCGGAACAGCGGCTAGAGGCAACGCGAGAGCTGGCGCAGGAACTGGCGAACCGCTATGGCGCAGCCGTGGATTTCGCCATTCACGCGCCGCATGACGCCAGCGACGTTCGCAATCACCATGCTCATGTGATGATGACCACGCGACAGGTGACGGAGGACGGGCTAGGCGACAAGACCTATCTTGAGCACAAGAATGCGCGGCTCCTGTCCAACGGTCTGCCGACAACGGACATGCAGCTTCGCGACCTTCGCCAGACGTGGGAAGGAATCGCGAACGAGCGGCTTGCAATGGCCGGTCTTGATATTCGGATCGACCACCGTTCGCATATGGAGCGCGGGCTAGAGATCGCGCCGACCGAGCATATGGGCGTCCATGCCACACAGATGGAGCGGCGCGGCCTCGACGTGGCGCGCACGCGGCTGGACGAGGAAGCGGCGCAGCGCAACGCCGATCTTATCCGCGAGAAGCCGGAGCAGGTTCTAACGCTCATCACCGGCGAAAAGAGCGTGTTCGATCGGCGCGACGTGGCGCGGACGCTTCATCGCTACATCAACGACGATGTGCAGGAGTTCCAGAGCGCCTTTGCGAAGGTGATGGCCTCGCCGGCACTGGTAGAGTTGCAGGCCGAGCGCGCGGACCCGGCAACGGGCGAGATCGAGCTTGCCCGCTATTCGACCCGCGAGATGGTCGAGATCGAATCCGGCATGATCGAGAGCGCGCAGCGGATGCACGCGGCGCATTCTCACGGCGTCGATCGCCGGCATGTCGAGCGCGCCATAGACGCCCAAGACGCCGCCATTCAGCGCAGCGCCGGCGACGTGACAGCGCGGCTGTCCGATGAGCAGCGCCGGGCGATCGAGCATGTCACCGGGCCGGAGCGGATTTCCGCCGTTGTCGGCTTCGCTGGCGCTGGCAAGTCCACCATGCTCGCCGCAGCGCGCGAGGTATGGGAGGCCGAGGGCTACACCGTCCACGGCGCGGCCTTGTCGGGGAAAGCGGCCGAGGGCTTGGAGGAAAGTTCCGGCATCCAGAGCCGCACGCTGGCGTCATGGTCCCGCGGTTGGGAGAACGACCGCGGCACGATCGGCCGCGGCGACGTGTTCGTGATCGACGAGGCGGGCATGGTCGGGAGCCGCCAGCTCGCCCGCTTTGTTGGCGAGGCCGAGGCGCGCGGGGCGAAGATCGTCCTAGTCGGCGACCATGAGCAGCTACAGGCGATCGGGGCCGGCGCACCGTTCCGGGCGATCACGGAAGAAATCGGCCATGCCGAGTTGTCCGAAATCCGCCGGCAGCGCGTGGACTGGCAGCGGGAGGCGTCGGTTGACTTCGCCACGCACCGCACAGTCGAGGGGCTGGCGGCCTACCGGGATCACGGCAATATCAGCTTTGCCGAAACCGGCGAGGACGCGCGCGGGCAGATCGTGCGCGACTATCTTGCCGATCGCGACGAGCGGCCGGACGGCTCCCGGGTTGCGATGGCGCATCGCCGGGCCGATGTTCGCGCCATCAATGACGCGATCCGGACAGAGCTACAGGACCGGGGCGAGCTGGCGCAGGGCGAGGACGCCGGCGCGCTGACCTTCCAGACCAATGACGGCAGCCGAGAGTTCGCGCCGGGCGACCGCATCGTGTTCTTGGAGAACAACCGCGACCTTGGCGTGAAAAACGGGATGCTTGGCACCGTCGAGCATGTCGAGGCCGGCCGGATCGTCGCGCAGCTCGACGGCCGGGGCGGCGAGAGCGTCAGCGTGCCGATGGGCGACTATCAGGCGATCGACCACGGCTATGCGACGACGATTCACAAGAACCAGGGCGCAACGGTCGATCGGTCCTATGTGATGGCGTCGGGGACGATGGACCGGCATCTAACCTATGTCGCCATGACCCGGCATCGCGACGGCGTGCAGCTCTACGCGGCACAGGACGAGTTCACCAATGCCGGCCGGCTGGTCGAGCATGGGGCCGCGCCCTATGAGCACGACCCGCAGAAGTCCGACAGCTATTTCGTGACGCTGGAAAACGACAAGGGCGAGCGGCGCACCCTATGGGGCGTCGATCTTGAGCGCGCCATGACGGAGGCCGCGCCGGAGATCGGGGACAAGATCGGCCTTCAGCATGAGGGTTCTACCCCCGTCACCTTGCCGGATGGCACGCAGACGCATCGTAATACGTGGAAGGTTCAGGACGGCGGCGAGCTCGCCTATAGCCAGCTAGAACGCCGCCTGTCCCGGTCGGGCGTGAAGGAAACCACGCTCGACTATACCCGCGACTTTGCCGAGCGGCGCGGAATTGCGGCGGCGATCGGCATCCGCAGCGAGATCGAGATTCCGGCCGAGCGCGCCGGGCTACGTGTGGAACGGGAGTCGACGGCCGAGCGGAACCCTGCCGAGCGGGAGCGCATCGAGGACCGCGCGCCGAGATCCTCGCAAAAAGTCGGCGTGAATCTCGCGCAGGATCTTCGCGCAGATCCTCGCGAGGATCTTGGCAAGGATCTCGCCGGCGATCGGCAGCAGCAGCGCCGGGGCGCGGCCGAGCGGCCCGAGCAGGACCGCGCCGGCGAGAACGGCCCGCAGATCGACCAGAAACGGCCGCAGCAGGCCGAGAAGCAGCGGGGCGGCATGTTCGCCGGCCTCAAGCTCAATGCCCGCGCTGCGCCCTCCCACGAGCGCGGCGAGGCATCGCCGGTGGAGCAGCGGCCGGAAAGAGAGGGGAGCTTGCGGCCGACGCCGGCGCAAGATCGGCTGGCAGAGCGGGCGCGGCGGCAGTCGCCGCTTGAGGCGGCCGTTGATCGTTATGCGCGGGCCTATCAGTCGATCGACCAGCACCGGCGCGATGGCTTGCCGGTTCTCGACATGCAGCGGCAGGAAATCGGGCAGGCCGGGCAGCAGCTCGACCAGGTGCAGGACGGCATGAAAGATTTGATGCGCTCGACGCTGCAAAACGATCCGCAGACGGCGCGCGCCATGACCGAGCTTTTCGGCCGGGAGCGTGTCGCCCAGGTCATCGACGGCATGAAGCGCGAGAACGCCGCCCTGCAAGACCCCAATGTCAGGGCCGAGCGGTTCGTGAACCGCTGGCAGGAGCTGGACGGCCAGCGCCAGAAACTTCGCGGCTGGCAGCACGACGATGCCCGCGCCAAGGTCGAAAGCCAGATGAGCGGCCTTGCCAAGAGCCTTGAACGCGACCCGCAGGCGGAATCCATCGTACGCAATCGCAGCCGGGAGCTTGGAATCAAGCATGAGCTGCGCCGGGAGCAGACTATTTCCCGCGCGCTGCAAGAGGAAATGACACGCGGCCAGCGCCTCAGTCGGGGCATCGGCATGGGAATGTAGGCAAGGAGATCATATGACGGAACTGGACGACGACAGGGGAGAATTTGGGCCGGAAGCATTGGCCGACGATGCCGGCGACCCGGCCGCCGCCTTCGACGCGCTGCGGGAAACGGTCGAAAGTCTCGCCGGCGACCTCACGCGGGAAATGACCACCATCCGCAAGGGCGTCGAAGCCGCCTTTGAGGAATTTGACCGGCAGGGACCGCCGCAGGATTACAAGCCAGAGCTGGCGCAGCTCGTGCAGCAGCTCGCCCACGTCGCGGAGCGCCTGCACGGCGTCGAGCAGTCACCTATTCTCCGGCAGGGTGCGGAGCACTACGCGGCTCGCCTCGAGCGCAGCGGCGAGGGCCTAGTGAGGAC
>NZ_NNRN01000015.1:0-2752 GCF_002252535.1 Brucella lupini
TGCGGGTTTCACTAATTCACGGACACCTTTTTCAGTAATATGCGGACAGCCATTACGGTAATTCGCGGACAGCGATTTCAGTAATGTGCGGACAGTTCGCGCGCGTTTTTGCAGGTGCCGATTGCGCATGATTTTCTTCCTGTTTTCACCAGGAGGAACGATGCCAAGACGGAAGCAAGCAAAGCGTATTACGATGAGAGATATTCGTTCAATATTACGACTGACCTTCGAACAGGGGCTGTCGGTTCGCGAGGTTTCAGAGCGACTTCGCATTGGGAAGACTGCGGTTTCAACCTATCTGCACCGGGCTCGGCAGGCAGGTATTTGCATGTGGCCGATACCTGCTGCCTATGATGATGACATCCAGCTTGAGAGACTGTTGTTCAAACAGGCCGGCCGGCCAGCCCAGGATACGCAGGAACCGGATTTTGCGTATGTTTCGCGGGAACTGAAGCGTAAGGGCGTGACGCTGACCCTTCTGTGGCAGGAGTATCGCACGGCGCATCCTGATGGTTATGGATACACGTGGTTCTGCACGAATTTTGCAGCTTTTGAGCAGAGGCTGTCCCCGACCTATCGCAATCGGCATGAGGTCGGAGCCACCATGCAGACGGATTATGCGGGCCAGACGGTGCCGCTCATCAATCCGAAAACCGGAGAGATCCGTCAGGCACAGATCTTTGTCGCGGTTCTTCCCGCGTCCAATCTGGCCTTCTCCTATGCCAGCGAGAGCCAGAAACTTCCAGACTGGATCGAAGGGCAAAAGCGGGCGCTGATCTATTTTGGCGGTGTGACGAAGGCCATTGTCTGCGATAACCTCAAATCCGGTGTCGCAGTTGCCCTATGGTTCGAGCCAACGATCACCGCGACCTTCGAAGCGTTTAGCGAACATTATGGCACGACCGTATTACCGACACGGGTGAGACGGGCCCGGGATAAGGCAAAAATCGAGGGATCGGTTTTAATCACCGAGCGCTGGATTCTGGCACGGCTTCGCAATCAGACTTTCTTCTCACTGGAGGACCTGAATGCCGCCATTGGCAAGCTTCTGGAAGATATCAACAACCGCCCCATGCGCCATTACGGCAAATCCCGGCGCGAATTGTTCGAGGAGCTTGAGCGCACTGCTCTTGCTCCACTGCCCGCGACAGACTTCGAATATGCGGAGTGGAAATCGGCGAAGGTTCACCCCGATTACCATATTGATGTAGCCAAAACCTTCTATTCGGTACCGCACCAACTGATCGGCAAAAAGGTTACCGTGCGCCTCACAAATCAAGTGGTCGAAATATTCTTTAACCACAAGCGGGTCGCATCTCATCGCCGTCGTTCCGAGCGCAACGGGCACGTCACGGTGAAGGAGCATATGCCCAAATCCCATCAGCGGCATGCCGGGATGAATGCGGCAAGCCTGATCCGGGATGCCAGCAAGATCAGCGTCAACACAGGTATCTTCGTTGAACGGGTCATCCGCGACAAACCACATCCCGAACAGGGATACCGTGCGGCGCTCGGCATTCTTTCCCTTGCCCGGCGCTACGAGCATGATCGCCTCGACGCCGCCTGCGAGCGGGCGCTTGTCATCAATGCGCTGACCTACACCTCCGTCCGTTCCATTCTGCAGGCGGGTCTCGACCGGGCAAGCCCGGCCGAGGAAGTCAGAAAGCCACTGCCCACTCATTCCAACATTCGCGGTCGTGGCTATTACCATTGAAATCGCTGGCAATAATGCTGGCGCCCTGCCTGAAGCCCTGAAGCGCTACGCAATGTGGGAAGCTTCGCGCCCCAGGGGCTTCAGGCCTATCGATCGAGCTGACAGCACTAAACGTAGTCTATCAGTATCGGCACCCCCCAAGAAAGAAGGAATGACAATGCTGACCAATCCAACGCTTGAAAACATGTACACGCTTGGTCTGTCGGGCATGGCAATGGCCTGGCGGGAACTGTCTGAACAGCCAGACGCCCGGGCGATGAACAAAGAAGAGTGGTTGGGCCTTATGCTCGACAGGGAGATCGCCGTACGCGCCGACAAGCGGCTGACGACACGTCTGGCGGCCGCAAAGCTACGCTTCCCGGAAGCCTGTGTCGAAGACATTGATTTCCGCGCGGCCAGAAACCTCGACCGCCGTGCGACAATGGCGCTGGCGCAAGGGCAATGGCTTAAGAACCATGAGAATTTGATCGTGTGCGGGAAAACCGGTACGGGCAAGTCATGGCTGGCCTGTGCTCTGGGCCGTCAGGCCGCACGACATGACCATTCGGTTCTCTATGTCCGCGCGCCTCGTCTCTTCGAGGATCTCGCCATGGCAAAGTTGGATGGCCGCTATCCAAGGCTCATGAACCGACTGATGAAAGTGCAACTGCTGATCCTTGATGACTTCGCCACTCATGTCCTCAGCGAACAGCAGCGCTTCCATCTCTTCGAGATTATCGAAGAACGATACCAGCGCAGGTCAACGCTCATCACGGCTCAGGTCCCCGTGAATGCCTGGCATGACCTCATCGCAGACGCCACGGTCGCCGACGCAATATTGGACCGCGTCGTGCACAATGCTCATCGCATCAATTTGGAAGGAGATAGTATGCGCAAAGCCAAATCCGGAATTGACACCATACCCAATATGCACGACGAAAGAACAGAAGGCTGATTAACAACAGACCTGAAAAACGCTGCGGCTGAACTGTCCGCGAATTAGCGAAACAAGTGTCCGCGATTTAATGAAATCGCTGTCCGCGAATTCTGAAATACGCA
>NZ_NNRN01000016.1:0-644 GCF_002252535.1 Brucella lupini
GACGCCCTTTACCGGCTTTCTCAAGGCGACCGGTTGGCCCCGCCCTGGCGGCGGGGCCTGCAGGTCTCAGTCGCGGTTCGGGCGGGACCAGATCAGCTGGTAGCCATCCTCACCTTCCACCTCGCTCAGCGTGGCGTAGATCGGGGCGGGGAAGCTCGGATCGTCGAGCTTGACCGAGAGGTAGTCGCGGTCGCTCTCGCTGGAGCGCTTCTGCCAGGCGGCGCCGAGTTCAACGGAGCCGGCGAAGATGCGGAACTGCGGGCCTTTGTCCGAGGGGTTCTCGATGCGGGCGATGCGAGCCTTGACGTTGAGAGCGAGGGTGCGGATCGAACCGGTGAAACCGTTTTCGGTGGAGGTGAAGGTGCCGATGGTAGCCATTGTCATATTCCTTTTTTGCTGTTTCGGGCCGCTCCATTGCGGCCTCGATGGCAGTCGCAAAGGCCAGGGACGATCGGACCGCACCCAAAGGGCCGGAACAGCGTGGAGGGCGGCGCGGAGACACTTTCTTGTTTCGCGAGGAATGGCGGCGTGAGCCGGCAGGGGATGAAAGTTTTGCAGAGCCGTTGCGGGATCAAGAGCGAGGCGAAGCCGTTCTCCGGTCAGACCTGCCCCATCGAGCCCGCCTATGGAGCCCCTCCCCCCCT
>NZ_NNRN01000017.1:0-23850 GCF_002252535.1 Brucella lupini
CGTCAAAGTTGAAACCACATAAGCCAGCATCAAAGATCGGAATCCGCCACCAATTCGTTTCATGCAACAACGCCTTGCGTATGCATTGCTTGTTTTTCTGTGCTGGATGTTAAAGCTGCTAACTGGTGTGCATGCTGGCTAGCGCCTTTCCCGTACCGTTTCTAAGCGCCGCTCACGGCCCTGTGATTAGAAAAAGCCACACCACCCCTAGACGACCGGTCTAATGAGGCTATATCAGGGGTCATGGAACAGAAAAACGACACACGCTCACAGATACTGACCACAGGACGACGCCTGACAGCCAAGCAGGGCTACACAGGTGTCGGTCTGAGTGCGCTGTTGAAAGAGGCCGGTGTTCCGAAAGGGTCGTTCTATCACTATTTCGCCTCCAAGGAAGCTTATGGCTGTGCGCTGTTGAACGATTTTATGACGGAGTATGGCACACGCCTGAACGCGTCGCTTGCGCATCCGGACATGGATGCACGGTCTCGGTTTCTGACCTATTTCGAAGAGTGGCGGAAAAAACAGATCAGCCCCAACCTCGAAGACCGGTGCTTGGTCGTCAAACTGTCCGCAGAGGTTGCTGACCTCTCGGAGAACATGAGCAATATCTTGCAGAAAAGTGTGTCCGAAATCGTCGCGCGCCTGACGGAGACCCTTGAGCAGGGAACGGACGATGGCACGATCGCCGCGCTTGAAGACCCCCGCTCCACGGCAGAAATGATCTACCACATGTGGCTTGGAGCCAGCCTCGTCGCGAGCCTCTCGCACAGTGAAGCCCCGCTCAATTCCGCTATGAATGCCACAAAGGTGCTCGTTCCAGGAACATAACCCCAAAAATTTTGACACATCTATAGACGACCAGTCTATTCGCGAAAGGAAGCTCATGAAAATCTTCTACAAAACCACCGCAACGGCAACAGGGGGCCGCTCGGGAACCGCCGCCCTCAACGATGGCAGCTTTTCAGTCCAGATGGTTCGCCCGGACAGTGGCGAGGCGGGGGTGAACCCCGAGCAGTTGTTCGCGCTTGGCTATGCGGCCTGTTTTGATAGCGCGATGGAAATGACCGCAAAAAAACTCAAGCTTGATGCCAAAGCGGCATTAACGTCGGTTGAGGTGGGCATCGGCCAACGCGTCGAGGGCGGATACGGACTTGATCTCGACATTACCGCACATCTGCCGGGCATGACCCGCGAGGATGCTGAAAGACTTGTCGAAGCGACGCACCAGGTCTGCCCATACTCCAACGCCACACGCGGAAACGTTGACGTGCGCCTGCACATTGAAACTGAAGGAAACTGAACCCATGAATAATTTTGACTTTCGCAATCCGACACATATCCTGTTTGGCAAGGGCCGTATCGCGGACCTAAAGGATCAGGTTCCGGCTGACGCAAAGGTGCTGATCCTCTATGGTGGAGGCAGCGCGGAGAAAACAGGCGTCCTTGGTCAGGTGCGTGCGGCACTTGCGGGCCGGACCTTGGTCGAATTTGGCGGCATTGAGCCCAATCCGCGCTTCGCCACTGCGCTGAAAGCTGTCGAGGTGATTGGCCAAGAAGGGATCACCTTCCTGTTGGCTGTCGGCGGTGGTTCCGTTATTGACGCCACCAAATTTATCGCGGCGGCGGCCAAATATGATGGCGACGCCTGGGACATCCTGACATCTCGCGGGTCGGTCATCACGCAAGCGCTGCCCTTTGGCACCGTGTTGACCTTGCCCGCCACCGGTTCGGAGATGAACTCTGGCGCTGTGATCACCAATCCCGAGAAGGGCGCTAAGCTTCCGTTTGGTAGCCCGCATTGCTACCCGGTTTTCTCGGTGCTGGACCCCGAGGTCACTTACACGCTGCCGCCCCGTCAAATCGCGAACGGCGTGGCCGACGCGTTTGTTCACATCATCGAACAATATCTGACCTATCCATCCGCCGCGCGCGTTCAGGACGGTTTTGCCGAAACCCTGCTACGCACCCTGATCGAGCTTGGGCCCAAAGCCCTTGAGACGCCGGAGGACTATGACGTTCGCGCCAACCTGATGTGGACGGCAACGCTGGCCCTGAATGGCCTGATCGGCGCAGGTGTCCCGCAGGACTGGGCAAGCCATATGATCGGACATGAGATTACCGCGCTCAATGACACCGACCACGCCCGCACACTGGCTGTCGTGTTGCCGTCACTGATGAACGACCAACGTGGCCCCAAACGCGAGAAACTGCTGCAATATGCTGCCAATGTTTGGGACATCCGCGAGGGATCTGATGATGCGCGGATTGATGCCGTGATCGAGGCAACACGCGGGTTCTTTGAACAGATGGGCATCAAAACCCGACTCGGCGATTACGCAATTGCTGCACCTGAAATTGATCGCATCGTCGCCGCCTTGAAGGATCACGGCATGACCGCCCTTGGCGAACAAAATGCCATCACCCCCGAGGATGCCCGCCGCATTCTTGAAACAGCCTTCTAGGAGATGATGACCATGACACAGACCGAAACAGTAAACCGCCAGCTTGTGCTGGCGGAACGCCCCAAAGGCGAACCGACCAAGGACACGCTTCGCTTGGTCGAAGGGGACGTCCCCTCCCCTGGTGCTGGGCAGATGCTTCTGCGCACCGAATATCTGTCGCTGGACCCTTATATGCGGGGGCGCATGAGCGATGCGCCATCTTACGCCGCGCCGGTGGAAATTGATGGCGTGATGGAGGGCGGCACAGTGGCTCAGGTCGTCACCTCAAAGGTTGATGGCTTTGCGCCGGGCGACTGGGTGCTCAGCTTCAATGGCTGGCAGGATTACGCGCTGTCGGATGGCACGCGGATCACCAATCTGGGCACCTCGCCTGCACACCCGTCTTGGGCGCTCGGTATCATGGGTATGCCCGGATTTACCGCTTGGGCGGGTCTGACGCAAATTGGCGCGCCAAAGCCGGGCGAAACCATCGCCGTGGCGGCCGCAACCGGCCCTGTCGGGGCCACTGTGGGCCAGATCGGCAAGATCCTTGGCTGCCGCGTGGTCGGCATCGCGGGCGGGCCAGAGAAATGCGCCTATGCGGTCAATGAGTTGGGTTTTGATGCCTGTATCGATCACAAGGCAGATGACTTTGCCGAACAGCTTGCAAAGGCCAGTCCCGATGGCATCGATGTCTATTTCGAAAATGTCGGCGGCAAAGTCCTCGACGGGGTCATCCCACTGTTGAATCCGAACGCAAGGGTGCCGGTCTGCGGATTGATCTCTCAGTATAATGCGACTGACTTGCCCGAAGGGCCGGACCGGATGAACTGGCTTATGGGTCAGATTCTGCGCAAAAAGATCAAGGTGCAGGGCTTCATCATCTTTGACGACTTCGGCCACCTCTACCCGGATTTTGCCAAAGATATGGGATCGTGGATCGACAGTGGCCAAATCAAATACCGCGAAGAGATCATCTACGGTTTGGAAAATGCGCCCGAAGCCTTCATTGGCCTGCTGAATGGCGAAAACTTTGGCAAGCGCGTGATCCGCGTCGGCGAGAAAAATAGGAAAATAACATGAAAATTCTGATGGTACTGACATCCCACGACACACTCGGGGACACAGCCAAGAAAACCGGCTTCTGGCTGGAGGAGTTTGCGGCCCCCTATTACGTCTTCAAGGACGCCGGAGCAAACATTATACTGGCCTCGCCCAAAGGGGGACAGCCGCCGATTGATCCGTCCAGCGACAGCGCTGACGCACAGACCGACGACACCCGTCGGTTCAAAGACGATCCAGAGACGCAAAAGCATCTTGCGACGACGCTGAAGCTTTCGGATGTAACCGAAGACGGGTTCGACGCCATCTTCTATCCGGGCGGCCACGGCCCTTTGTGGGATCTGGCCGAAAGCGCGGACAGCAAACGCCTGATCGAGGCCTTCGCCGCCGCCGATTTGCCTGTCGGCGCAGTTTGCCACGCCCCAGCCGTGTTCCGCCACACCCAAGGTGCGGACGGCAAACCGCTGGTGTCTGGTCGCCGGGTGACGGGTTTTACCAACACCGAAGAAGAGGCCGTCGGCCTTACCGATGTTGTGCCGTTCTTGGTGGAAGACATGCTGAAGGCCAATGGTGGCCAGTATGAAAAAGGGGCGGATTGGGCCAGTTTCGTGCTGCGTGACGGAAAACTGGTCACCGGCCAGAACCCCGCCTCATCCGCCGCCGCCGCGCAAGATATCCTCGGGCTGCTGAAGTAGGAGAAAAACGATGGTCGACCTGATCCTGCACCACTATGAAGCCTCTCCCTATTCCGAAAAAATCAGAACTTTGATGGGCTTCAAGGGGCTGTCATGGTCATCGGTCATCGTGCCTCCTATTGCGCCAAAGGCTGATCTGCTGGCCTTGACGGGTGGCTACAGGCGGGCCCCAGTGCTTCAGATCGGGGCGGATATCTACTGTGATTCCGCCCTGATCGCCGCCGAACTTGACCAGCGGTTTCCGGCGCGCGCCCTTGCCCCGAACACTGCGGGCACAGCAACCCCGCTGCTCGACAATTGGGCGGACCGCATTTTGTTCTGGCAAGTGGTTCGTTACAGCATGGGTCTGCGCGCTGATGCCGTTCCCCCAGCCCTGATCCATGACCGCGAGGCGTTTTGGGATCACAAGATTGATCTGGACGGCCTGAAAGCGGATGTCGGCTATCATCGCGGCCAAATTACAACAGTGCCGATCGTCGTTATCCTCGGACCGAATGGCGCTGGCAAGACCACGTTGCTGAATTCGATTTCAGGCGTAGCACAGGCGACCGCCGGCAAGATTTTCTTCGACGGCAAGGATATCACCGGTGCCAGGCCGGAGCAGGTTGTCCGCATGGGATTGACTCATTGTCCGGAAGGCCGCCAGATTTTCCAGCGTCTCACCGTGGAAGAAAACCTGGTTGCGGCGCATATTGGCCGGATGGGGAAAAGCTTCGAAACTCTCCGTCAGGAAGTCTTCGATCTGTTCCCGGTCCTCAAGGAGCGTCGCAACGGCATGGCAAGCCGTATGTCCGGCGGGCAGCAGCAAATGCTGGCCATCGGGCGCGCGCTGATGTCCGAGCCCAAACTACTTATGTTGGATGAACCATCTCTGGGGCTTGCGCCGAAGATCATTCATCAGATTTTTCGCATCATTCTCGACCTCTCTCAGACAGGTATTTCAATCCTGTTAGTGGAGCAGAACGTTCAACTGGCGCTCGAATGTGGGGATTATGCATATCTTTTGAATACAGGTCGCGTCAGGTTGCACGGCCCGGCAAAGGAAATGGTCGATCACTCCGACTTGAGCGAGCACTATCTCGGTGGCGCGTCAGAGGAAAACCTCCATGTTTGAAGTCGATTGGAAAACGCCGCATCTTTGGCGCAAAACGACGGCGAAACGCATTGCTGCGCCGGAATTGTCTGGAGAGCACCGTACGGATGTTCTGGTGGTTGGCGGTGGCTTTACCGGCATGGCCGCCGCGTTGGGGGCTCGCGATTGCGGCGCGGACGTCATTCTACTGGAAGGCAATGAAATCGGCTCGTCAGCGTCGGGCCGTAACCACGGTCTGGTGATTTCCCACCATTCCAAAGCCTCGCCGAGCGAATTTGAAGCAATATATGGCAAAAAGATCGGCGGGAAGTTTAACCATATGGTTGCCCAATCCGCCGATGTCGCATTCGGATTGATGCAACGATTTGGCATTGATGCGCACCAGGTGCAGAACGGCTGGATTCAGCCGGCGCATAATGATGCGACCTTGCGACGTGCACGCCAGTTCCATGACGAATGGAAGGCGCTGGGTGCCGATGTCCAATGGATGGATCGTGCAGAGGTATCGGCCCGGATTGGCAGCCCTTATCTGGGGGGCTGGATCGTTCGCAATTCCGGCCATATCAACCCGTTTGCTATGACGATCGGATTGGCGCAGGCGCTTGAAAAAGAAGGGGTTAGGGTCTTCGAAAACTCGAAGGCTCTTTCTCTGGAAAAAAGCGGTAGTGGATGGCGGGTCAAAACGAGCAAGGGGTCGATCTTTGCTTCACGGGTTGTCCTTGCAACGAATGCGTTGACGGATAAATTATGGCCCGGCCTGCAACAGACGCTCATTCCGTTCAAGGTTTTCCAGGCGGCTACCGAACCCCTGCCTGAAGAACTCCGCGCACATATAATGGTCGGCAATCCTGCCGTGTCCGATATGCGCAACGATCTGCGTTATTTCCATTATGACTGCGATAATCGTCTCGTCAGCGGTGGGACTCATAGTTTTTGGCATAATGAAGCGGAACGGGGCCGCGATAAGGTTGCCCAAACACTGAAGAACGCATTTTCAGCGTTCAAAGATTCCCCAAAAATGACCGAGTATTGGCACGGAACTTTTGCTGTGGTTCCCGATCGCAGGCCACGATTGTACCGGCTTGCACCGGGATTGGTATTCGGTGGCGTTTATTCCGGGCGAGGCGTCGCATTGTCCATGTCCTTAGGGCAGGAGATTGGACGATGGGCGATGGACCGCACTAACGACGAAAACATGCCCCTGCCTATAACCAACATGCTGCCCGTTCCATTTCACCCGGTTGCCACGCAATTGGCCAATCGCATTCATACCTGGCACCGTTTGAAGGACAAGCTTAGTCGTTGATATATATATATTCATGCGGAGTTTCGCGATGCGTTGACCGCTTTTCCCACCAACGAACAGTCTTTAGTAAGTCTTTGACAAGATTAGAATTGGTTGTGCTATAGGTTTCATCAAGTTGGAAGAGCGTCGATTTCCTCAGTATTTTGAGCCTATCGACGATTTGACTCCATGCCTGAGCTAAACGAGAAGCCTTCAATAATGTCGATCTTGACTGGTAATCACGCGCTAGGCGCGTCTTTCACCCTCGAAATTAGAAAACTGAAGTTGTCATCGGATGCATCGTCAAAACGCTTTTGCGAAATTGAGAGCCGCGGCGCTCAAACTTGTCTGAGATTCAACCTGCTGCTTCAACACGCCCGTGAATCAAACAAGTAACAACATCTTTCGCAATACTTAGTTGGATCGACGAAGCCCATTTATCTGGATACTCACGATCTCTTTGGCCAAGGCAATTTTATCGTTCTCAGTTTGAATGCTTCTCGGCTGATACCAGATGGACAACCAGTTGATCGCGCCGAGTATGGCTTTGGCAGCTATCGAGACATCGACCTCCCGAATACTGCCGTCATCGATCCCGTCGCGAATTATCTGCTTGAACAAATCCTCGAACCGGCGCCGGATGGCAATAAGCTCGTTGAGTGTGCGGCGCTGATCTGGCGTGGTTGCCGCCAGTTTGTGCATATGGACGCCTTGCACCACCACGGCTTCGAAAGCGACGTTGGTCATCATGGCTAGTGCATGCGCCATGAGCATCTCCTCAAGTCGGTGCAGGCCGGAGCCGTTCATCGTCGTGACCGGTTCGACAGCCTTGAACAGTCGATTCATACCTTCGCGATGCACGTCGAAGAACAAATCCGTCTTCGATGAGTAGTAGTGATAAATGCGCCCTTTGGTCGAACCCATCCTGCGCGCCACATCATCGATGCTTGTTGTGGCGAAGCCTTGCTCCATGAAGCACTGAGCGGCGGTTTCCAGGATTACGACATTCCCGGTACTGTCCGTTCGGTTATTTCGGCGGCTGTCAGCCATCTGCTACTCCGATCTATGCATAGGTAAGCGGCAGCCTAGCCTAGCAAATTTCGATGCCAAAATGCCACTAGACAAAGCCATGTTCAAGTGCATACTACTCAGTATGTTGTCGATCAATGCGACTACCGTCGATTTCTCGACGCATGGAGGAAGTAATTTTGGAAATTAGCCCTAATTCTGCTGCGTCAGCACTCCGTGCAAACGCAGAAAGCCAGTTCCTGTACTCGGACTGGATCAAGATCGATCAACAGCTTGTGGATCGGTTTGCGGACGTGATCGACGATCATCAATTCATTCACACAGACCCGGAACGCGCAGCGACGGAAAGTGTGTTCGGTGGCACCATCGCACACGGGTTTCTTGTGCTCGGCCTGTTGACCAAGCTCAGCCGCGAGGTTTTGCCGGAAGTTGCGGCCGGTACGGTTGAAATCAACTATGGTTTCGACAAGGTCCGCTTCCTCTCGCCGGTGAAGGTGGGTTCTTCCATTCGTGGCGTATTCAGTCCCAAGTCGGTGCAGCCGAAGGCTAACGGTCAGCTCCAGACCCTTGCAGCGACTGTTGAAATCAAAGACGAAACCAAGCCAGCGCTAGCCGCTGACTGGCTCATACTGACAGTAGGTTGAGGATCACATGGCCATTTCTTTTGAAAATCGTGTTGCAATTGTAACGGGTGCGGGCGGCGGGCTTGGGCGCACTTATGCCCTCGAACTGGCAGCGCGCGGCGCAAAAGTCGTCGTGAACGATTTCGGTGGCAGCCGCGACGGCACCGGCGGGGCATCGGAGGCAGCCGAAAAGGTCGTTGCGGAAATTCGATCCAAGGGCGGTGTCGCCATTGCCGACGCCGGCAACGTCACGAAGTTCGAAGACATGCAGGCGCTGGCGAAGCGCACGGTCGAAGAATTCGGTCGCATCGATATTCTCATCAACAATGCCGGGATCTTGCGCGACAAGAGCTTCGCGAAGATGGAAATGGCCGATTTTCGCGCCGTGGTCGACGTGCATCTTATTGGCTCGGCCAATGCCAGCCGCGCGGTGTGGGACGTCATGAAAGGCCAGAACTATGGCCGCATCCTGATGACGACCTCTACGTCTGGCGTTTATGGCAATTTTGGCCAGTCCAACTATGGTGCGGCCAAGGCAGGCCTCGTCGGCCTGATGAATGTATTGCATTTTGAAGGCGACAAATACGACATTCATGTCAATGCGATTGCTCCCACTGCTGCAACGCGCATGACCGGCGATGTGCTGGATGAGGAAATGCTGGTGCGCCTCGCACCCGAAAACGTCGTTCCGGCTGCTCTCTTCCTCGTCAGCGAACAGACGCCAAGCCGCACAGTGCTTCTGGCAGGTGCGGGAACTGTGGCCCGTATGGCGATTGTGGAAAGTGAAGGCGTTTATCTGCCGAAAGGCGAGCGGACACCGGAAGCCGTTGCGGCTGCTTTCTCAAAGATCGATGACATGACTAATTTCATCGAGACGGATGCCGGTTTGGCGCATGTGGACCGCATCATCGCGACGTCCCGCGCCAATGAGGTTATCGAATGACGGCGTCAAAACCCCGACCGAAGGCTGAACCCCGGTCAGCCTATCGGGAGTTCTACGATATGCAGACGCGCTGGAGCGACATGGACATTTATGGCCACGTCAACAATGTCGTCTATATGCAATATTGCGATGCGGCATTGAACCGGTCGCTGATTGCGTCTGGTGCTCTGGAGTTGAACGGCTCTACACCCATTGGTATCGTTGCGCGCAATTCAACGAATTATTTCTCCGAAATTTCCTATCCTGACAATGTCGTTGTCGGGGTTCGCGTCGAGCATATCGGCAATACCAGTCTGCTGTGGGGTTTTGGCATCTTCAAGGATGACGAAGAGTTGACCGCCGCTGTAAGTGAATATGTGCATGTCTATGTAGACCGAGACACGCGACGGCCGGTTCCGCTGACTCCGGAATTGAAAGAATTGGCCGACAGGCTTTACGTTTCGGCGTCAGTGGAGGAGTTTTGATGAGAGAAGCTGTCATAGTATCAACTGCGCGCACACCGATTGGCAAAGCCTATCGCGGAGCCTTTAACGACACGTCTGCGCCAGCGCTGGCGGGTCACGCGATTGCCGCTGCGGTTGAGCGCGCGGGCATTGATGGCGCGGAAGTAGAGGATGTGGTTCTCGGTGCTGCGCTTCAGCAAGGCACGACCCACATGAATATCGCCCGCACGTCCTTGTTGCGGGCTGGCCTTCCGGTTTCAGTTCCGGGTCAGTCTATGGATCGTCAATGCGCGTCGGGGCTGATGGCTATCGCAACAGCCGCCAAGCAGATCACCGGCGATGGTATGACGATTGCTATCGGCGGTGGTGTGGAGCAGATCTCACTCGTGCAGAACGAGCATATGAACGTCTATCGCTGGCGTGATCCCTGGCTGACGGAGCATCTGCCCGCCACTTATATGAGCATGATCGAGACGGCGGAGATCGTTTCAGCGCGTTATGGTATATCGCGTGAGGCGCAGGATGAATATGCGCTGCAATCGCAGCAACGCACCGCGGCTGCACAGGCCGCAGGCCGCCTGAACGCCGAGATTGTCCCGATCCAGTCCACCATGCTGGTCAAGGACAAGGCCACGGGCGAGGTCTCCGCAAAAAGCGTTGAGCTGGCCATGGACGAAGGCAATCGCCCCGAAACCACACTGGAAGGTTTGCGCGGGTTGAAGCCGGTCTTTTCCGGGGGGCAGACAATAGCGCAGGGTGGCTTTATTACCGCTGGCAACGCCTCGCAATTGTCTGATGGTGCTTCGGCATCTGTTTTGATGGAAGCAAAGGAAGCGGAAAAGCGGGGCCTATCTCCGCTTGGTATTTATCGCGGAATGGCGGTCGCCGGATGCGAACCTGACGAGATGGGTATCGGCCCGGTTTATGCCGTACCGAAACTGCTAAAACAGCATGGCCTGACGGTCGATGATATCGATCTGTGGGAACTGAACGAAGCCTTTGCGGCACAGGTGCTTTATTGCCGCGACAAGCTTGGTATCGACAATGAAAAACTGAACGTAAGTGGCGGCGCTATTTCGATTGGCCATCCTTATGGAATGTCGGGCGCGCGTATGACCGGGCATGCCCTCATCGAAGGCAAGCGGCGCAATGGACGTTACGTGGTGGTGACCATGTGCGTTGGCGGCGGCATGGGCGCTGCGGGCCTGTTCGAAATTTGCTGATAGATACGAAAAAGGCCGGTCAAACCGGCCTTTTTCATGATGTTACCAGCGGCGCTATCAATAAGCGGCTTTATAAATCGCCAAGGCATCCGCCTCAGTGACCTTGCGCGGATTGTTGACCAGAAGCCGCGTCTGTTTCATTGCGTCGCGCGCAAGCAGGGGCAGATCGTCTTCCGTAATATTCACTTCGCGCAATGTCTGCGGCACGCCGAGCTCACGGCTGAGATCCGCCAGTTTTTCGACAAAGGCTTCAGCACGTTTTTCTGCCGACACGGTGCTCAGTTCCGGGAAAACGTCTGCTGCAATTTCCGCATAAATGTGGCTGGCTTCCGGCAAGTTGAAGCGCAATACATGCGCAAGCACGAGCGCGTTGGACAAGCCGTGCGGCACATGGAAATGCCCGCCAATCGGGTATGCGAGTGCATGCACAGCAGCAACCGGAGAATTGGCAAAGGCCTGACCGGCAAGCAACGATCCGAGCAACATAGCGGCGCGTGCGTCGCGGTTGCCGCCCTCAAAGACCGCAGTGCGAATATTGGCGCCGAGCAGTTGCAGGGCGTTGCGCGCCAGCGAACGCGACAAAGGATTGTTGTTGGCCGAAGCTGAAGCATAAGCCTCGATGGCATGGACCATCGCATCGATGCCGGTGGCAGCGGTTACCGCTGCTGGCAAGCCGACAGTCAAATCCGCATCCAGGATTGCCATGTCAGGCAATAGCAGCGGGGAGACAACGCCCTTCTTCTCCGATGCTCCCGTGGTGATGATTGATATCGGTGTGACTTCCGATCCCGTGCCCGCCGTCGTTGGTACCAACACGAGCGGCAGGCGTGGCCCGCGCGCGATGTTCACGCCGTAAATGTCGTTCAGCGTTTCACCGCTTTTTGCCAACAGGGAGGCAACCTTTGCAACATCCATTGATGAGCCACCGCCGATGGCGAGAACGCCAGTCGCTTCGTGGGTGACGATCTGGTTCTTCAGCGCCAGAACATTGCTTTCCGGTGGGTCGGCCTGCACATCATCGAAGATCGAAACGGCAATGCCCGCCTGCTCCAAGGCGTTTGTCGCTGGGGACAGCAGTCCGAGCTTACGCAATCCTTTGTCGGTGACGATAACAACGCGCTTGCCCAATAGGTGTCCGGCAATATCGACAATCTTCGCCAGCCCGCCGGTTTGCAGCACGATGGATGGCGTTGTGTTGAAGATGAAATTTTCCATGATGTTCAGGTCTTTCGATTTTGAGAGATCAACTCGCGCGCTTCACCTTGAGCTCGCGATCAATCGTATCTCCGGTAATGCCTTCGCTGCGTAGTACATGTTTCTGAATTTTACCGCTCGAGGTTTTTGGAAGAGATTCCAAAATTCGTACATAGCGCGGCACCATGAAGCGGGGCAGACGACCTGCGAGAAATTCCAGCAGTTCTCCGGCGACGATTTCCTGCCCTTCGACAGGGGTTACGGCGATCAGAACTTCATCCTCGCTCAGTTCACTCGGGACTGCGATGGCTGCGCATTCCTTGACGGTGTCGTGGAAAAGCACTTCGGCCTCCAAAGCGAAGGAGGAGATATTTTCACCGCGCCGCCGGATGACGTCTTTCAGGCGATCCACGAAGAAATAAACACCGTTTTCATCCTTGCGAAAGCTGTCTCCAGTGTGAAACCAGCCATTGCGCATGGCTTCGACGGTAGCTTTCGGATTGTTGTAATAACCTTTCATGAACGCCCAGGGGCGGTCGGAGCGGATGACCAGTTCACCAGCCGTGCCATCCGGCACTTCGATGTCGTTTTCGTCAACCACGCGCAGCTGATACCAGGGGCGCGGCTTTCCGGCGATTCCCTTTTGCGTGATGCCGGGTCCAGCAACAAGTGGGCTGGCGATTTCGGTCATGTTGTAGATGGTCCATGCCTCGACGCCGAATCTTTCCGCAAATAATGGGCCATCCTCGCCGAACGGGGTAATGAAGGCGCGCCGCAGCGGGTGGTTGCGATCATCCGATGAAACCGGCTGTTTCAGAAGGAAACTCGCCATCACGCCCAGCAACAGGCAATAGGTCGAGTTCGTATCCCGAACGGCCTGCCAGAAATGCTGGGTTTTGAACTCGCGCATCATACCGATGGAAAGGCCACGCGCCAGCATCGCATAGACATAAAGGGTGGAGCCGCAATGGAAGATCGGACCGCAGATCATGCAGCGATCCGTTTCATCGACGCAGTCAAAGGCGTCCGGGCCCATCGTATAAAGCTGCACATAAGAGGTTACGACGCCCTTGGCGTTGCCCGTCGTACCCGAGGTGTACATGATGGCAAGCGTGTCCCACGGCTCAATCGGCTTGTCGAGAACAAGTTCGGTTTCGCTGACTGTTTCCACGTCAGACAAAGGCAGAATTTCCACACCATCGACTGCACAGCTAACAGAGCCTTCGACCACCAGAACCTTGCGCAGTTTGCCGGGTGCGACATCCAGCAATCGTTCCACCAGATCGGCGTGGGCGATCATCAACGGTGCATCCGCATCGTCCAGAATATGTTCCAGAGGGCGACCGAGTGCTGCGGTGTTGATTGGCACATAGACTGCGCCGATATAGTTGATTGCGAACCAGGTGGTGAGCAGATCCGGGCCATTGCCCATAAAACAAAGCACGTGATCGCCGCGTTTTACGCCATGGGATTGCAGCGTTGCCGCGCGCTGGCGAACTCGGTCGCGGGTCGTCTTGTAATCCCACTCCGTCGACGGCCAAAAATGCACGAATGGTGCCGTGGGGCGCTCGGCTGCATATTGATCGAGAAGATATCGCAACACGGAATGGTTACGGTTGAGCGCGCGCTGGTCTGGCGTCATGTTCTGAATTCCTCCTACCCGGCCACAACTAAACCTTCAAAAGAGGGCAGTTGCAAACCTGTTTGGAATATGCAACATACTCGGTAGTATGTCAAAGCGAAAACATCTGGGAGGATGGAAATGGCCATAGTCGATATCAAGCGCGAGGGACCGATTGCGGTGGCGCGCTATGACCGTGGCGGCAAGGCCAATGCTCTCAATGAAGAATCGATCAAGGCGCTCATCCAGGCAGCGGACGAATTATCGGCGGATGACAGTGTTCAGGTCGTTATCATCGCCGGAACCGAAAGCCGCTTTTCCGGCGGCGTCGATCTGAAAGACGAGAACCTGTGGCGCACCAGTGCGGGCGCCGTTGCACGCCACACGGCCATGTCGCTCGGCGGCGTCATGTGCGATCGGTGGCGGTTGTTGCCGCAGATCACCATTGCAGCGGTTGAAGGTCCGGCAGTTGGTGGTGGCGGCATCCTGGCCTTGGCAGCAGATTTCCGCGTTATGGCGGAGGGGGCCTTCTTTCAGTTTCCGGAAGTCCGTCTGGGCATGACGCTGGGTTGGGGCGGGCTGCCCCTCCTGTCATCGCTAATCGGCCCGACGCGCGCCAAGCGGGCGCTTTTCGCTAATGACCGGATCGGCGAACAGGACGCGCTTCATATGGGTCTTTGCGACAAGATTGCCCCGGCGGGCGGTGCAGTCGAAACCGCCAAACTCTTCGCGCAGACCATCGCTGAATGTCCACCCTTGGCCTTGCGGATGACGAAAAGAGCCATTGATCAAGAACACCGCGCCAACTGGGCTGCGCCTTATGAAGCCGACCAGTTTTATCTGGCGAGACTGATTGCGGAAAGCAGCAGCCAGTCGGGCTGACACCGTTATAATTTGGGAGGAGGAAAACATGAAAATGAAATCAATGATGCTTTCGGGTGCGTTTGCCACCATGATGCTCGCAAGCCCGGCTTTGGCAGAACCGGTTCGACTAGGCGTGCTGACGGATATGTCCGGCATGAACTTCGACCTTGCCGGCGACGGTTCGGTCGTGGCCGCAAAAATGGCGGTAGAAGATTTCGGCGGAAAGCTGAATGGGGAGCCTATCGAAGTCATCGTCGGCGACCATCAGAACAAGCCGGATATCGGTTCGACGCTGGCGCGCAGCTGGATCGACGAGAAGAACGTCAAAGCCATCATCGATGTGCCGACATCGTCGGTCGCCATGGCTGTTCAGGAAATTACACGTGACAAGGACATAGCGTTTCTGGCGTCCACTGCAGGTTCCTCGGACCTGACCGGCAAAGCCTGTTCGCCAACGACGGCGCAATGGACCTGGGACACCTATTCCCTCGCCAATGGCACCGGTCGCGCCATGACGCAGGAGGGCGGCAAGAAGTGGTACTTCATTACCGTTGACTATACCTTCGGCCATGCGCTGGAACGCGATACAGCGGAAGCCGTCAACGCAAGCGGTGGCGAAGTGGTGGGTGCGGTGCGTCATCCGCGTGAAACCACTGATTTCTCCTCCTTCCTGCTACAGGCGCAAGCATCGGGCGCTGACGTGATTGCTCTTGCGAACTCGTCAGGCGATACGATGACCGCGCTCAAGCAAGCCAGTGAATATGGCATTACTCAGGGCGGCCAGAAGATTGCGGGTATGTTGCTGTTTCTTTCCGACGTTCACAGCGTTGGTCTCGAAACTGCAAAAGGCCTGACACTGACCACCGGCTTTTACTGGGATTATGATGACCAGACCCGTGCCTGGTCGAAGCGTTTCGGCGAACGGATGAATGGCAAAATGCCGACGATGGTTCATGCAGGCGTTTATTCGTCTGTCATGAATTACCTCAAGGCGTCCGAAGCGGCAAAATCCACCAGCGGCAAGGTCGTGCTCGACAAGATGCGCACGATGGATATCAGTGACTTCTTCGCTCGCAATGCAAAGCTGCGCGCCGACGGTCGTATGGTTCACGACATGTATCTTGTTCAGGTCAAGTCGCCTGAGGAGTCCAAAGGTCCGTGGGACTATTACAAAGTTCTGCGCACCATCCCCGGTGACGAAGCATTCCGCCCGCTCGACAAGGGCGGCTGCCCGCTTGTGACGCAGTAAAGAGGCTTTTTGGATGACAGCTTCGACTGGCAATGTGACGGCTCTGCGTGAAGCAGGGCCGGCGACCTCGACTTCTCTATCGCGGACCGCTGCGCGTCCTGTTTTGTCGGCGCGCGGCTTGGGCAAGTCGTTTGGCGGCTTTTATGCGGTGAAGAATGTCGATCTTGATGTGGAACACGCCCGCGTTCATGCGCTGATCGGCCCGAACGGGGCTGGCAAGACGACGGTGTTCAATCTTCTGACCAAGTTTCTGCAGCCGAGAAGCGGCGAGATCACGCTTCTGGGCGAAACCATCACCAAAACCGACCCGGCCAAAGTGGCGCGGATGGGACTGGTGCGTTCGTTCCAGATTTCGGCCACCTTCCCGCATCTCACCGTGCTGGAAAACGTCAAGGTGGCGCTGCAACGCCCGAACGGTCTTGCCACGCAATTCTGGCGTTCGCTTTCCGCGCTGGACCGGCTGGATGCGAGAGCCGTCGAGCTTCTGGAGCGCGTCGGCCTTGCCGATGCCCGTCATGCACTGGCTGCCGATCTGTCCTATGGCCGCAAGCGGGCGCTCGAAATCGCCACCACGCTGGCGCTTGATCCGAAAGTGCTGCTGCTGGATGAGCCGATGGCTGGCATGGGCCATGAAGACGTTCACACCATTGCCGCCCTCATTGCCGATGTCGCGAAGGACCGCGCCGTTTTGATGGTGGAACACAATCTCAAGGTGGTGGCCGATATCGCCCACCATGTCACGGTGCTGCAACGCGGCGAGATCCTCGCCTCCGGCAGCTATGCCGATGTCTCGAAGGACGAGCGCGTGCGCACCGCCTATATGGGAACCGAACATGAATAAAGGCCAACCGCTCCTGTCCGTGCGCGGGCTGAATGCCTGGTATGGCGAAAGCCATGCCCTGCATGGCGTCGATCTCGACATCTGGCCGGGCGAAACCATCACGCTTTTGGGCCGCAATGGCGTCGGCAAGACGACAACCTTGCGCGCCATCATGGGCATCATCCGCAAGCGCACCGGCACGATCACGCTGGAGGGCAAAGACATCATGCGCGTGCCTTTGCATCGCATCGCCCATGCGGGTCTTGGCTTCGTGCCGGAAGAGCGCGGCATCTTCGCCACGCTCAGCGTGCACGAAAACCTGCTGCTGCCGCCGGTCGTCGCCAAAGATGGCGACAGCCTCATGTCGCTTGACGAGATCTACGCGCTTTTCCCGAACCTGCATGAACGGCGCAATAGCCCCGGCACCAAGCTGTCGGGCGGCGAACAGCAGATGCTGGCCATCGCGCGCATCCTGCGCACCGGCGTCAAGGTGCTGCTGCTGGACGAGCCGACCGAAGGTCTGGCGCCTGTCATCGTGCAGCGCATCGGCGATGTGCTGGTGGAACTGAAGAAGCGCGGCATGACCATCCTTCTGGTCGAGCAGAACTTCCGCTTCGCCGCCAAGGTCGCAGACCGCTTCTATCTGATGGATCATGGCGTGGTGACGGAGAACTTCCCAACCGCCGAACTTCCCGACCGCATGGCGGCCCTGAACGAAGCGCTGGGAGTCTGACATGACAATGATTTTTGGAATCCCCCTGCAAGCGCTTCTCGGCCAGTTGCTGGTCGGCCTCATCAACGGCTCGTTCTATGCCATGCTGAGCCTTGGCCTTGCCATCATCTTCGGGCTGTTGCGCATCATCAACTTTGCGCATGGCGCGCAATATATGCTGGGCGCTTTTGTCGGCTATCTGCTGTTGAGCTGGCTTGGCATCGGCTATTGGCCAGCGCTTATTCTGGCTCCGATCATCGTCGGTCTTGGCGGTGCGATTGTCGAGCGCGTGGCGCTGTCACGGCTTTATAATCTCGATCCGCTTTACGGCCTGCTCTTCACCTTCGGCCTGGCGCTCGTGATCGAAGGCACATTCCGCTATTATTATGGTGCTGCCGGACAGCCCTATGCGGTGCCACCGTCGCTTGCAGGCGGCAATAATCTCGGCTTCATGTTCCTGCCGAATTATCGCGCCTGGGTGGTCGTGGCTTCGCTGATCATCTGCCTTGGCACCTGGCTTCTGATCGAAAAGACCAAGCTTGGCGCTTATCTGCGCGCCGCCACCGAAAACCCGACACTGGTAAAAGCTTTCGGCATCAATGTGCCGCTGCTTCTCACCTTCACCTATGCGCTGGGTGCTGGCCTTGCGGGCGTTGCCGGCATCATGGCCGCCCCGATCTATCAGGTCAGCCCGCTGATGGGTTCGAACATCATCATCGTGGTCTTTGCCGTGGTGGTTGTCGGCGGCATGGGATCGATCCTCGGCGCCATCATCACCGGCTATGTGCTGGGTCTGGCCGAAGGGCTCACCAAGGTCTTCTATCCGGAAGCCTCCAGCATCGTCATCTTCGTCATCATGGCTATCGTCCTTCTGGTGCGACCCGCCGGACTGTTCGGGAAGGAGGCCTGATATGGCTGATACCGCTCTTAAAGCAACGGCTGCAAGCCATAGCGCCACCCCGACCCGCAAACCGGCGATCAACAGCCTGTCGGCTGTCATCCTCATCATCGCCATCATCGCGCTGGCCGCCGCACCCTTCGTGGTCTACCCGATCTTCCTGATGAAGATGCTGTGCTTTGCGCTGTTTGCCTCGGCGTTCAACCTGCTGCTCGGCTATACCGGCATTCTCTCGTTTGGCCATGCAGCCTTCTTCGGCGGTGCGGCCTATATCACCGCGCATACGGTGAAGGAATGGGGCGTGACGCCGGAAGTGGGCCTGATCCTCGGCATTCTTGCCGCCGCAGCGCTTGGCCTCGTCATCGGCTATCTGGCCATTCGCCGACAGGGCATCTATTCGACCATGATCACGCTTGCACTGTCGCAGATGTTCTTCTTCTTCTGCCTGCAGGCTGCCTTCACCCATGGCGAGGACGGCTTGCAGGGCGTGCCGCGCGGATATCTGTTTGGCTTCATCGATCTCAACAATCCGATGAACATGTATTACTTTGTGCTGGCGCTGTTCGTGCTCGGCGTGTTTGCCATCTGGCGCATCATCAACTCGCCCTTCGGCATGATCCTGAAATCGGTGCGCGAGAATGAAAACCGCGCCATATCGCTCGGCTACTCCGTCAATCGCTACAAGCTGGCCGCTTTCGTGATGTCGGCTGGTCTTGCGGGCCTTGCAGGCGGTCTGAAGGCGCTCGTCTTCCAGTTTGCAACGCTGACCGATGTCGGCTGGCAGATGTCGGGCGAAGTCATCTTGATGACACTGCTTGGCGGGATCGGCACGCTGATCGGGCCCATCGTCGGCGCTGCCTTCGTCGTCGCCTTGCAGAACTATCTCGCAACGTCCGACTTCCCCGTAACCATCGTTACCGGCATCATCTTCATGGCATGCGTCATCCTCTTCCGTAAAGGTATCGTCGGAGAGTTCTATGCCTGGCTAGAGCGGAGGAAATGAGCATGAGCGAAACGTTACCCATTTATCGCACAAGCGTTTCGCCAAGCTGGATCGACTATAACGGCCATATGGGGGACTATGCCTATGGTATCGTCTTTTCCGATGCGGCGACCGCGTATATGAATCGAATTGGCATCGACGCTGTTTATCGTGCAAAAAACAATGCCACGCTCTACACGCTCGATAGTCGTATCGGGTATTTGAAAGAATGCCATGCCGGTGAAACATTGCAGGTAGAACTGGCCTTGATCGATGCCGATCACAAACGTTTGCATGTATTCATGAGATTGTTCACTGCCGATGGGGAGATATTGGCGCTTTGCGAGCAACTCTTGATGCACGTAAGTCGAGAAGGGGAGCATCCACGAGCAGCAAATCTGCCGAAAGAAGTGCGAGATGTCGTCTTGGCAGATCTCCGATCCTCGAAGTCTGTTGAGAAACCGGAGTGGATTGACAGGCGTATTGGTCTGTCTCAGATCGTCGCCCATGAGACTAAGTTGGATTACCGTTCGTGAATAAAGATTGAGTATTTAAACCGGTTGATTCAAAGCTTCGATTTGGAGGCAGCTTTGGGCGAACGGATAGGTCCGATGGACGATGAGTGGGCGGTGGTTCATCTTCGTCCAGCAAATCAGCTGGCGCGAGCATTGGCTATTCTGTCGGGATTGGACTGGGCAGGGCCACCGGAGGCTGGAGCTGGGGTGCAAACGGCGGCTCGGGCAAGTCGAACAGCAATGGCACAACGCAGGTTAATAGCCTCGCTACCGGGTCCGGCGATATCAACATCGAATCCGGTCGCGACACCAATCTGAAGGATGCGGTAGTCGAGAGTGAGACAATTACCGCCAATGTCGGGCGCGATCTCAACATCATCTCCGTTCCTGATACGGGTGAAAGCTCCAACAAATCGTCTTCGTTCGGTGTCAGCGGCTCATTGAGCGGCGGAACGCCGAAAGTTACCGGTGTGTCGCTGGGCTTCGGAACTGGCTCCGGTGAAACCAACTGGATCAGCGAGCAGTCTGGGCTCGTGTCGAAAGGAGAGATGGATGTTCGCGTCGAGGGCAATACGCATCTTGGTGCCGGAAGGATCATCTCTAAAAGCGGTGATCTGAAGCTCGATACCGGTAGGCTAACCCATGAGGATTTCTCTGGTTCGAAGAAACATGAAGGCTTCGACATTCAGGCCAATATCGACCTGACGCCGAAGAATGTAGATGGCGACAAGCAGCAGCCGGATCAGACGTCACAGCCGCGAACAACACGGCACTTATCAGCTCGACGATACACGTCCGGAAGTGCGTGCCACCGTCGGGACGGGCGAGATCATCATCCGTAACAAGGACAAACAGGCCGAGCTTGAAGCTCGCGCCAGACCAAAGACCTTGCCGCGCTCAGCCGCGATCGTGACAAAGCTTACGAGATCACCAAGGATAGCCAAAGTTCTTGACTGGCAATCAGTGCGTTTGATGTCCATGCGGTAGCAAACCAGACGAAAGCATGATTTCGACTGCAGATTATCTCGGACGCCCTATTACCTTTGCAAATAGAAAACGGCTCGTGCTGACCGTCAAAAATCGGTCCTTTAATGTACGGCTATAGACCGACGAAAGCACATCATGGTGCTCGTCACGCGATATGGCGATATTTAGCAGTGAGCAGTTCATCACATTGTTAGACGAAGAACCGGTATGGCGGGCGATTATCCAGAATTTGAATAAAGGAAAACACTTCACGCATTACGTGGATCTAAGGAATTGATATCGTGTTCTGAGCAATTAATATTCTTTCGTGACTTTAGAATGGGCGGCCTACGATGGAAAAAAATAAAGACCAAATTGGCTCTGATCGACTTGGTTCGGCTTACGCGAAACATCGCATTTTGTTGTCGGTAACACCTGCTTCGCAACCACAACTCGGCGAAAGCGATCTCGATCCACGGGATTGGCTCGCTGCAATTGTTGACGGTTCAGACGACGCCATCGTTAGCAAGGATCTGAATGGCATTATTAGAAGTTGGAATAGAGGTGCCGAGCGCCTATTCGGTTATCATGCCGAGGAAGTCATCGGAAAGCCGGTCACGATCTTGATACCAGACGATCGGCTTGACGAAGAACCAGCTATTTTAAGCGAAATTCGAAAGGGAAACCGAGTCGATCATTTCGAAACAATTCGGAAGCGGAGAGATGGTACGCCAATCGATATTTCATTAACGATTTCACCTATTCGAAACACAAACGGCGTTATTATTGGTGCATCAAAAATTGCACGCGACATCAGCGAGCGCTTGGAGGCTCAAAGCCAACAAAAGCTCCATATGGGCGAAATGCGTCATCGCGTGAAAAATTTGTTCGCTCTGGCAAACGGAATCGTCTCATTGAGCGCAAGATCGGCTACGCAGGTTGATGAGTTTCGCGAGGTGGTTCAGGCGAGATTGGCCGCACTTGCCAGGGCGCATGAACTGACGATGCCGACATGGGATGATGCCGATGTTACGATCTCGTCGGTCCCGTTGCAGAACTTGTTACATACTATTCTAGAGCCTTATGGTGAAAACAATTTTCATATCACTGGCCATGATCCTGCCGTCACAGGAAAGTCGCTGACAAATCTCTCGCTGCTTTTGCATGAGCTGACAACGAATGCTGCCAAGCACGGTGCATTAGCGAGTTCTGAGTGCGAGCTTTCGATAGATATTCAAGAGTCGTCTGACACTATTTTCATTTATTGGCTTGAAACAGGTAATGAGTATCATGATGACCAACCCAGCGAGGGGTTCGGTACAAGACTGGAAAGGGCACTGGTGTCGGCCTTGAACGCAGGCTTTGATCGATTGTGGGTGGAGAATGCCCTCAAAATATCAATTTCACTTCCAAAAGCGCTACCCGAATAGGGTGTGCTTCCGTGGCATCCTTGGCGGACAATCAATGCAAATCAACACGTAAGGCGCAACCGGCTTCCATTTTCCTCGGTCCAGATGTGAAAGGCTCGTAGTCTGTATCATCGCTTGATTTATGGATCAGCGATATCGGAAGAGTTCTGTGTCAGGAACTGTCTCGCCTGTTATGGCGGCTGTGATATTTTGAGCTGCAATCATCGCGAAGGTAATTCCGTTGCCACCGAAGCCCATAGCGGTAAAAATGCGCTCGTAACCTGGAACTCGGTCGATGATCGGCAAGCCATCTTTGGTCACACCGAAAGGAGCTGACCAAACATAGTCGGGCTTATCAATTGTCACTCCGATGAGGTCTTCCAGCTTACGAATGATGATTGCCGCTTTATCTGCGAGTTTCTTCGAATCCTCATTGCTATTTTGCGCCTGTTCGTCCTCGCCACCGGCAATAATACGACCAAACGCATCGGTTCTGAGATAAAGATAGGGATCTGCAGCTTCCCAGACGAGCATATCTCGCAACCAAGGTGGCGCGTTTCGCAAAGGCTTTGAAGCCAACGCCCAGGTCGATGTGATACTGTGCGATTTCGCCTCCATTTGAGGCAGATATTCGTAGCCGGTGCAAAATACTGCATGTTCAGCAACCAGAACTTCGCCTCGACGAGTTGCCAAGGCTACGCCTGAAGGCAACTCTGCCATATCCGTAATCTCGACGGGCGAAACGATCTGGGCATTACGGGTTAGAACCGTGTGCAACAACCCTGCGGTAAGTTGCGCGGGATTAGTTGATGCAGAAATGTTCGACAAAATTGCTGCGGGGCGATTCAATCCAAAGCGCTCCAAGAGGACTTCGTGACTAAGATAACTGGCGCTGATGCCAACTTTGTTGCGCGCAGCTGCCTCATTGGCAAGCGCTTTCGCTCCCATCTCATCGCCAGCCAGGTAAAGCGCTTGCTTTGCATGCATTTGGCAATTGAGCTCGAGCGTACCCGACAAATCAATCAGGTCGCGGACGGCCTGCGCTGACCGTAACCAGGCAGCATTCGCTTCATTCTCACCAATTTTACGGCTTAGTCGGCTCAGGGGGACGTCGATCTCATGTTGGATCATTGCTGTCGATGCTGATGTCGAGCCGCGTGCCGGAGGACGCCGATCAATAATCAAAACGCTTTTTCCCCTGCGCGTCAACGCTTCTGCCGTCAGTGCTCCAGAGATACCTGCTCCGACGACGATTACGTCAAAAGCCCTACGGGGAAGATGAGTTTCTGCTTGAACGGTGGAATTGGGTGTTTTTATCCAGAAGGGAATGCCTGTTCGAAGGTCGTCTTTTCGAGTTGCGGTATCATGATCGGGCATGAACGATCTCCTCCAAATGTATTCTACGATAAATTTGGCAAAGACCCTCTGATATTCAAGGACGTCTGTAATTCTGTTGTAAGTCCGCACGTTCAGTCGTTATGCCGGACAGATATCAGACTCAATGAGGAACAATCACCCGGATGAAATGTTCGGTTTTCTTAGAGATGAGAAAGGATTGCTCAATGGACGTGCTGCAATTTGATGTCAAAACTACGTGGCCAACCTTAAATGGTGCCGTTCTCCTGCCAAGGTCAGGAGATCCTACAGAACTCCCACCCGCTGAGCCGGAAAAGCAACCGAAACCACCACCGGAATCAATACCCGATAGCGAACCCGCTAGTCCGGATGAACCCGAGCAGGGCGTTGGTGCATCAATCGCCGGTGAGTTTCAGAGTTTTTA
>NZ_NNRN01000018.1:0-1929 GCF_002252535.1 Brucella lupini
ATCGGGTAGGAGGGCATTTTAGGCCCTCCTCCCACACCACCGTACGTACGGTTCCGTATACGGCGGTTCATGAAGCGTAGTATAGGCGTCGGTGTTCCTTCAGGAACGAGATCAGCCCGATTTTGGTGAAGTAGGCATTCGGTAGGGCTTCGTGCATGTGTGAGGTTCTGGCATTCCACCATGGTCCCCGGCCATTGCTGGCACTTATCCATGCACGCTCCTTCTTTATGCCTCGTTGCATCAGGTTTCTTGCGCGCGCGGCTGGTTTCGTCCATTGCCGCCACAGGGTAGCCCGCAGCTTGCGGTGAACCCATCCATCCATTTCCTCGAACGTCCCCTTCACGTCAGCCAGCTTAAAGTAAGCTGTCCAGCCGCGCAGGATCGGCGCTAGGTCCTTGATGGTGGCGTCAATGGCCCGGCCACGCCCAGCCCGGAACTGGGCTTTCAGTTTGCCACGAAGACGCTTCACACTTTGTACCGCCACCTTGAGGCGGGGCATACGGTGGAACGTCATCGTATAACCCAAAAAGACCCGGTTCCATGGATGGTCAACAGCACTTTTGGTGGCGTTGACCTTCAGCTTCAGTCTCCTTCCAAGGAAGGCGGTGAGCGAAGCCATCACCCGTTGACCGGCACGTATTGACCGCACATAGATATTACAGTCGTCGGCGTAGCGGCAGAAGCGATGTCCGCGCTGTTCCAGTTCCTTGTCCAGATCGTCGAGCAGGACGTTCGATAATAGCGGAGACAGGGGACCGCCCTGCGGCGTTCCCTCGCTTCGCATTGTCGTCATCCCGCCCATCATCAACCCGGCTTGCAGATAACGGCGGATCAACCGCAGCACCCGTTTGTCGTAGACCTTGCGTGCCACTCGTGCCATCAGCACATCGTGGTTTACCCGGTCGAAGAACTTCTCCAGATCAAGATCAACCACAACGCGGTAACCGTCGGCCACATAGGACCGTGCGGCAAGGATCGCATCATGGGCACTCCGCTCCGGCCTAAAGCCGAAAGAGGAATTGGAGAAGCCTGGGTCGAAGATCGGCATCAGCACCTGATGTATCGCCTGCTGGATGAGGCGGTCGAGAACCGTGGGAATGCCAAGAAGGCGTTTCCCGCCGCCGGGCTTGGGGATTTCCACCCCGCGCACCGGCGCTGGCTCATACCGACCCGCCAGCAGGTCTTCCCTGATGCGCGGCCAATGCGATACGAGATGCTGCTTCAGGTCGCCAACGCTCATCTTGTCGATGCCCGCCGCTCCCTTGTTCGACACCACGCGGTGTAAGGCCGCTATCATGTTATCGCGACTGACGATCATTTCCATCAGTTGCATCGCGTCCTTCGGTTGTGAGTTGGACGATCCTGCCGTGACGTTTGATGCGCCCAAGGCATCCTCTCGCAGCTTCCGGCCACTACCTTCCGCATGGGCATGGGGCGTTTCAGCTCCATTATCTGCATCTGCTGTCGTCATCGAAAGATCGTTCTCCATCCGACACTTCATGTTCAGCCCTTCGCCGTCCGGTACGGCTACTACGGCATCTGCTGACTTCTGCCGCCCTATTCCGTCGCTTCTCAGCGGCGGTAGCACACCGTTGCCGGTGGCGAGGCGACAGATCTCCCGAGGTAAGACGCGTGACCTTCATGCCATATACCTGTCGCATCTACAGCCGCATCATCCGGGTGATATCGGGCTTTGGGTAAATGGGCCCCCTTGCCCTGATGCGACTGCCTCTTATGCGCTTCCTGTTCGTCAGGCCGGCACTTTGCTTACAGCTTCCTTCAGACCCCGCCTTACGACAACGCCCTTGCTGTTCGGCTAACGGTTCCCATCACCAGGGCCCGTAGAGGACTTTCACCTCCAAGTCATCGAACGGATACCATCCCGGTCGAGCGATGCTTGCGCACCACGCGCCATGCTCGGCGCACCCA
>NZ_NNRN01000019.1:0-50266 GCF_002252535.1 Brucella lupini
CGGGGCCAACCGGTCGCCTTGAGAAAGCCGGTAAAGGGCGTCGAGCCCGCTCCTTTCAACGTCGTTGCCGATCCTTCATGAACCGCAGCTCCATATCCGCGACCATGCCAAGGATCGTGATAACGAGCTGTCCGCCATCTCCGGCCGTTGAGACTTGCGGCTCAAGAACCCGCAGTGACGCACCCTTGCAGTCCAGTTCGTGGAGCCGATTGAGCACGTCGCGCGTTGATCGCCCGAGGATGTCGAGACGTAAAACGACAAGCTCGTCACCCGTGCGGAGAAACTGGAGAACGGTTTCCAGTTCAGTGCGCCCGTCTCGCAATGCGCCAAAGACTGTTTCGGATTGAATAATTTCGCAACCCGCTGCCTTGAGGCGCTCGAGCTGACGCGAGCATAACTTACGCGGATCATTGAGAGATCGCGTCAGGTCGGCAGGCTGTTTTGATCCTTCTCACGATCAAGCGCCACTATGGTGTCGGCTATTGCCGCCACCGCCTGATCATGGGTTATCAGCAATATCCCCCGGCTGACGGACAGCGACCTGATCAAGTTCAAAATCTCAGCCTTCGTTCTTTCGTCCAGTGCAGAGGTGGCTTCGTCAAAAATGAGTATGTCCGCGTCGCGATAAATCGCTCTTGCTATCGCCAGCCGTTGGCGTTCGCCGCCTGATAGTTTGAAACCCCGCTCCCCTATTTCGGTGTCGTAACCATCAGGGAGGCCCAAAACAAGATCGGCAATTTCGGCTGCTCTGACGGCTGCTTCCATCTTCCTCTGATCGGGGTTGGACGAAAGGCTGATATTGAAACCAAGGCTTTCGCGAAACATTACCGCATCCTGCGGGACGACGGCGATCTTTCGACGAAGTTCAAGACCGTTGAGCTCGTTGATATCCACGCCATTGGCGCGGATATTGCCTTCGCTTAGGGGCAACGACTTCAAAACGAGACGGACTAGCGTTGATTTTCCGCTGCCAGATTTCCCAAGCAAAGCAGTAATCTTGCCTTTTTCGACCCGCAAGCTGGCATTACGGAGCGCCCATCGACCATCAGGATATTTGTAGCTCACTTTGTCGATGTCAATCGCCGAGAGAGCATCAACTGGACCGAGAGAACGCTGATCCGCATCCCTATCCTCAGCAAAAACTTCCAGAAACCGTTTAACAGATTCAAAGGACTGCCTGGTGTCACGGTACGAAAAACTAAATCCTTCCATCGTTCGGAAAAGCTGCAATATGTAGGTGTTCGTCAGGACGAGAGCGCCGACGGACAACTCGCCTAATACAGCCCGCGTAGCTGACAGCCACAGGGCGGCAGCAAATCCACAAAGCAGAACGGCAGATAGGGTGATGCCAAGAAAGCCGCGACTGAAGTAGAATTTTCGGAAGCGCAGATGAACATCATGCAATCGTTCGCGATATGATCTGACGATCTCATCTTCGATGACAAGTGTCTTTATCCCTTCGGCGTTCAATATTGCATCGCCGGCCGCGCCTTGGGCCTCAATCGAGACATTCAACGCCATTTTTAGTCGTCTGCTCGCCCATTCGGCACCAATGACAAGTGTGAGAACGTAGAACACAATCGTAGCGAGGATTATTGCGGATATGTCAGCATCAACAAATGTGAAGACAGCGGCCGATGTGATGAGGATTTCAAATATTAGCGGAGAAAGCTGGGTAAACACCATTCCGCTGAGTGTTTGAATCCCGGCCAGACCTTGGCCGACAATTGAATCAAGTCGCCCCATCGAGCGGTTGACATGAAAGCTGACCGGAAGATTCAGCAAATGCTGAAGGTAGGTTTCACGGACCGAATTTAGTATTCGGTTCTCGGCGGGCTGATAGATGAGCCAGCGCTGCTCGGTAAGGAATTTGGAGATGCCGAGCGCGATTAGGGAGAGCAGGACAAAAATCAACGCTCCCGAAGTTACCGTGCTTTCCGACGAGAGCGCGTCAACGGCTTTTGAAAAAAGAACCGGCGAGATCGCCAGCAGGACGCTAGCAAGGAAAGAAAGCACAATGCTCAGAAACAGGAACACGAATATCGTTCGGCTGCTTTGAAGCGCCACAATGGAACGCAACAATGCCTTGGCCGCCGCTTTCTGATCGACTTGCCCTGGAGATTCATCGAAGCCTGATAAACTAGCCGACGGCCGCTGAGCGATATTCATTGCCAACCAATCCTTCAGCAATTTCAACGATAGGATCTCCAATGGGGGCTCGCGCTTCAAGGACCCGCGAAAGCGCCTTGCTGTGATGGATCAGGCACTGCCGCAATTCGGAGCTCGCGATCAGATCGGCGATTCCTTTTTCCAATTGCGCGACGTCTTGCGGATCATCGATCTTCAGGACGTTGACCCGATCCACGAGTTGGCTTCCAAAATACACCTTCTCATAGATTTCCCCACTGAGGATTAAGGGGGATCCGCAGGCTATTACCTCGCGCGGGACTTGTGGAGTGTGAAATGTTATTGGGAAACGATTTTCCAGAAACGCCACCGCCGAGCACGACCGGATAAATCCTGGCACCCGCCATGGAGCTACTGGCGGCAAGACAATGGAGCGGCCTCGCATGTTCTGTCTTTCGGACAGATATTTGAACGCATGGGCGAACCTCTTTGGCGTCGCGCTCCATAATGCCCGATAAGATACCTTGATCCCCTTGCTTGCGAGAGCGTCGATTGCGTCGATGAGGTTGTAAGTGCCTTTAACTTCCGCGATTTTCCCATATGAGCCGATCGCAGGGTCATCACTTTCCAGGCCTGCGCGATTCCATGCGATCAGCTTTTGATAGGTGTCGTCATCGAAGCCGTAATTCGAGAACCACTCCTCCGACCGGGCGACGAGCTCGGGCAAGTCGAAAACTTGTGAAGGATCGCAAAACGATCTGTGCAGGGCCCTACCCTTGGCCCTGAATACGGCATCGTCCCTGACGCCGGCTTGTTTCAAAATAGTCTCGGTTTGGGCGCTCTTTCCCGTTATCACGGCCGCGGCCTCCGATAGAAATGCATCATATGCGATGCCCAGGGTTGAGACATTCCGCAGTCGGCCCAGATCGCTACCTGCATGCCGCAGAACTACCGGGACATTATACATCCTTCCGAGCAATGATGCCGCGACGCCGTAAGGTTCGAAGTACCAGCCGATGATTATATCAGGGACTTTGCGCTTGATGCTTTCAAGGCCCGCACCAAGCATCTGGGTTAAAAACGGAGGCGCCCAGGGGATATATGATTGGGTTGGAATGCTCTCGACATTATGAATTGTGCCGCCTCGCTGCTGAAAGACTTCTATCTCGTCGTCAGCTTCCATTGTCATCTGGCGAAACCCATATTCCATCGCCTCCGCATTGGTGATGACGTCGATGGAGTGTCCGGCGTCCAGAAAGTCACAGGCGGCTAGCCACGTGCTGCGAGAAACTCCCCCTTGAATGGGTGGAATTTTTCCAAAAAGAAGAACATGCATTTGAAACCTCCTCAGCCGATCCACCTCGGCTATCCGCCCGAGGTGGACTTTCGGCGAATGCATCGGCGATTAATGGACGGTGCAGCTCTGGCCGGAGCAACTATTGCAACCGCTGCACCCTCTGCAGGCTACCGATTCCGGGTCGCCGTCGGGCCGCGGCCAGTAGGCGGCAGGAGCCGGCTCGTTGAACACCTCCTCGTAGTCAGTAAGAAAGGCGAGGTAGTGCTCGAAGGTTCCTTCTGACATCTGGCCTTCGACCTCCGGCACATGGTGCAGGAACCGGCCCGCCACGGCATCGCAGAAAGCGGCATATTCTCGAGTGAAGATGACGAAGGTATGCCACAGTTCGTCGACTGCGCCGGTCATTCCGTAGAATTTACCGTGCTGTGTCGCTGTCCCGCAAAGCGCGAGAAAGCGCAACATTTCGCGTCGATGATCCTTCGCGATCTCCATCGAAAGCCCTTCTTCCTTGCAATAGCGAGCAAGGATCGGCTCAAGAGCGAAGCTCTCGGCAACTTTGGTCCGCCGACGAGCGTCTTTGATAAAGTCGGGGATGGTTGAAGCATATCCGACTGTTTGCTTTGTCGCCGCATCGGCGTCAGCAGGTTGCATTCCAGCCGGGGCGCTGGCGACAGCATTGCGGTCTTCGATCGCTTCTTGAAGCATCGTTTCATCTCCTAATTTGTTCAACTCGATGGGGTCGTCAGTGTACGGTGCAGGAGCCTCCGCCACCGCAGCTACTGCAGGCGCTGCAACCCTTACAGGCGACCGACTCTGGATCGCCCTCGGGCCGCGGCCAGTAGGCGGCAGGAGCCGGCTCATTGAACACCGCCTCGTAGTCGGCGAGGAAGGCGAGGTAATGCTCGAAGGTGTTTGCGGACATCTGGCCCTCGACCTCCGGCACGTGATGCAGGAACCTCCCCGCCACGGCATCGCAGAAAGCAGCATATTCACGGGTGAAGATGACGAAGGTATGCCAAAGTTCGTCGACAGCGCCGGTCATCCCGTAGAATTTGCCGTGCTGTGTCGCTGTCCCGCAAAGCGCGAGAAAGCGCAACATTTCGCGTCGATGATCCTTCGCGATCTCCATCGAAAGCCCTTCTTCCTTGCAATAGCGGGCGAGGATCGGTTCGAGCGTGAAGCGATCTGCCATTTCGGCGCGCCGCCTTGCATCTTCGACGTAACCGGGAACAACCTGTGCATGGCCGCTGGCGATTGCTCCGGAACTGACTTTCTCCGGGGAGGTAACGGTTGATGGGGGTGGCATGGCAACAGCCTGCTCGCCCGGGATTTGCGTCTGGGTCATATCTTTCCTCCTTTTCACTGACCTTTTCAGTGGCTAGGAGATTTTGACACACGATTCTCAGAGGAAGAAGCGCCATCCCTATATTTTAATGAAATTAAACAAATATAATCATGATATAATTGTATTATATACTTGGCTCTTCCGGGTGTTTTCTACAAATAAGTGGTATCTATCTTTCAGTTTGGAAATATTGGCCCTTTGAAAATCTCTGTTTGTTCTGTATATCTTTGCGTACTCGCGATTTATAACCATCGCCTTCATGTCGCGGATATATTCCGCGATCAAAGCGATATCGTCCCTCAGTTGAAAAGTTTGGAATCGAAAGGGCCGGGTGCGCCTCAGCTCTCTAAGAAAGCAACCATAGAAGTGCTCCCTCAGCAGTCGAGACGCAAAAAGCTCCAAAGCTTCATCAACAGATCTAGCCGTAATGTTTTCGTCTTCGGCGATGCTCATGATAATTTCATCATCGGGTAGATTGTCTGCCGGCTTCGTTGCTATATTTATTCTCAAATTGAGCTGATAGATGTGGTAAATTATGTCATAACTGTCGACCAGCGTATTCAAGCTAATCAGGGAGGGCATAAAGCCTCTCGATCTGTTGTATTCCACCAGGTCTTCCGCCGAGAGACGGATTAACGCTTCTCTGACTGGAAGCGCGCTAACTTTATGGAATGTGGCTAAGCTCTGAATGTGGATGAACGAGTTTGCTGGAAGTCTGCCATCGAAGATTTGCTCTCTAATGGAGAGATACACATGATGGTCAGCGCTATTCAACCCGATCCCCTTTCCAGGTCCAAGGATTGCAAAGAGCGTTCAGCGATGGTCGAAGCTCACAATATGGGAGCTGGACACAAGATTTATATGCCGAACTACGCTGAAATTCAATTCCTTGTTTGTGTCGGGATAGCTGCCTAAACTTTAGCGTTATTTTTCAGCCGATGCGATGAGAGCACGATGCTTCTCACCATTTCGTTCCGTTGGGGTCTCGCATCAACATACAAGGAGCTACGGTTCCATCTCTTTTGTTTGATTCACGCTCTCGAAATTGCAATCTTGTTACGTTGCGGGATCGCCATTCGTTGCGGTAGCGGGATGGAATGGTAGTGTTTCGACCTCTGACACGCGGTGACCTTCTGGAGCTCCGAGGACGTTCGCCGATCGGGAGTTGCGACGCTGATTATCATTTTCCGAGGCCGACTTGGGCTGACCTACCGATTGCTGTTGTTGCAAATCTACCTATTCTGCGACTTGCAATAGCACTAAAACAAATGTCGCTCAAAACGAGGATTTTGCGGCGATTGCACACAAGACAGGTTCATGCGTCCATTCAACATTATTATCGCGGCCCTGGCCCTTTCACTTCTTCCAGTCGGGGCCAACGCTCAAACAACTCGACAGCAATTCACTGTGCCGACAGCCAGCGGCGCGGTTCTGGTCGAGAGCGTCGGAGGTTGCGCGAGCGCAATCTGCCCGGCCGTTCTGATCTTGAGCGGCAGCAGAGGGTTTGGAGCACCCGTTTATGACGAGATCGGCCAGACGTTCCGGGCGGCGGGCTTGAATCCCTACTTGGTTCATGTCCTGTCTCCGACCGACGTCGACGCCATCGCGAAAGCGGGCAGCGCGCGAGGGCGCATCGCCTATTATGCGCAGCGGTTGCCGGACTGGATTTCCGCCGTTCAAGGTGTAGCCGCCCATCTTGAGGGGCAATCGCGCCACGGCGGTAAGATCGGCGTTCTTGGAATCTCCCTTGGCGCGCAAATTGCTTCTGCGGCTTCGGCCGGGCGAAGCGACATTGACGCTCTGGTGCTGGTCGATGGCGGTTTCCCGAATGGCTATTCGCAGCCTGTCCGCTCATTGCCGCCCCTCCTTTTGATTTGGGGCAACGCCGACCAGACTTTTCCCGTGTCGATCGGCCGGGAGCTGCAAAGGTCGGCGCAGCAGCTTGGCGGGCCAGTTACGCTTGACGTTTATGAGGGCGGCGCGCACGACTTTTTCTTGAGATCGGGAACCCGGAACGCTAGCGCAGCTCACCAGCGCGCGGCCCATTTTCTGCTGTCGCATTTGTCGCGATAATCCCTAAGGTCCGCGAGGAAATCCTAGGCGTTAAATCACTAAGGAAATTTCCGTCGGAAAACTCAGACAAAAAAGTCGGAGCTTGTGACCAAGGCGTGCGGGCGCCAGCTATAGGAAGTCAGTCTTCCAGACGGTGGCGTAGTCGATAACCCCTTGCACGTTTTTGCCGGGCAAGGGCGAGGAAGAGGTCGACGGCGTCTTCTTCCCGGTCGAAATGGTGCTTCTTACTCTGCCCATTTTTTCCGATGCGCCCCCACGAGCGTACCAGGCACGCCTCTCCAAACAATGTCGTCGTAATTTCCAGCGTATAGTACCGCGCCATGTTTTTCGTGGCGTCGACGCGTTCAATATGAAGACGATAGGGCTGCGTGATCATGATCGCAGAATCCGAAATTCTTCACTTCGCGTCCAATGAGAGTTTTGAATCGAAAGAGCGCAAGTGATTCATTTCGTTGACGTGATCTGGGCGAGACGCCGCGGGCGCACGGCTCTAGCCGCATTGCGGCCCGAAGCCGCAAGCGGTCTCGCCCATTCGGGTGACGATCCTCTCGCCGAGTGCAAAGCACTTGCCAAACTAGCAGCCGACCGCCAAGCTCGGCGGGCAACAGGGGTTTTGACGGAATGACAGACGTAGACGATCTTCGCGATCTGGAAATTCGCATGCACGGCCTGGAACGGGCCGATGTCGTCTACACGCTCTATTATGATGAGACCAACAATCATCGAAAGCTGCATTTCACCGCGAACGGCTTGAATGTCAAAGATCCTGGCTGTTTCGTGCTGGCGGGTGTGGCAATCCCCGGCGGCGTTGCCGTACCGGACATTGAGGAGTTAAGGCGTGTTCTCTACCTGCAACCGACGACCGCAGAGATCAAGCTCACCCACGTGGCCAAGGGGGACTTCATTCAGGTCTTGCGCTCCCAACGTCTTGGTGACTTTCTCGACTGGATTGAGGCAAAAGGCCTCTTCATCCACTACCAATGCCTCGACCAACTCTACTGGTCGATCGTCGATATCGTCGACAGCGCGATTTCGGCAGCGGACCGGTTCGACTTGGCTCCCGTCCTCCCGCCATTGAAGGATATGTTGAACATCGCGCTCCGCCGCGACTTCAACACCACGCTGTCACTGTTTCGAGCCTTCAATTACCCGGCCATCGATCCGAAGGAAGGACCGCGATTTTACGAAGCCCTGAGAACAATCCTTCAGCGACAGGCTCGCCATCTCCATCCTGTTTATGGTCAGATGCTGGATGGTCTTTTTGAAGCAGCTGCCGAAGGCGACGAGTTTCCATTCATCGAAGGCACGCCGGAAGACGGACATGTTCTCATCGAAGGTTTTGACATCTTCTTCCGTCATCGCCTGACGATCCTGGGAAAGTCCGACCATGTCCTCGATGTAGAAGAGGTGGTGCGCGAGAAGTTTCAGTCGTTCCCTCTTCCTTCCAATATTACGTTTCGATTTTCCGATTCCAAGCTTGAGCCCATGATACAACTGTCGGATATCACCGCCGGTCTGCTGGGAAAATTCTTCAATTATCTCGTTCTCACCGACACGGCCAAGATCCGAAATGATGTGACTGCTCTCGATGAACGGCAAAAGTCGAACCTCGCAAAACTTGGCGCTCATCTCGCGCGCGCAGCAGCGGAGAACAGGGCGTTGGCACACCGCGTTATGAGTCTGACGGATATGGCGAAGTCGGACCTGCTGTTTCCCTAGCATGGATGCGCGGACTATCCGCCACCTCCATGGCATTTCTTGTATTTCTTTCCTGAACCACAGGGGCAAGGCTCGTTTCGGCCAATTCGCGTCCGTTGGCCTTGCGGGGCATTGTTGGTGATGGAGTCTCGAAAGGCCGCCATGCGCTGCTGGAGATTATCGGGAAGCTGCAGCTGGGGCGGAGGCCCGAAGCGCTTTAACTGCGCGATAATGCGCCGTTGCTCGGTGAGTTCGGCCCGTCCTTGTGGGGAGAGACCGGCTTCGTACGGCGCCAGTCTCTCCATTTCCAAGTCGGCCCGGGGAAAGTCGCCACAATAGGCGAGCACAACCGCGTAGTGCGAGCGAACCGGAATCATGTAGCTTGCGAGTTTCAGTTCCAGCAAATTGGGCAGAAGATTTGTTTCAATTATCTCACGCGCACCAATATAGTCATGTCTGTTCATAAACTCGTCGACGAGGTCCTGGCCGACCCGGATCAACGATTCGGGCGAGTTCGCCATCGCATAAAATTTTATGGCGTGCAGGCGAGCGAAGGGCGAGATCTGACCCTGCGCCGTCTTGATTTTTGCCAGAAGATCCAGGCAGTCGGCGAGGTGCTTGATGTCGTCCTCGACAGTAGGCGTCTTGGTCAGGAGGGGATATAGCTGCGGAGGGTTGAGACCGACAACCGTCTCCGGCCTGATGCCCAGCAGTTTGAAATATTCGTCCATAACCTGCAGGATCTGAGATTCTGCAACGTCGTATTCGCCCAGAAAGAACATTGAAGATGCGACGTTGTAACGAAAGATCCGGCTGTGGGCGGGTGTGTTTCGAAGGCCAGCCCGCACGCTGTTCATCAATCTTTTCGCGCCTTCCGCATCTCCCTCCTGCGCAAGAAGTGTCATTTCCTTCATTCCCACAGCCAAGCGCTCGTCACCACCAAGCTCGAACTGCTCAGTCAGGCGCTTCATCTCGTCTATGTGTTTTCGAGGGTTGCCTGTGTGTTTGCGCATTTCGTTGAAAACGATGCCATCCAGTGCCCAGAACCTGGACTCAGCGTCAACATCGTCAGCGAATGCCGCTGCCATCAGATGCGGCTCGATGATTGGCCACAAGCCCATTTCGTGAAAGACTTCATCGGTTCCGAACTGCACGAGCGTCTTTATCTCGCCCGCCTCGCCCAGCATCCGGATGTAAAGTGCGACCTTTCTGTATTCCCATCGCTTCCGGATCGAACCTGCGAGAACATCCTTAAGCGCCACGCGGGCGGTGTGAGCTTTGACATCGCCCAGTTCCTGGAGCCGGCTACGGCCCACGAGTCTCGCCGCATCGTGGGCCTTGAGCGCATCACTTCCGAACGTCTGCACCAAACCTGCTGTCCGCAGGCGCCGGAGGCTGGCGGCAAGTTCTGTCGGGTTCGTGCCGAACACGGCGTTGGCGTAAGCCGCAACCTCGTCACGGGACAATGCAATGTCGCTCAGGCTGAGAATTGCCAGCAGACGGCCTGCCGTCTCTGGAAGAGCGTCGATTACGTGAGCAAGAATGAATTCTTGCGCCGTCTCGACTGTGTGGACAAGACCTGCCAGCTTGTTGCAGAATTCTGCGAGCGATCCCGCATGTTCTGTTCTCGCGATCTCGACGGCGTTCTGAATGTAGAGCGGCAGTCCTCCAGTCTGGTCGAGCAGCATCTGGCAGGATGCCGGATCTGCGACACACGAATTTGATGCAGCTTCCGCCGCGATCGTATCCACCGACCAACCTACAAGCGTTTCTTCGCCGATCTGAAGGAGCGCGGCGAGTTCCTGTGTGTTCCGGCCGGGCTGGCCAAGAAGAACAAAACCGAACCCCTTTGCCGCGCGAATGCATGCCGCCACATCAGCCGCCGGCGGCTTGTGTGCATTGTCAAAAACGATCGTGACGGGCTCGTCGGCTGTCTGCTCCCTTCCGATCGACTGAAGGATCTCCGCGCCGGACGCGCCGGGCAGAAGCACCTCACCCAGGCCTCCGCTCTCCTGATAGATTCGGGCGGCAACTTCTCGTGCAAGCCCCGCAGCCAGGCCTCCCCCTGGAATGTCCTGCGCGTCGAAATAGATGAATGTGCCTGCCGTATGCAGGGCCGCATTCGCTGCCCACGATGTTTTGCCCGAACCGGAATATCCCGTAATCATTCTGATCGGTCCATGCCCCGTCAGAGATGGCTCGTCTTCCTGCTCGCGGTATGGGCTCGGAGGGGCTGGAAAGTCCTGAAGCTGGATCACCAACTGCTCGAAGAGTTTCGGCAGCTCGGTGGAGCGGAACTGGTGATCGGTTCTTGGTGGCTGGCCTGCCGCTGCGAGCGTGACGACTCCGGCAAGCTTCCACATCAGCGTGTCAGGTGTCAGAACCGCAAATGGCAGCCGTTCGGCCAAGGCTCTGACATGGTCGGCCATGTCGATCACATTCGGCCTTGGCCAGGGGAGCACATTGTCGGACCGGGATCGCCCGTCCGGCCACTCGATCGTGACATCAGCTGGCCAGCCCGGGTCGTTCATCTGTTCGATCAGCGAAGGTCGCGGTGGTGCGCTGCTTGCAATGACAAAACGCGCGGATCCGGCGCGCGTGCCGTCCTCATGCAGGGCACGATAGGAAGCAAAGCGATCCATCGCATCCGAAATATCCGACCAGCCCAGGATATCCGCGCGGAGCTTAACTTGCACATAGATGTGGCCTGTGTCGGACAGGATCTCCAGATCCTCATCGCTCTCGACCAGCACAGACGAAACCTTGAACTCGGCGGCGCGCAGAAGAACCGCTGCAACATAAAGATGCTGATACAAAAAACCGCGATGCGTCGCTTCGATGCGGCCGAGCTGGACCGCGTCGACAACAGTTGGGCCCGTTTCTCCATTACGTTTCGTCATGTGCTTCCCCCCGTTGCCACGCCGCCTCAAACCAGTAGCGCATATGCCGGGTCTCGGACAGCAGGACTATCGCCAAGGGCCAAATGGGGCGACCGACTTTAACCTTCGGTTCGCTCGCACCAGCTTTGCCGCGGCCCTCCCCATGGGCGGGCTAGGCCTTCATCGATCAAGATATCGCCGATGGACCGTCCTGCCCTTGTGACAAGGCGAAGTCTTCGTCCGTATTGATCCTCATCCCGGTCTACCGTCGCTAATGAAAAACTGCCTTGATTGAGAAGTGATAGAAGACGCTGCTTGGCTGCTTCACCATTCTCCCGTTCGTAAGGGCAACGGGGCGGGCTCAGTTCAGGCGCGTCGATATCCGCGATCCTGATTTTCTGGCGCTGAAACCAGAACGTATCTCCGTCGACCACGCAGCTCACGCGTCGCCCTTCTCCGCAAATCGTGAAGGTGGCAGACATGCTGTCTGAAGAGCGCGTCTGCGCTTCACCCCGCGCGGCGATCGTTCCGAAGATCATCGCCAAGGTAACCGCGAACACAGCATTGGTTACGTTCCTGGTCATTACTCTTGATCTGCCTGGCGTTGATCGAACACCCCATGCGGCAAAGCAGCCGGACGATGGAAAGGGTTTTGCATTACACAGGTTTTCATATCGTTCCGCCGAAACCAGATCGCCCGACCGCACCGCAATGGCGCATTGCCGGCAGTGAATACGATCTGCTCGTCGGCGCGCATTCTCAAGACCTCGTGCGGCTGGATGAGAGGCCGTGATGCGAGTTGCTTCGAACGCGTCCGCGATGAGCCGCGCGACTGAAAACTGCGGCTGACCTGGTCAATCTCGACCGTGGTCGTGCCGCAGCGACGCGAAATGTAATCGGCCGTCTCGGGGTCGTTGATCGCTGCAAACGAGATCCAGCTGGCGCTCTCGAACCACTTGCTTGACGCATCGCGTCCGCCATATGTTTCGCGCAGCTGGCCAATCGACTGGTAGATCATGGTGAGGGTGATACCGTATTTCCGGCCGGCATCGCGGGCCGTTTCAAGCACCCGCATGTAGCCGAGCCTTGCGGCCTCATCAAGGAGGAACAATGTTCGGCTCTTCATAGCACCATTGCGGTTGTAGATAGCGTTGAGGAACGAGCCGATCACAACGCGTGCCAGGCCGGCATGCGTCTCCAAGGTCTTGAGGTCGATGTTTATGAAGACGTCCGTATCGCCGTTCGCCAGAGCATCGGTTGAAAAGTTGGAGCCGGACACTAACGCGCCGAAATTCGTGTAGCTCAGCCAGTGCGTCTCTTTGATCGCGTTCGCATAAACGCCAGAGAAGGTTTCAGGTGTCATGTTCACGAATGCCGCGACATTCTCCTTCACGAAGTCGGAGGCGGAATTGTCGTAAATCTCCTGCAGCCGGGCACGCAGCTTCGGCTCCGGCTCGGACAGGTTGGCTCTGACCTGCCGCAATGTCTGGTCCTTTTCATCCGTATGACCGGAGAGGCAGACGTCGGCGATCATCGCCGTCAACAGTTGGAGACCGGATGCACGGAAAAAATCATCGCGAACACCTGTCGCGCGGCCGCTATCACTCATGATCCAGGATGCGACAGCCGCAATATCCTCTTCCCGGGTGCCGCCGTGGCGGCCGATCCAATCAAGTGCGTTGAATCCGGAACCGGCAATCTTCGGGTCGAGCACGATCACGCGCCGACCTGACTTGCGCCGGTGATCCATGACCATCGGCGCCACCTCGTTCGACGGGTCGAGCACGACAAGTGAGCCGCCCCATTTGAGCGCGGTCGGCACAGTCACCGAAGTGGTCTTGAAGCCACCAGACCCGGCAAACACGATCCCGTGCGACGAACCAAAGGAACCGTCGAAGCACAGAAGAGGCGCCGACCCGCCTCTGCCCCAGGTGGCCGGCTCGGCCGCACGGAAAGAGACGGCGGCCGGACTATCGCGGTCAACGCGATATCGTTCGCCGATGACGATGCCACCCGTTTCAGGAAGCAGTTTTTCCGCTTCCTGCATCGACATCCAGTCAGCCTCCCCATGGAGCGCGCGTCTCCCCCGAATGCGCTTCGGTTCGCTCCGCGCAAAAGCGGCGTTCCCCATTCTGACGACGCGCAGCGCAAAGAATGTTGCGAGGATCGCAAGCCCCCCGCCCAGGACTGTCGACGGGTCCGCATAGGACATCGCTGACTGTCCTGCGGGCACCTGACTTGCAAAGCTCAGCAGCCGCGCTCCCTCCCTGAACGCCCCGACAAGAACGACGCCCAGCCCCCCGGTGGCCACGCTCCATCCTGCGGTCCTGATGTCGATCGATCCCCTCGCTCCGAACAAGAAGATGACACCGCAAGCAGCCGCGAGCGCATAAGGTAGCGCAAGTCCGATCCGGCCAAGCATTACCTGCCCCTCGCTGGTCGTGCCGAAACCCGCAACCCAGTGCTCGATACCTGGTACTGCGAAGACAACAGCAAGCATCGCGACGGCGGGAGCGGCGGCGAGGAAGATCTTTTTAGGCGTCATCAGTGAAAGCCTTTGCTCCGATCTCCGTCAGGCGAGACCGCTCCCCCTCGTCCGCCTTGATCCGTTGGCCAGCGTCGATCAACAGGCCAAGCAGAAGCGCTCTCTTCTCGTATCGCAAGCCCGCCTTGACGATCAGTCCGCCAAGCTCGATCTTCTCCCGCGCGTCTTTTTTTCGGGCTTCGACTGTGGTCATCCGCTGCATCCGTTCAGCCCTCAGAAGACTGGCCCGCAGCATCGCCAGTGCCGTTCGGCGGCGTGGCGGGACCTTTTCGCCCGTGAGCGGATTTCGTCTCGCGCCGAAACCGCGCCGCTACCTCTTCGAGCGCTGCAACAAGCTCCCCCTCCTCGACCTCGATCTCGCCAAGGCCCGCGCGCAAGGCGATACGGCCGATGCGTTCGGCGTCGCGCGTTTCTGCCAGCTTGAGCTGCTCCTGCAGGCGCGCGATTTCTTCACGGATTTTCGCTGTAGGCTTTTTCATAGGCGTTCGCTTCCTCTCAACTGCTGGTCTGATGAGGCCGAAGCCTGCACCAAGTCTTCTTCCGCTGGAAAGGTGCAATTTTGCACCTCGCCAAAGCGTCAGCTTTTGGCGAATGATCCCGCCGTTCCGAAGGAGCGGATCAAAGGGCGCAATTATACGTCGCTGCCGCGACGTGCTGTTGAAGATGCCCCGGCGGGGCCGCGCCTCTGAGAGAACGCCTTGATTTTACTCGCGATAAAAAGGACTTCGCGCCGTGGCCGTTCCGCATTTCTCAGTCAGCATCGTCGCACGCGGCTCGGGCCGCAGTGCCGTGCTGTCGGCGGCTTATCGGCACTGCGCCAAGATGGAGTTCGAGCGCGAAGCACGGACGATCGACTACACCCGCAAGCTTGGCCTCATCCACGAGGAGTTCGTCATTCCCGAGGATGCTCCAGCATGGGTGCGGGCGATGATTGCGGACCGATCGATATCGGGCGCCTCCGAAGTGTTCTGGAACAAGGTCGAGGCTTTTGAGAAACGTGCTGATGCGCAGCTCGCCAAGGACGTCACGATCGCTCTCCCGATCGAACTTACCGCGGACCAGAACATCGCCCTTGTCCGCGATTTCGTCGAACGGCATGTCACCGCCAAGGGCATGGTCGCCGACTGGGTTTTCCACGACGCGCCCGGCAATCCGCATATCCACCTGATGACAACACTGCGGCCCCTGACGGAAGATGGTTTCGGAGCTAAAAAGGTGGCGGTTATCGGGCCGGATGGCAAGCCGGTTCGAAACGACGCCGGCAAGATCGTTTACGAACTTTGGGCCGGCAGTGCCGACGATTTCAACGTGTTTCGGGACGGATGGTTCGCCTGCCATAACCGGCATCTGGCGCTTGCCGGAATGGACATCCGCATAGACGGGCGCTCCTTCGAAAAGCAGGGTATCGAGCTCACGCCGACGATTCATCTCGGCGTCGGAACCAAAGCGATCGAACGGAAAGCGCAGGATGCCAAGATCGGCCTTGCCTTGGAACGGCTTGAGCTGCAGGAGGAGCGGCGGGCGCAGAACGCCCGGCGGATTCAACGCCATCCAGAGATCGTGCTCGACCTGGTCACACGAGAAAAAAGCGTCTTCGACGAACGCGATATCGCCAAGATCCTCTATCGCTATATCGACGATGTCGCGCTTTTTCAAACCCTGATGGTGCGGATCCTGCAAAGCCCGCAGACGCTCCGGCTGGATCGCGAGCGCATGGACCTCGTGACGGGTGTGAAAGCACCGGCAAAATACACGACGCGCGAGCTGATCCGGATCGAAGCCGAGATGGCAAACCGGGCGATCTGGCTGTCGCAGCGCTCGTCTCACCGCGTCAGGGACCTGGTTCTCAAGTCCGTCTTCGCCCGCCATGAGCGCCTGTCGGACGAGCAGAGAACAGCGATCGAGCATGTGGCAGGACACGAGAGGATCGCGGCTGTGATCGGTCGCGCAGGTGCGGGCAAGACGACGATGATGAAGGCGGCCCGCGAGGCCTGGGAAAGCGCCGGTTATCGCGTCGTCGGCGGTGCCCTCGCCGGAAAGGCGGCCGAAGGACTTTCGAGCGAAGCGGGGATTGCCTCGCGCACCTTATCGTCCTGGCAATTGCGCTGGAGCCAAGGTCGCAGCCAACTCGACGACAGAACCGTCTTCGTCCTCGACGAGGCCGGAATGGTTTCGTCCCGGCAGATGGCGCTCTTCGTTGAAGTTGCAACAAAGGCCGGCGCGAAGCTTGTCCTGGTCGGAGATCCAGAACAGCTCCAGCCGATCGAAGCGGGTGCGGCCTTCCGCGCGATCGCCGACCGCATCGGTTACGCCGAACTGGAGACCATCTATCGCCAGCGCGAGCGATGGATGCGCGACGCGTCACTCGATCTCGCCCGAGGCAGGGTCGGAAAAGCGGTCGATGCCTATCGCGCCAATGGAAAGCTGATGGGCTCAGAGCTGAAGACGGATGCCGTCATCAATTTGATCTCCGACTGGAGCCGCGATTACGATCCGACCAAGTCTTCACTAATCCTTGCCCATCTGCGTCGCGATATCCGGATGCTGAACCAGCTGGCACGGGGGAAACTGGTCGACAGGGGGATTATTGATATCGGCCACTCGTTCAAAACTGCGGACGGGAACCGAAATTTTGCCGCCGGTGATCAGGTCGTATTCCTCAAGAATGAGGGTTCGCTTGGCGTCAAGAATGGCATGTTGGCGAAAGTCGTGGATGCCGCCCCGGGTCGCCTCGTCGTGCAGATCGGTGGTGCTGGAAACCCTCGGCTGGTCACCGTCGAGCAGCGCTTCTACAACAACATCGATCATGGCTATGCCACGACCGTCCACAAAAGCCAGGGCGCCACCGTCGATCACGTCAAGGTGCTAGCTTCCCTCTCGCTTGATCGTCATCTGACCTATGTGGCGATGACGCGCCACCGCGAGGATCTCGCAGTCTATTATGGGCGGAGATCCTTCGCCAAGGCTGGCGGTCTCGTGCCGATCCTGTCCCGCTCCAATGCGAAGGAAACGACGCTGGACTATGCCGCTGGCCGGTTCTACGCCCAGGCGCTTCGCTTTGCCGAAGCCCGCGGTCTCCACCTCGTCAATATCGCCCGCACGATCGCGCACGACCAGCTCCGATGGACCATTCGCCAATCGTCGAGGCTCGCCGAGCTTGGCGTTCGTCTTGCTGCTGTGGCCGCCAAACTCGGTTTGGGGACAACAAAGCTCGACCCATCCACCTCAGCCGCGATCAAGGAGGGAAAGCCCATGGTGTCCGGTACGACGATCTTCCCGCATTCGATCGGTCAGGCGATCGAAGACAAGCTTTCAGCCGACCCTGCCCTGAAGGCGGATTGGCAAGAGGTCTCCGCGCGCTTCCATCATATCTATGCCGACCCGCAGGCAGCGTTCAAAGCAGTCAACGTCGACGCCATGCTGGTCGATGGGGCCGCCGCGAAGGCAACGATCATCAAGATCGCCGAGCAGCCTGAAAGCTTCGGATCGCTGAAAGGAAAGACCGGCTTGTTTGCCGGCCGCGCCGATCGACAGGCGCGAGACAACGCCCTCATCAATGCTCCCGCGCTTGCCCGCGATCTTGAGAGTTTTATTTCAAAGCGGTCGGAAGCCGCAACCCGATACGAAGCCGAGGAACGGGCTCTTCGCAGCAAGCTCTCGCTCGATATTCCTGCCTTGTCTGCCTCGGCGCACCAGGTTCTCGAGCGGGTGCGCGATGCAATCGATCGAAACGACCTGCCAGCCGGCCTCGAATACGCCCTTGCCGATAAAATGGTAAAAGCTGAACTGGAAGGGTTCGCCAAGATCGTGGCGGAGCGCTTTGGGGAGCGAGCCTTCCTTCCTCTTGCTGCCAAGACCGCTGACGGAAAAGCGTTCAAATCTTTGTCCGTGGGGATGCAGCAAGCGCAAAAGAGCGAGCTTAGATCAGCCTGGGACACAATGCGGACGGTTCAGCAACTCGCCGCCCACGAGCGATCGGCCGTCGCCTTGAAGCATGCGGAAACGCTTCGCCAGACCCAGTCAAAGGGGCTGTCGCTGAAATGATCGAAACCACGACTTACCAACGTCAACAACGTGGGGCTCTCCTCCTCCTTGCTGCGTTCGCGGGCTTCATACTCATCGTGTCTGTGGGCGGGCTCGCCGGCCGGCTGCGGGTTAACACCACGCCAAGCGAGCCGCTTGGAATCTGGCGAATCGTGTTGCTTGATCGTGCCGCTCAGGTCGGCGACACCGTATTCGTTTGCCTTCCCACAACCGCAACCGTCATGGACGGGAAGACCAGAGGCTATCTGCGACCAGGGCTATGTCCGGGTGGCTTCGGCCCGCTGATCAAAACCATCATAGCTGTTGGCGGCCAGCAGGTTGATGTCGCCTCCGGCGTGAGCGTGGATGGACGCGTCATTCCCTCGTCGCGACCTCTAGCCCGCGACGGTCGAGGCCGTCCGCTACGACCGTATGAAGGCGGCGTGGTTCCGGCCCGCTCGATCTTTCTCCATTCGGCTTTCTCAGGGTCCTGGGACTCGCGATATTTCGGGCCGATTCCCGAAGAGGGCATTCTCGGTCTGGCGAGCGAGGTGCTGACCTTTGCGCCATGAATGCCAGCTCGCTCTCGCCCTCATCGTTGCGTCAGGAGCTGTCGGTTTCATCGCCTGGAGCGGCCAGGCCTCGGCACTTCCTTTGTCAGCGGCCTTTCCGCTAATCTGGTCATTGGCGCCAAGACGGCATTGCGCGGCAGCTGTATCCACAGCCTACTTCCTCGCCGCATCGCGCGGACTGCCACAGGGCGTCGCCGCATTCTACCAGTCGGATCTCTGGCCGGGTTTGATCCTTTGGATTGCCGCTTCCACCGGGTTCGTGTTTGTCCATACAGTCGTGTGGACGCCACACGCTGGGTGGCGGAGGGCCCTACGGTACTTCGCGGCCATATTGCTGATGGCTGTGCCCCCTTTCGGCATCGTCGGATGGGCCCATCCGATCACGGCCGCAGGCATCCTGTTCCCCGGGTGGGGCTGGGGCGGGCTTGTGTCAATGGCGGCCGGCCTCGTGATTATGTCGACACGATGCTGGCCAGCTGCGGCCTTCGCCTTCGCAGGCCTATGGCTTGGACCGGCTGCATTGGCGACAGACCGGGAAGATTGGCCCAAAAGCTGGCAAGCAGTCGACCTGCAGCTCGGTAGCAGTCTCGGCCGGGATGGAAGTCTTTCTCGCCATCGTGATCTCGCCGCGACAGTCTTCGATCAACACGTTTCCGGCCGTTCCATCGTGGTGTTGCCCGAGAGCGCACTAGGCTTATGGACATCCTCGGTGGATCGTTTGTGGCGCCAGCAGCTATCGGGAACCGGCCTTACAGTCGTCGCAGGCGCAGCGATGATCAACGCCGAAGGATACGACAATATCCTCGTACGGATCTCGGCCGAGAGCAGCGAAATTCTCTATCGTGAGCGAATGCCGGTCCCAGGCTCGATGTGGCAGCCGTGGCTTCCGCTGATCGGCAAAGGCAGCGGCGCCCGGGCACATTTCTTCGCAAATCCGGTGGCCGAGGTGCTCGGATATCGGGTTGCACCGCTCATTTGCTACGAGCAGCTGATCGTTTGGCCCGTTCTCCAGTCGATGTTGCACGATCCCGACCTCATAGTCGCGGTCGGAAACGGATGGTGGACCAAGGGGACAAGTATCGTCTCAATCCAACGCGCCAGCGCTGAGGCTTGGGCTCGCTTGTTCGGCAAGCCGCTCGTGATGTCTTTCAACACGTGATTTGGAGCAAACCATGGATGCCGGTTTCATCGATACGTGTGCGGATCCTGCCCTCCCCCCGGCGATTGTCGAGCAGTTTGTGGCGGCTGTCGGGAGCGACGATCCACTTGCTATCACCGTCAAAGAGAACGGCCGTCTCGTACTGATACCGAGGCCTCGCTCGGCGGACGAGGCGCTCGAAGTCGTGAAGGAATATGTGGGTCATGCAGTCGTGCGGGTCGGCCTGACGCAGTTTCCGGCGGGGATCGGAGCAAGCGATGCGTCGCAACTAAGGGCGATCATCTTCGACACCTGCGAGAACCTTCGGACCGGCACGGCCATGTTTGCAAAAATTGCCCGGATCGTTACCAAATGGTATGGGCACCCGACCAACACGGAACTTCTACCGCAAATGCTGGATGACGCCATCTATGCCTGGAGGACCGGCAGTTTTGAAGGGAGCAATGTGTTCAGGGCAGATGACCCTGGCGGTCCTACCTTCTTCGAAGCAATCCCCAAAACCGGCCGCCCGCCGGACGAGCCTGAGTCCGATCCTGGTGGTCAGACAGCTGCGTCGACATCCAACCCCGCTAGCGCGGCCGACGCTGGGATCAGAATTGACCTGTCGCGAATCGGCGGACAGAAATAATCGCATATCCGGCGTTCTGGGACGGCCAATAGACCAGCTGCTCGTGGCAGATAAGCGTATAGAATTTCGCCTAGCAGGACGCCATTTTAAATCTTTGCAATCGTACATTCTCGCGCTACAACCGTCTCATTGTATCTGATAATCGGTCACTCAATGCAACTTGCGATGCGCCGCCTGGTCGCTCATCACTGTTAGCGCGCGCTGCAAGCCAGCGCTTCGCGGTCGGGCGAAGTGGGGTTGCAGTGCTAAAAATACAGTGAGGTTGTCGATGGCCCATTGGCTCGAAAGACTATTGGACATTACTGCGATCGCTCGAGATCAAAGTACCCTCGAAGCGGCACTCTCGCAGCTTGCCGATCGGTTCGACTTCTCCGGATATGCGTTCGTCAACCTCCGACCCGGTCATTCTTTTGCAGTTTCAAACTATCAGGCGGAATGGCAAGAGCGATATTACCAGGAAAATTTCAGGCACCTGGACCCGGTCGTGCGCCAGGCCCAGAAATGGCGTCGCGCGTTCGCGTGGTCCGGAGAATCAGAAAAGGCCTCGCTGAGCAAAGAGGAGCGGCGATTTTTCGCAGATGCGAGCGAATATGATATCCGGTCCGGCGTCTCGATCCCGGTGGCGACACCCAACGGTGCGATTTCAATGCTCACTTTTGCGTCTTCCAAGGCCAACCTGTCTACTGAGAACGACATTGATGCGATAGTGGCCGCTTCAGCGGTAGCGCAATTACACGCTCGTATTGACCAGCTTAAAGTGCAGCCCTCGATCGAGGAAACTGTCTACCTTAGCCCGAAAGAGGCCACTTACGTCCGGTGGCTTGAACAGGGTAAAACGGTTGAAGACGCGGCAGATATCGAGAACGTCAAGTACAACACCGTTCGGATAGCCCTGGCGGACGCGCGGCGACGTTACGATCTGTGCAATAACACGCAACTGGTTGCCTTGGCGATACGCCGTGGGTTGATTTGATCAGGTGCGGTCAGACTTTCGGTGTCCGACCGAGGATCTTCAAGAGTGTCGTCAGAGCGGACATCTGGGCGTGCATTTCGATGGCCGCTGCGAAATAGTCAATCTGAGCCGCGTCATTCCCGTCGATGCCGCCTTGCGCGTTAGTCGGTAAGTTCTGAAACAGTATCTCAGCCTTTTCCACCAGATCACGGTGCTTTTTGATCGCTTCGACGGTTAGTCCCTCTATTATCCGTTCAGGTACACCTGCCAGCAACCCGACGAGTGGACGAAGGTCTACGTCTTCAATCGTGCCATTTTCCTCTTTGGACATGGCTCCTCCCAAACGAATGCGCGGTACGCCCCCGCATTGTTCCTGACCCCTGGCGATCGGGGAGTTAGTAACCGAGCATGTGCCGGCCCATGGACCTTTAGTTCCGAGGAACCTGGACATGAGTCCATGGCTCCCCGACCATAGGTCGAGGAATTCGACGTCCTAACGGCGGACGCCAAACCGACATGCTCGGGTTACTAAGCCCGCGAGATAGCGCGTACTACCTCGAGAGGGCTTATAGCGCTTGCGGCTCTACCACGCCACTACAGAATTGCAACGGATGAACTCTCACTGGCAGCGAGTGGTAAACTTTGCCAACAGATCGCGAAGGCTGCGACCAGACATTCCGGGAAAACGTGGATCAGACCAGCGAAGACGAGGGGAGCCATCCCGGTTAGTGTCATCCTACGAGGAACTCGCCGAAGAAAGCGAAACGACACGAGGCCGGGCCGATTGCTGCCAGATGATGGAGGATCGGCCGCAAGGCTCGGTTTCACGGAAGGATGTGAAATGGTATCGGTGCTATTAGCGCAAGATGATAGCGACCGCGACGATTTCGGGACGGAAAAATACCCGCGAGGATATCTTCCGGAACTTTGCGCAGCGCATTACCCACCGGGCGAGGGTCATTTCCCAAGTTGGCTCCAGGAGATTGCCAAAGTTAACTTCAATGGATCGCACTGGCAGGCTCGGTGGAGAACCAAACGTCGGGATAGATGGCTATCGCGCTTTCGTCAGGGGCGCGATCGGCCGTTCTCCACAGCGAGCGAATGGACCGAGCTTCCGGAAAACTGGCTGGCAACATGGAAGCAGTGACCTCCCTCGACGCGCCCACGCATGGAATAAACCAGGCAGGCATCAGGGGTGTGACGCTAAAGCCCCCGTTTTCTGCCCGCACCAGCAATGTCAGCGCGACCTCCTCGCTCGGTCGCCACGGAAAGATCATCCGTCCGCCGGGCTTCAGCGCCCTTAACCACTCGGTCGGCGGTGCGGCCACGCCGGCGTTCACGTAGATCACGTCCGACAGCGGCAACCGCTTCCTCGTAGCATCACCCGTGATGACATCTACGCCTTCAAACGGTTCGAGGTTCTGCGTGGCCTCTCCGGCCAGGTTCCCGTCGATTTCGAATGCGGTAACCTTGCCTGTGGGCAAGACGAGCATTGACAGGATCGCGGTGTAATACCCGGTTCCTGCGCCGACATGCGTGACGGCCTCCCCGCGCTGTGGCGCTACCGCTCCTATCCATGCCGCATGAAGCGAAGGTTCGCCGTTATTGATCCCCTTTTGTGCATCCAGCGCCACGAGGGCATTTTGATAGAGGTAGACTGGATCAGCGCTCGGCGTCTCAAAGTACCGGAGGTTAACCATGACTTTCCAAGGGCCGGGAGGGAAAAAAGCTTCGCGAGGGACAGCCTCGAAAGCTCTCTCAAGCCGCGGATCAGACGATCTGCTGGCCGCCGCCATGAGGCGGGCATAAAACCCTCTGATTTCTTCGATGCTGGCTCGCTCATTTAACATGGGGAGGTCTCCTGTCCGCGCTGGATTTGGGCGACAGCAAGGAAACCCCGACCGTACGCGCCTCGTCCGAATCTTCATCCTGTTCAAACTTCATCGCTGCCGTCAGCCGCGCAATGGTTGCTCGATGCACACGAAACAGCCGTGCCACATCGGCCGGTTTCCGGCCGGCCTCGAGCATGTCGATGATTTCTGCGCGCTGTTCATCATTGAATTTCGGCGGTCGGCCTCCAACGCGGCCTTGTTCACGAGCAGAATTCAATCCCGCGCGAGTTCTTTCGCGTACCATGGCGCGCTCGAATTCGGCAAATGCCCCGAGCATCTTCATCATCATGCGACCCGCCGGGCCCGAAGTGTCCACGGCTTCGGTCAACGACCGGAAGCTGGCGCCGGCTGCTTCCACCTTGTCCAGGATATGGAGAAGATCCTTCAGCGAACGGGAGAGTCGGTCGAGTTTCCAGACGACGAGGGTGTCTCCGTCGCGCAGCTGGTCAAGCAACCGATGAAGCTCAGGCCGATCCCATCGAGCACCTGATGCCTTTTCATCAAATACACGTTCGCAACCGGCTTCCCAGAGCGCCTCTATCTGGGTTGCCGCCTCCTGGCCGTCGTTCTTCGAAATCCGCGCGTAGCCGATTAACATGTTCTGCTACATAAACCTGTTGCCAATCACAATTTGGCAACAGGTTTATGCGCAAGTCAAGCATTTATGAATCCTGGAGCGAACGACAATATCAAAGGTAATGATTTGGCAGCCGTACCAAAATCTGCACCTCAATTAACACGGTTCCCATTTGACTCGGTAAATTGAGTGAAGCGCAACGAGGCCGGAGGCTGGCCAGTCATTTTTAGTTCGAATAAAGGTTCGGGAAAATGACGTCCTGATCTACGATCACGTTGAACCGGTAGCCCGGCCTAATGTTGATCGTCGGCTGCACATTCAGGTTTTTAGAGATCGTTTGCTCGGCAACCCGACCAAAAGTTTCCGCGAAATTTCGCCGGGCTGCATCCGACGCCGTATCCTGAGTGGCAAGTGTCGAGCTTTCCGGTACCGCCATGTCGATGCCTGTCCCGATGAGAGCGACGAGCGCAGCGGAGCCGAATGTCCGCAGATAATGATTGTCCACCTTATCGCGGAAGCCGCTATACCCCTCAGAGTCGGTCCCTGCCATGCCGCCGATCTGCAGCGTAGACCCATTCGGGAAGATGATGTCGGTCCAGACCACGAGGACTCGACTCTGGCCAAAGGAAACCTTGCTGTCATAGCGTCCAAAGAGTTTCGTCCCCTGCGGCACCAGCAGGAAGTGACCCGTCGCGCTGTCATAGACATTCTGGCTCACCTGGGCAGTGATCCGGCCAGGTAGGTCCGAATTGATGCCGGTGATCAAGGTAGCGGGAATGACTGAGCCACGCTTCAATTCGTATCGAGACTGCTGCAGCACGACCTGATTGGGCAGGTAGCCAAGCTCTTTGATGTCAGCATTGAAGAAATCCTCTTTCGAAGCCTGGCCGTTGGGATCCCCGGCTTGTCCAGCTATGCCCCCTCTCAACGCTGCAGCATAAAGATCTGAGGCACCGCTTGGACCCGTCGTTCCCTGTGTGCGCTCAGTCGTGCTGTCGGCATGGCCTCCCTTTGCGGCAATGTCCGATATGTCGACCTTCAACGGCGAGTCGATGGCGGCGCCTTTTGCCTGAAGGCTCGCCATGCGCTGTCGCTGCTGCTCGCGCGCGATCTGTTCTCGCTGCTCGCGCAGCATGCGGGCGTTCCATTCCTCATCCGATTCCATGCGTGGCCGTCGGGTGTCGCGAGGTTCCTCTTTAGCTTCGGCTTCAACAGGTTGGTTGACGACCGTCCTGCTCGTGTCGGGGGTGGGCTGGAAGACAGGCTGTTCCTCCTGATCACCGATAATACCATCCTTCACACCCCGCTTCATCTGTTCCGCAAAACTGGACGCCGGACTATTCGATCCGGCTTCATTCGGAAGGTCATGACCGAAGCGAAGCCCACGGGAGGAGAGCCCGTACACGAGCACTGCAAGAAAAACGACCGCGATGCCGATACCGAGAAAGAGTGGGACGCGATTGAGGCGCTTCATCCCCTGGGTGTCGGCAGAGCCGTTTGTTCCCAACTGAAGAGATTGGACCATGATCGTTTCCGCCTCAGTTGCGCTTCATCAAAGAAAGCGGGCTTGCAGGCGTCGCGACGCCGTTGGTGACGGAGTACGCACGCCCGAGCTCAAGCGTGTCCGTCGACAACCTGACGAGGACCTGTCCATCGGAGGCGACAATCGAATAAGCCACCTCGACAGGCTTGGGCCCGTCTTTCGCGCTTGTGGCCTTTTCGTCGCCAATGATGGAGAACCCCCATCCCTTCAGCGCAGATTCCAGTGAGACGGCAAAATCGGAACTATCCTTCTTGAGCCTGATCGGCGTAGCGGTCGATCCGGCCTGCTCGGCAAAGCGCCCCGCCATATCACCGGCAATCGCGCTCGCTGCCGGCTCCGTAACGTCAACGGAGGCGGCGCTTGTGGTCAGACCGTCGGTTGCGCTTTGACAACCCGCAAGGCTCAGGCAAAAGGCAATCGGCAGAAGGCAGCGACGCAACATGTTTCAGCCTCCCCGCCGGATGGTGATTTTCTGCTGCCTCCAGCCAACTCCCGATAACAGCACGGCCTTGTCGATATTGTAGTCGACGATCATCATGTCATTCTTCAGCCGGTAGTTGACGATGCGGTTTTGTCCTCCCGAAACGACGAAGAGAACGGGCGCGTCCTGACCGGAAATTGCGCGCGGGAACTGGATGTAGGTCTTCTGGCCATCGGAATAGACCCGCTTTGGTCGCCAAGGCGCGCTGCCGCTCAATGAGTAGGAAAACGCCAGCTGTTCCGGCGGTACGCCGCCGCCCGGTCCACTCATCGACTGGATCCTGGCATTGATGTCCGAAAGCTTGGTCGACGCATCCTCCGGATATTCGAAGCCGACGCGTGCCATGTATTGGCTGGGATGCGATTTCAGCTGGATATGATACGTCCGCCGAGATGTCGTGACGACCATCGAGGTTACCAGGCCGGGTTCGGAGGGCTTGACGATCAGATGGATTGCTTGCCCGGTCGCGGCGCCCGATGTAGCCGGCTCGACCTTCCATCGAACAGTATCGCCAACCAGAACATCGCGGACGATCTCCCCACCTTGTAGCTCGATATCGCAGACTTGAAGAGGTGAACATACGACAGACGGTTGGGTCTCGCCGAAGAGGAAGATCACCTTCCCATCTGGGCCGCGCGTGACCAATCCCGCCTGACCGCGCCATTTTCCGGACAGATTGGTGCCTTTCACCTCGTTGTTGGTCAGGCTTTGCGAAAGCGCCGGCGTCGGTGCGCCGGCCGTTACGCCCAGTGCAAGCAAGCAGCCAACCGCTGCATATCCGTATAGGGTCCCCATTGCATTTCCCTGCCCTTAGAGTTGTGCGGTCCAGTCGAAGTCGGTCACGTACACCCCGATCGGGTTGAGCCGGATTGTTGCTTCGTCCTGCGGTGAAGTGATCGCGACGGTGGCGATGCCGCGGAACCGGCGAGTTGCGACTTCCTTGCCCTTCCGGTCACGCTCGTATTCTGTCCAGTCGATCTGATAAGTCTGGTTGGAGAGTGCGACGATGTTGTTCACCTCAATCGCAATGGTCGCATTCACGGCCTTTTCAAAAGGCGAGTTTCCGCGGAACCAGGCATTGACCTTTTGCGTCGAGGGATCACTTGTCCGCAGCAGTGCGTAAGTGCGGTCGATATATTGCTTTTGAACCACCGCATCGGGTGTAATGGAGCGAAAGCTTGCAACGAAATTCCCCAGCGTGGCGCGCACGACCCGGGCGTCGGCATATTCGATCTGTTGCGGGAAACCTCCCGACACTGTGTTGCCGAGCTTGTCGACCTCGACGATGTAGGGCACAAGTTTCACTTGCGTGCTCAGATACAGCGCATAGCCGAAACCTATGACGGCCATAGCCAGGCTCAAGATTCCGACAGCCCTCCATGCAGAGGCGGCTCTCACGTAGGAGCCATACCGCTCAGACCATTCCTGTCTCGCCGCAAGATATGGATTATCCGGTGCGCGTTGCGCTGCCATGCTCGTTTCCTGTCTGATTGTTAAGATTTATCCGGCCGTTCTGGCGGCGGAGTGGAGGACGATGATTTGCCGCGAGCCTGATCAAGCTTGGCGTTCGCGAGGCCCAAGATCGATCCGGCATAAGCGCCGGGAGAGCCGATCGCCTTATCCTTAGCTGCTGATCCGGCCGCCATTGCGCCGGATGTGAAGCCGGCTCCCATGCCTCGAAGAGCCGCGCCCGATGCGGAGGCCCCTCCGGCCCTCGCAGCCTGCGCCGCCGCAAACCCTGCTCCGACGGCACCAGCACCGAGGAAGGCTCCGCCCGCCGCAAACGAAGCGGCCTGGCCGCCGTGGCGGATCGTCTCCATCCCACCGGACACGGAGGCCCCCTGCACCACGCCCTGAATGATGTTGGGAACATACAGAGCGATTATGAAAACAACGACGGAGATTCCGGCAATCGCCAGCGTTGTGATGAATTGATCGGATTCGGCCGTCGGTGCCTGCGCGAGACCAAGAAGAACATTTGAGCCGATCTTGGCGATCATCACGAGCGCCATCAGCTTCATGCCGACGCCAAAGGCATAGACAAGATACCGAATGGCGAAGTCCTTGGTGAACGACGATCCACCCAGTCCAAGCATGATCATGCCGGCGAGAAGCCCCACATACATCTCGACCATAACGGATACGAAAATCGCAGCCACGAGCGAGAAGCAGATAACGACGATGCCCATCGCGAGCACAGCTGCGATTGCAAGCGCATTGTCTTCGAAGACCCCGAATTTCGCCTGCTCCGACATCTGGGATGCAACGCGGATCCCGGCGTCGAAGACTTCGGCGGGCGATGCGGATCCGCCGCCAGCGCCGATCTGAAAGAGGCTATCGACAACCGCCTTGGCAAAGGTTGGCCCCTGGGTCAGGACGAACGCGAAGAAGCCGATGAACATGATGCGGCGGACAAGTTCGGCAAACCAGCTGTCGAGAGAGGCGGCCTGCGTCGCGAGCCACACCGCCGCGATGCCAACTTCGATCCCGGCGAGGATCCAGAACAGCGACTGTGCTGCATCCATAATGGTGGTTTCCCAGCCTTTTGCGGCCGTGGAAACCTGGTTCTCCAATTCCGTGAGGACTTGACCTTGCTGTGCAATGGCCGGTGCCGCCAAGAAAATGCAGGTCGCGCCGGCAAGCAGGAAGATCCGCGTCAAATCACGCCTCACCATCTCGGCCGCATCTCCTGCCCCTTTTCAATCGGGGACAGATCCTTGCCTGTCCCGAAGAACTTCTCACGTGCGGCGCGCTGCTCTCCGCTCATCTCAGGCGCAGCGGTGGTCCTGTTTTGGGCAAAGATTACGGCAGATACAGCGACGAGGGCGCAGCCGCCTGCAAGGACGGAAACGATCAGAACGGTTCTGGTCACCAGCGCGGCTCCATTTTTTGCCCGGTCGGGACCGACTGGACATCGGCATTGAAGAAATTCTCGCGGCGAGCCTGGGCAAGATCCTTGTCGGTCTGTTCGCTTTGCAGCCAGGTTCCCATCATTGTCGTCTGCTGCGAGACAATCCCCCGAAGCTTCTGCATTTGGGCCACCTGTTGGGCAGCAATCTGATGGCCAACCTGCAGGGCCTTCATCTGGCCGTCGGCCGATTGCGACATTGAGCGCAACGCGCTCATCGTCTCTTCTTCGCTGTCAAACTGATCAGCGGTCAGGCTTGCGGCTTTGAGAGTACTCGAAATCGTATCCCGGTTCGTGGTCGACCAGGTTTGATAGGTCGACGAGAAGCTCTCAGCATTAGGCAGGCTCGTCTTTAGATCAGCGTAGCTTTTGAACCGCTGCTTCAGCAGGTCGTCCGCGTTACTCATTTGAAACGCGATGCCTTGACCTTGATCTACGAGGTCTCGCAGCTGATCGAGGTCGTTCTCGACCTCTCCCCAGATATGGTTTGGAAGCTGCGCAGTGTTCTGCAGCATGTTCTGGTAAATGTTGAGCTGGTTCTGAATCTGCTCGGCAAGCTGGGTGATCTGCTTGATCTGGTTTTCGATCTGGGTACCGGATTGGCCGACCAGCGAGATCAGCTCGCCATTATTGAGAAGCTGCGTCCACTCTGTAGCGCCGCCGGCCGCGGAGCCGGCGAAGGATAGAGTCGGTGACAATGCGAGGCCGAGGTTTATGGAGACAGTGGCGATTGCCCTAAGCGTTTTTTGAAACCGGCTGCCATTACGCATAGCGATTGATCCCCCTTTCGATGAGCCATTGCCCCGGCCACTCCTTGCCATGGGCGGATTGAAGCGCCCGGATGCGGGCAAGGTCGGATTTCCCGGACGCGCCGACGAAAGACAGCGTAACCGGACCAAGTGACATGTCGAAAAGCCGGCGGCCGTCTGGCGAGGTCACATAATATTCCCGCTTGGGGATGGCGTTCGCGACGATGTCGATCTGCCGTTCGTTGAAGCCGATCCGCTCATAAAACTCCCGTGTACCGGTTTCCCGGGCAGCACCATTTGGGAGGCAAATCTTGGTCGGGCAGGATTCCTTCAGGACGTCGATAATGCCTGAACGCTCGGCGTCTGAGATCGATTGCGTCGCGAGAATGACGGCGCAATTGGCCTTTCTCAGAACCTTGAGCCACTCCCTGATCTTGTCCCGGAAAACCGGATGACCCAGCATCAGCCAAGCCTCATCGAGGATGATCAGGCTCGGCGAACCGTCCAGGCGCTTCTCGATGCGGCGGAACAGATAGGTCAGGACCGGCACGAGGTTTCGCTCACCCATGTTCATAAGCTGTTCGATCTCGAAACATTGGAAGCGGCCGAGCGCCAGGCCATCATGCTCTGCGTCGAGCAGCTGTCCCATTGGCCCGTCGACCGTATAGTGATGAAGCGCGTCCTTGATGTCGCGCGCCTGGACGCCACTGACGAAATCGGAAAGCGATCGGCCGGGCGCTGCGGCCATCAAGCCGATCTGCCTGGAAATGGCGTTGCGATGGTCCGGATTGATCGTAACACCCTGCAAGGCCACGAGAGTTTCGATCCACTCGGATGCCCAGGCGCGATCCCCATCGCTCGACAGATCCGAAAGCGGGCAGAAGGCGAGTTTAGCACCCTCCCCGTCCTCGGCGCCGATCGCGTAGTGGTCGCCCTCGACAGCGAGCGTTAGAGGCAGCATTGAGTTACCCTTGTCAAAGGCGAAGACCTGGGCTTGCTCATAGCGGCAAAACTGCGCTGCGATCAGCGCAAGAAGGGTGGACTTGCCCGAGCCGGTCGGACCGAAAATCAGACTGTGGCCGACGTCGTTGACATGCAGGTTCAGCCGAAACGGCGTCGAACCAGACGCTACCTGCATCAGCGGCGGCGCATCGTGCGGATAAAACGGGCATGGCGCCGTCGGACTTCCCGACCAGACCGAGTTGAGTGGGATGAGGTCTGCCAGATTACGGGTGTTGATCAAGGGCTCCCGAATGTTGCAGTACCAGTTCCCCGGCAGGCTTCCGAGAAAGGCGTCGGTCGCGTTCAGGGTTTCGATGCGCGCACCAAATCCTTCGGCCTGGATGAGGCGGCGGACAGCTTCAGCCTTCTCCTGCAGAGCCTCCAGTCTCTCGTCGAAGAGAATGACCACTGGCGTATAGTAGCCGTACGCCACGAGCTGTGAGGACGCTTCGGCAATCGCGTCCTCTGTTTCCATGACCATCGCCATTGCGTCCTGATCAATCGAGCGGGACTGCGTTTGGAATAACTGGTCAAAAAACGGTCGAACCTTCTGCTGCCATTTCTTGCGCGTGCGCTCCAGCCGCTGCTTTGCTTCTTCGGCGTCGAGGAAGATGAAGCGTGACGACCACCTATAGGTCAGAGGCATCAGGTCGAGGCTGTTGAGGATACCCGGCCAGCTCTCCGCCGGTAGTCCATCAATCGCCACGACGCCGAGGAAACGATTCTCAACCCGCGGAGTGAGGCCGTGCTCCATCTCCGCTGTTACCAGCCAGTCGAGATACATGGGGATTTCAGGCAGCCGAATGGGATGATTTTCGCCAGTGATCGTGAAACGGATGAACTGAAAAAGATCGTCATAGCGGGCAACCCTGGCGCCGCCACGCTCCGGCACCTCGCGGGTGAGCATGCGTTGAATCGAAACCGAATTTCCAAGGTATTGCTCGATCTCGCGAATCGACCGCCGAAACGTCTCCAGCACGGTATCGGCATAGCTCGCCGTGCGGCTTTCGGTGTCCGAGTATATGTAGCGGGTCAGGCCGGAGCGGCGTCGTTCCGGCGGTCGATACGTCATGATCAGGGCGTGCCGGCTTTCGAAATGCCCTTGCTCCCGCGCGAAGTGGTTGCGTCGCTCGTCATCGATCATGCGCGTAACGGCGTCGGGAAAATGGCTTCGGTCAGCCGAAGGATAGTCGATAGTCGGGAAGCGGACCGCCTCGACCTGGATCATCCAGCCCGAACCCAGCCGCGACAGGGTCGCGTTGATCTGCCGGGACAGCTCATTGCGTTCAAAGTCGGTTGCACTTTCAGAGTCCGGGCCAGCAAAGTACCAACCCGCCATCAGACTGCCGTCCTTGAGAAGAATTATTCCGTTATCGACGATCCCCGCATAAGGGACGAGTTCCGAGAACGATGGGCCGGCGGAGCGAAATGAGCGCAAAGCAACCATCATAAACCCTCAGAACTGTCGCCAGGGCGAAGACGTTGGCAGGTAATGCGGCCGATATCGCATGTGGCGCACATAAACCTGCCGCATCATTGGGTCGGCTTTTGCCATCATTTGCAGGACGCCGACGATAACAATCCAGATCAATATCCCGAAGAGCGCCGAGTAGACTGTGAGCACGACGAAAATCAAAATCACCGCCGCAAGCCCGGTCAGGAGCACAAGCTCCCGGTCAGCACCCATCAAGAGGTTTGGGCGCGAAAGAGCGCGGTGGACCCGATTGCGGTGGAGATTGACCCTTGGCTCAGCCATTGCCCCCCTCCCCTTCCGCGCTGGTGGGCGGCGTTGTGGGTTGGCCTGCGAATTGCCCAATCCCGATCGAGGCGCCCGTCGAACCGAAGAGGCCGACAATCGTGGTGGCACCGAGAAGGATGCCGGCGACAAGGACGACATACATCAGCCGCCGTGCGAAATCATTGAGCTCGCCGCCGAAGATCAACATGCCACCAGCGATCGCGACGGCGGCCAGCGCGATATAGCCCGCGACCGGCCCGGTGATTGATTCCTGGATCTGTTCGAGTGGGCCCTCCCACGGGAGGCTCCCTCCTGAACCCGCAAACGCCGGAGCGGCAATCGATGCGCAAATGAACGCGGCGGCTATTCCCAAACGAAGGGAGCGATTATGCGGCATGGCTGTCCTCATCGATTTGCGGATAGTGCTCTGTCTGATAACGGGATCCGCTGAAACCCTCGACATGAAGGACCTCCCGCACCCGCCTCCCCCGGCCGGCGCGCTCGATCGAAATCACCAGATCGACCGCTTCGCCGATGACCGCTTGCATCGGCTGCTGGCTTGCCTCTGCTGTCAGTTGCTCGAGGCGCCGGAGCGCCGACATCGCGGTGTTTGAGTGGATTGTCGTCACGCCGCCCGGGTGGCCGGTGTTCCACGCTTTTAGCAAAGTCAAAGCTGCACCATCTCTGACTTCTCCAACGATGATGCGATCTGGTCGCAGGCGCATTGTGCTCTTGAGAAGCCGGGCCATATCGACGGTATCGCTCGTGTGGAGGCTGACGGCATTTTCTGCGGCACACTGGATTTCGGAGGTGTCTTCAAGGATCACAATCCGATCCTCCGGTGCGGCGGTCACGACTTCAGCAATCACGGCATTTGCAAGTGTCGTTTTCCCAGATCCGGTTCCGCCGGCGATAACGATATTGAGCCGGTTGGCGATAGCGCTGCGGATGATCGCTGCTTGCGCGTCCGTCATGATCTTTGTGTTCACATAGTCCTCGAGGGGGATGAGCTGCGACGCGCGACGACGGATGGTGAACGTCGGCGCGCCGACCACTGGTGGAAGCAATCCCTCGAACCGGTGACCTCCGATGGGAAGCTCACCCGAAATGATCGGGCGGTCACTGTCGGCCTCCGACTGGAGGGCGTGCGCCACCGAACCAATGACCGTTTCGGCAGCTGTCGCGGCCATCTCGCCAGCCGGAGCTACGCCGTGGCCCAGGCGTTCGATGAAGAGTTTGCCGTCCGGATTGAGCATGATTTCAACGACGGTCGGATCGTCAAGGGCAATGCAAAGCCGCTCACCAAGTGCATCCTGCAATTTGCGGACAAGGCGGGAGTGCGATTGAAGCATGGGGGAAACCGTCTCCTCGTTTGAGTGTGTGAAGAGACAGACCGTGAAGATCGCAGATTGTCGAGGTGCAAATTTGCATCTCGTAGTGTGCAAGTGATTCCGTCAGGCTTGCTGCGATTCGGCCCCTGACACTCTATTTTCGCTGGACGGTGGCGATTGAGTCACAGGAAAGATCTGCAGAGTTAACTCTTCGCTTCTTGCGGTAACCCGCTGGAATCTAACAATGAGTCCGGGAGACGTTCGAAACCAGCAAATCGCGTTAAGACTTTGTTAACTTTAAAATTCTTGCAAAACGCGGTGGAATGGGTTGTCCTATCGACGGCAAAAAGGTGTGTTTACGAAAATTACCGTGTGTACGAGAGGACGACGTGGAAAATCCCGCCCAGCTTCAAAAAGCTATTCATAAACTGATAGCGGCCCACGCGCGAGACCTCTCTGGCGCATTGCACGAGCATCGCATCAAGCTGTACCCGCCGGAGGCACGCAAGACGCTCCGGTCTTTTTCGTCAACCGAGGCGGCGAAGCTCATTGGAGTAAACGACGGGTATCTCCGCCATCTTTCAATCGAAGGAAAAGGGCCTCAGCCTGAGATCGGCAATAACAATCGCCGTTCCTACTCCGTCGACACCATTCAGGCGCTGCGCGAGTATCTCGACGAGAACGGCAAGGGTGACCGCCGTTATTCGCCAAGGCGCTCCGGTAGTGAGCATCTTCAGGTTATCACGGCAGTCAATTTCAAGGGTGGTAGCGGCAAGACGACGACGGCCGCGCACCTCGCTCAATATCTTGCTCTGAATGGCTATCGGGTCTTGGCAATAGACCTCGATCCGCAGGCGAGTATGTCCGCGCTTCACGGGTTCCAGCCAGAGTTCGACGTCAAGGACAATGAGACGCTCTACGGGGCCGTTCGCTATGATGAAGAACGTCGACCTATGAGGGACGTCGTCAAGAAGACCTACTTCCCGAATCTGGATCTTGTCCCCGGCAATCTCGAGCTGATGGAGTTCGAACACGATACCGCAAAGGTACTAAGCTCCAATGATCGGAAGAATATCTTCTTTACGAGAATGGATGACGCGATTGCGTCCGTGGCTGATGACTACGACGTCGTTGTCGTTGATTGCCCTCCGCAGCTCGGCTTCCTGACCATTTCGGCTCTTTGCGCGGCGACGGCGGTTCTTGTTACTGTCCATCCGCAGATGCTCGATGTCATGTCGATGTGCCAGTTCCTCCTGATGACCTCCGAGCTTCTAAGCGTGGTCGCAGATGCCGGGGGCAGCATGAATTATGACTGGATGCGTTACCTGGTCACCCGGTATGAGCCGGGTGATGGACCGCAAAATCAGATGGTGTCGTTTATGCGAACCATGTTCGGCGATCATGTCTTAAATCACCCTATGCTGAAGAGCACGGCCGTTTCTGACGCTGGCATCACCAAGCAGACACTTTACGAAGTGAGCCGCGATCAGTTTACGAGGGCGACCTACGATCGAGCAATGGAGTCGCTCGACAACGTCAACAGCGAGATTGAGCAGCTTATCCAGTCATCGTGGGGTCGCAAATGAGGCCCGCCCCGACCGCAAAATCGATCCTTCGCGGCAAGTTGCCAGCCGGAAACTCGTCCCCCCCTCCCCTTCTAGGGCGCGCGGAGACAATCAATTGTGCCAAACGCGAGAGGAAAGTTGATGGCTAGAAAACATCTTCTCTCGGAGCTCAAGGCTTCATTGACTTCGACGGACCACACGGGTGAGTCAACCTCTACAGTCGCGGCTCCGCCCCATTACGCCCCAAGGGGTGCAATCGGGGCGGTATCTCGTTCGATTGAGGCTCTGAAGTCTCAGGGTTTGACCGAGATCGATCCTGATTTGATCGATGCGCCGGCCGTTACGGATCGGCTCGACGAAGATGACGATCAATTCGAAGAGTTTGCTCGCAACATTCGTGAGAACGGGCAGCAGGTTCCAATTCTTGTCCGCCCTCATCCGACGATAGAGGGCCGTTATCAGATTGCATATGGCCGCCGCCGCTTGCGCGCAGTCAAGGCGGCAGGCGTCAAGATCACAGCCGCGATCAGGTCTCTGACGGACGACGAGCTTGTCCTGGCTCAGGGTCAGGAAAACAGCGCACGCCAAGATCTCTCCTTCATCGAGCGGGCACTTTATGCCGCGCAGCTTGAGGCAAATGGATATCAGCGCTCCGTTATCATGGCCGCGCTTGCAGTTGATAAGAGCAACCTGTCGCGGCTTATCCAAGCGGCGACCCAGTTGCCAGCCGACGTCATTCGCCTCATCGGTGCCGCTCCGAAAACAGGGCGTGATCGCTGGTACGAATTGTCCTCACGACTGAGCGCAGATGGAGCACTTGAAACGGCGCGTGCACTGCTTTCTGACAAAGCAATCATGTCCATGGCCTCGGACGAACGTTTTGCCCGTATTTTTGATGCGGTGGCGCCGAAGAAAACGAAAAGCGCTAAGTTTAAAACGGAAGTCTGGCAGGCCGACGATGGCGTCAAGGCTGCCAGCTTCAGACAGGATAAAAAGACACTGACCCTGATGATCGACAAGAAGGCGGCGCCGGAATTCGGCGAGTACCTGATGTCGGCCCTGCCCGAAATCTATGCATCGTTCAAAAAGACGAGGCAGTAGATGAAGCGAAACAAAGAAAGGTATCCGTAGCGCAAAGAAAAAGCCCTCCGAAACGGTGTTCCAGAAGGCCTCTCTCAGTTTGGTCGCTTAGAGAATCGCACTTCCTGGAATCACAGTCAAGAGTCAACGTCGATCCGGCGTAGCCTTTTCTTTGCCTTGTGAAAGGTGAAGGACATGGAAACTGGTTATTTAACGACGCCCTTTGGGCGGCGGCCGATGACGCTTGCCCTGGTGCGGCGTCAACAGGCAACTGAACAGGCCCCGGCGGAAGCCTCGGTGGATAAGTGGCGTGTCTTTCGGGACGTCGGGGACGCTCGTTCTAGGCTCGGCATTCATGATCGCGCGCTCGCTGTTTTGAACGCTCTCTTGTCGTTCTTTCCAGCCACCGAATTAAGCGCCGATCGCAGCCTCGTCGTTTTTCCATCCAACGCCCAGCTCTCCGCGCGCGCAAACGGCATAGCCGGAACCACATTGCGTAAATGCCTTTTGGCCTTGGTCGAGGCGGGCATCATCATCCGCAAGGACAGCCCGAATGGAAAGCGATATGCTCGCAAAGACGATGAGGGCAGAATTGAAGATGCCTATGGGTTTAACCTTGCCCCTCTTGTAAGCCGCGCCGCTGAATTCGCTGCGCTGGCCCAGGAGGTTGCGGCCGAGCAGCGCCGCTACCGCTTAGTGAAAGATCGGCTGACGATCGTGCGGCGAGATGTTCGAAAGCTTATCACCGTCGGCTTAACGGAAGGCGTTGCTGGCGACTGGCATGCTGCGGAAGACGCCTTTATCAACATCGTAGGGCGGTTTAAGAGGAGGCCAACGCTTGGCGACCTGGAATCGAGCCTCGACGAAATGACGCTTCTGCACGAGGAAGTGTCCAGGATGTTGGAAACACGAGAAGAATCCAAAAAAACCGATGGCAATGACATCGCATCTGGTTGCCACATACAGAATTCAAATACCGACTCTATCCATGAACTTGAACCTCGCTTCGAAAAGAAGCCGGGGGAAAGACCTGAGCCAAACAGCCGGCCTAAGCTGAAAGACGAGCCGCAGACCTTCCCGTTGTCGATGGTTCTGAGGGCATGCCCCGAAATTGGGAACTTCGGCCCCGGAGGATCGATCGGGAATTGGCGGGAGTTGATGGCCGCGGCCGTAACTGCTCGTTCGACGCTCGGCGTCAGTCCGTCGGCATATGAGGAGGCCTGCGAAGTCATGGGGCAAGCGGCGGCAGCGATTGCTATCGCCTGCATTTATGAACGTGCAGGACATATAAACTCGGCCGGCGGTTATCTCCGAGACTTGACGTCGAAGGCGCGGCGAGGGGAATTTTCGCTTGGCCCGATGCTGTTTGCGCTGCTAAGGGCGAACAACCAGTCCTTGAGAGCGACATCATAACGCCGCGGGGGACTAATCCGTTGATTATAAACCATTAAATGCGATAGATTGTGAAAGTTTCCGGCTGACAACTTTTCGATCCTTGGTCAAGATGCATCGCAACAGCTTAAGGCCGAACCGGAGAATTTAACGAGGGCACTCCATGTGGCGAGCAAAGCGTAAACTCTTGAGCGTGAAACAGGTCAGTGCACACCGGCCGACGTCTTCGCGATTGATCATGGGCCGGGAGCCTGGAAGCATGGAGTTGTCGTTTACGCCAGCAGAACTGTATGGGGCGATGGCCCAATGCTCGAGTCGGCGCCGAATGGACCAGCAAGCAGCGCGAGCTCATGTAGCATTTTGCAGGCATCTGATCGCTCGCCACGTTGATGAAAAAGGGGAACGCTTCGCACTTCTGGACTCATCTCGAGATCTGAAAGACTATGTCAGGAAGGCAATGACGGGGCTGGTGGGAGACGGCATCGCTTATCTTCATATGGCCCGCGACGGATATCGATGGGTCGATCATTTTGAAAGCCATGTGGTGCACGGAAAGAAGCCGACAGCTCGATCTCCCGATTTCATTTTCAGCCGCAGCAATGATTTCTTTGTGGCACTGGCCGAATCCAAGGCAACAAAGGGTACCTCGAAGAAGGCGTTCAATGAACGCGTTGAGGACGGTTACAAAAATCAGGTTGAGCCTTATCTAGGTCGCAAGATCGGCAGCTGGATTGCCTCTCACGGCTTTTCTGTCGGAAGCTGGATGACACCGGTAAAAGGGGCAGAAATCTTCGTCCACCATACGGATGCAGCCGATCCGACAACTGTCGAAGGGTCAGCTGCCGAAGAGCGATCTGATCCCACCGGAGTGCGGTTCGGAAGCTACTGCGGCGTGCTAACCCTTCTTTTCGGACCGGAAGTTGGAGAGGCTGCGCGCGCGCGTGCGTGGCGTCCGTCCGAGCAGAGTTTTTCGACTGTTGTCTGGCTCGACCGCACCTGGATCCTTGGTGAAGAAATTGCGCCGGAATCTTTCGTGGTTGGCAAGGATGGAAGGGTCGCGTTTAAACAAACAACGTTCCGCTGGTTCAATGGCCTGGCAATTGACCTGGAGATCGCAAAGCGCGTGTTCGCCTACATCGAAGCGGAAGCGCCCGAAGCACATTCTCTGGAGAACCTTCCTGAATTCGGTGATGATATCGTTGAAGCGGCCAAGCAGGCTGGCGGGGCAATTTTCCCGGACGGTTTTGCGGTCCTGGGGAATGAAAAGGATCTTGCGGAATTCAGGCCAGGTTCCGTCGCTCCAAGACAGGCTGCTGAAATCGTGAGAGCTGGCGATATTAGAATAGCGACATCAAACACTGAGCTGCTCTCTTATCAAGGCGCGGGATACGAACAGAAAGCTTTAGAGGAGCCAGTTCGAAACGCGGGTCTTCTACCTCGAGATTGAGAGCTCACAATGTCGAGCGACCAGCCATCTTTTTGCATTCGTGTCAGCCAGCAGGAAAGAGCGCGCCAGGTGTTAGGAGGTTTGCCCGTATGAACGACTGGCAGACCCGGCCAATCTTGATCATCTGTCCAATATCCTGGGGCAAAGTAGGATAGATTTCGCATATTTCCTCTTCAGGGTCGTGGAGAAAAACTGGAACGAATATGCCGAGCTGCTCCCGCCTTCGATGCAGCTCTTGCATCGTTCCATACTCCTGAGCCCTTAACGCTGTAGAGATCTGCCTGTCGTATTCCTCAAGAGCTGCTGCTGCCTCAGAGTCATAAGCTGCTGGAGGAACATACAACGGCATGCGGTGTGCCGCGGGGTTTCTCCGTTTCTTTACATCTTCTTCCCAGGTAGAAAACGGAGATAATGTGGTGGCAAGGTGTTGTAGTTTCGGATCTGCAGCGAAGGCAGGCTTGAAAAGACTGATGGAGAGTGGTCTTGCGGCTTGCGTGCCGGCACTGCCTGCCTGATGGACAATCGTCCACGCATAGTTATCGAGTAGGCCGAGAATGTTGATGTAGATCGCGTTGAGGTCGCGGCACGCTTCGTCAGACTGTTCGAGTGTTAGTGGGGCAGCACGATCGGGCATTATGATACTTTGGAAGCTGCGAAATGAAGCTATCAGCATCCTGAGGCGCCGCAGTACGCCAAACCGCATGAAATATTCTGCAGTCTTTGAGAGCCCGCCTCCCTCGACCAATACGGCCGCGTCTCCCAAAAGCTGGTTCAGTGCGTTGTTTACACCATAGATGTGGTTCTCCTTCGCCTGATTATCGAAGTACCGGTCGTTGAGAGCATTCGCGCCCCGGACGAAGAGCCTTTCGGCCTGTGCCGCGTGAACAGCAAATTCTACCTCACGGACTCCGAATTCGTCGTCGAAGGTCATTCTGCAATCCTCATGCTCGTGCTGATGACGTGACGAATGGCGAGTGCGGGAGAGAATGTCAACGCAATGACTTTGAGCGAGGGCATGGTTTTGTTCAGGCTACTTGCGCCAATCCTGTCCGTGCTCCAGAGCGAACCTGCAAGAGTATCAACGAATTAATTCTGCAGGCACGGCTACTGACTGTCTTTGCCGGAACGAAATCATCGATCACGTCCTCCGGACGACCGTGCACTCAACCTTTGTAATTGCTTAAGCCCGAGCCTACCCATAGCCCCGCGCGACGAACGCGGCCCGGGGTCGGGATCAGGCGTAAGCTGAACCGCCCCCTCGCCCGTTTCTCAAAGAAGCGGATTATGCAAATTTCCGGTAACGTATTGAAATAAAGAGATAAATAGCCACGAGTAAGAAAAGTTTCCGGCTGGCAACTTTTTGCACACCGAAATAGCGCTGGCTGAGGGGTGTCGAGTAACCGGGTCTTGGCGCATTGATTGATGACATCTTTCAAACCTTCACCTGTGAGGATACCGTTGTCGAGTTGGACTTGGTCCCGATCGAGCCGTCCAAAAGCGATCGCAAATGACGTTTCTGCCGTAGCCCGCCGGCGTGGCCGATCAATAGCGACGATATCGGCAGCCATTACCGCTTCGTTCTCCATTGGCGGGACTGGCGAAGCTTCAGAAGAGTGAAGACAGACCGGCGCTCGATGGTCGACTCGGAATTGGCCTTTGCGCGCTTCGCTCGGCCGTGCCGGAGGCACATGCGGTAATGTAGAGGCCGGTGGTGTGTGGGTTGGATGGGGAGGGGAGATGCCCCGGAGCGACGGCACCACGCGTCCAAATGGTACCACTCGCTGGAGAAAGCTTTGCGGGTGGCGGCGGAACTCGCTGCCTCGATATAGGTGCGGGCCCGATCCGTGCGGTTGAAACTGCGGAGGTAGACCGGGAACTAGCGCCGCCGGTGGCGAGGCGGGGAAGTGGGTTTACCGCGTCGATCGTTGTCGAGATGAGCACCGCTTCGCATCACGCCGCCTTGATATCGGTTTGCGAAAAGTCGTTGCCCATAAAGAGCAAGACTTAGGGATGCCGGGTGGCGGCCCTTGCCGTAGGTCAGCCAGGCCTGCGTCGCCAGAGCGACGAGATCGGCATCGACAGGAACATGTGTGAACGTTCTGAGGCCGTGTTTTTGCCCGAGCGAAGACTTGGGACGCGATATCCCTGACGTTTGTTACAGAGGCGGCAAGCGTCGTTTGACGGATGTTCCCTTTATGACGGCCGTGCTCGTGACGGCGTGTTCCGAGAGCGCTTCGAGAACATCGTCCATCTGCTCGATCGTATGAACGACGAGACGGGCCAAGAAGGGATCATCACCGGTGATCTTGTCGCATTCGACAACTTCCGGGCGCTCCTGAATGAGCCGTTCAACAAAGTGGAGCTTGCCGGGCAGCGGCCTGATCCTCACCATTGCCCTGATCTGGTACCCGATGGCGCGCGTGTCGACATCGACCGTAAAGCCGTTGATGACGCCAGCGGCCTCAAGGCGGCGAACGCGTTCCGATACGCTCGGCGCGGACATACCCACAAGGCGGGAAAGCTCGCTCATCGACAAGCGGGCATCGGAATCGAGTGCGGAGAGAATCCGCGCGTCGGTCGCGTCCAGCGTCGACTTTCCAATATGAAGGTTTTCAGGTGTCTTTGCTTTCGACATGGTAGTTAATTTACCGAAACAGCTTTCAAAGTTCCATATAAAATAGCCAAACCGCATTGCATGATTGCTCCAACAGGAGAAAACCATGCTGCTCGGGATCATCGCCGGCCTCACCACTTGCGCCCTATGGGGACTGACTTTCATCGCCCCGCGCGCCATCGGGCCGTTCACGGCTTGGGATTTGACGATTGCGCGCTATGGCATCTTCGGTCTGGCCTGCCTGCTGTTGATGGCCGATCGACGCTTCCGGCCCACTGGTATTGCGCCATCGCGGCTTTTGATCGGGCTGCTACTCGGCGGCGCCGGATACGTCGGGTACTTCATCAGTGCGGCCTTTGCAGTCCAACTCGCCGGGGCAGCCGTTCCGCCTGTCATCATTGGCACCATGCCGGTGTTCCTGGCGATTATCGCCAATATCCGAGACCGCTGCGCACCATGGAAGGCTCTCGCGCCGCCCTTGGCGCTAATTGCTATCGGCGTGGCAAGTGTGAACGTCGCGACGATAGGCGCGGCCGACGTTGCGGATACAGGGTCAATTTTGCTCGGTGCTCTCGCCAGTTCCGCGGCGTTGGCGATCTGGATCGCCTACGGTCTGGTGAATGCGGGGGTCATGCGGTCAACGGACGCACCGGACGGTCTGCAATGGACGGGATTGCAAGGCATCGGGGCGGCGGTCGGGAGTCTCCTCCTATTGCCACTGGTTTCGTTCGATCTCGGAAATACGGCATCCACAGCGGAAACCTTCCGGTTCATCGCATGGGCGTTGGTGATGGGGCTGGCCGGCTCGTGGTTTGCGACGTGGTGCTGGGTGATCGCGTCCCGCCGCCTGCCGCTGGCTCTCGCTGCCCAGCTTATCGTTGCCGAAACGGTCTTTGGCCTCGCCTACGGCTTTGCGTTCGAGGGGCGCTTCCCAACGCTAGCCGAAGCAATCGGGGTAGCCATGCAGTTCCTCGGCGTCTGTTCCGCAATCGCTGTTTTCAGCAAGCCGCGCACTTCGCTCGGTCTATCGCAAAACTCAGTCGTGCGGGGCTGACTCTTGCGCCTGCTATCTGCGATAGAAATTTCCTTGGGAATTCAGAGCTGGCGATCTTGCTGCAAGTATTAGGATTTTTGCGGCTCTTCGAATGTCTTTTTGAGCCAGATGCAAGCATGGCCAGGAGGAAGGCCCTCGATCCGCCCGAATTCTTCGTAGCCGTTTTTGCGATAGAAGTTGGGGGCTTGAAAGCTGAATGTATCGACGTAAGAACCGATGCAACCCCGTGCCTGCGCTGCCATCTCCGCTCGGCCTAGGAGCTGTATCCCTACATGTTGCCCTCTTGCCGCCGGAGACAACCATAACCAGTCAATAAAGAGCCAAGAGTAAAATGTGCGTCCCTTCAGGCCTCCTTGAACGCCTCCATTGCCGTCGCGCGCGATAACCCACAAATCTTCTGCGTTATCCGGGCCCACCTTTTCCGCGTTGAAGATGTCCAAACCCTCGTCGATTAAGCGTTGCACATCGTCACTTGGAAGGCGTTCTATTTCGACACGAATTGCCAATATTGTTTCCATTCCTATCGCGAAATTCTCGAGACCTGCGACAGCACCTTATCCGAGGCCGCGGGCTTCGGCGACCATCCAGCTACAGAACTGCGCACTGCTCTCGGTTCTGACCGGTGATCCAATTTCAACCGGCTCATATCCAGACGGGGCCACCAACGCGCCGGATCGTGTTTCCCTGGCCGTGAGGATCGGCGGCACGAGCACCATACCAAGACCGGCGACACAAGCATGAAGAGCTGCCTCGTCCGTGAAAAATCAGGATTTCGACGACAGCTATCTCGTCTGCGGTTGGAAAGTGAGCAATGAAGCAACCCCAAGGTTCGGTCAATTGTTGGGTGCCTCAACGCTGAGCAGTGAACGCACCAACGCGGCCTGACTACGCACGCCAGTTTTGTCAAAAATACGCTGGAGTTGAGTGCGTAGCGTATTAGTGCTGACTCTCAGGCGTTCGGCGGCGGCCGCCAGATCGTGTCCATCGACGATGAGACGGGCGAGCCTGATCTGCGCCGGCGACAAACCATAGATTTCCTGCGCCTGGTCAATCCGGCGCGCGATCGTCTGCGCATCATCGAATGATACTAGCGCCTTGCCATCTTCAAGATGGACCCAGCAGTGCATCGGCACCCCCGCCGCATCCTCGCCAAGGATCACCGGCCAAGCCTGCTTCGGCGATAAGGTTAGTCGTGTCTGCCCCTGCAACTCACGAAAAGCCAAGCGGACAGCTTCACGGAGCACGGAGGCGTGTTCGCTTCGCTTGGCGCGGAGTCGACCAGCAGCGATGGCGAGCCCCTGATGGCCCTGTATCCGCTCCTGCGCCAGACGGTTCGTCCACAGAATGCGCATATCTGCGTCAACCTCGATCATCGGGAAGTTCGCCTGCTTGATGGTACTTTCCATCATCACCACGCAACTGATCTTCCAGACCCCATCGATCCTGTGCAGAATTTTTAGCTCGCGTTTAAGGTCATCGCCGCCGTCGATCCCGATTTGGTCGTAAGTGACCCACGCCATGCTCTCAGCAACGATGACGTTGATCTTGTCCCACCGAACATGCTCCGAAAAAGCGCGCCTCTGCGGGAAACGCTCCACGATCGTCTTAAGTCGAGCGGCAATTACGTCCCAGCCTTCATCGACCCGCACCCCAAGTGAGGCGTAATATTCCATTCGCCGCGTCTGCGGCGACTGTACCCAGTGGTTCGCCAATGTTTCGAAGTCCCGCTGCAACCATGCCTCGGTCTCGCTGCGGAGCACTGCCAGGATCGCGTCTTTTTCAGCCTCGCGTTCGTCCATCCATGATCTCCGCAAAATGCCAGGCATTTGCATAGCACGGTCGGAACCATATTCCACGGGGCCGCTCAGGGCAGGGTGATGCCAAGGATCGCGATCATGGCGGCTGCCGTGGCGATCGACCCAAGCAGCCCTGCTTTGAAGCGCAGGCCCGTGTGGTTTGAGTAATAGCGATCCTCGCCCAAAGCAATCATGCACGCTGGTCGAGTCTCGGCTCGAATGTGTGTGATGGCGAGACTGTAGATGTCCACGATTTCTCTCCTGTCCCGGTGCTTCATCCACGCAGCTTCGCATGGAGGGGCACCCCGACTTGTCATGCGAACGCACGACAGCGGGACAGGTTTGCAAAGGAAAATGGAGTCGACCGATTATGTCCGTCAGGCATCACATCGCATGTCTTTCAGCGTTAGTGAAAATCCCCAGCGCTTCGATTTTGCGTCTGACTTCTGCGACGGCGCAGAAACCTGGTTTTTGCAACAGGTAGCGAATGATGTTCCATTCCCGATATCAGAGCCCTGCTGCTTTGGTGAGATTCACTCGAAATCGGTCCCGTCGCCGCTGGTACCGTCGCGTCATCTCGGCGGAAGTGTGGCCCAGATGTTTTTGGATGTAGCGCTCATCGATCTCGGCGGATGAGGCGAGTCCCGCCCGTAGTGAGTGGCCCGAAAATTTGAAAGCCCGCTCGATCTCGCTAAGATCGCCGCGAACGCCGGCGGCCATTGCAGCGCGTTTCACCAGCCTCGCCACTTCCTTGTCATTCAGCCGGTCAGGCCCAACAGCTTTGCCTTGCCCCGTCACACGGCGGAAGAGGGGACCATGCGCAAGCCTGGTGAACCTGATCCACGTCTCGACGGCAAGGACAGGGCAGGTGGCGTCGGACGAACCGCGGCCGATCTCGACCTCGCGCCAGCCGGTCTTGCCGCGCAGGGTGACGAGCATGCCCTTGTCGAGGATCTCGATCCAACCGCGCCCGTCTTCCGTCTGATCTGCTTTGAGATCAAGGCCGACGATCTCCGAGCGGCGCAGACCGCCGGCATACCCGATCAGCAGCATGGCACGATCGCGCAGGCCGCGGAGCGATCCGCGGTCGAGTGTTTCCACCATCGCAATGATATCCTCTGCGAGCACGGCTTCCTTCTGCACCGGCGGCCGCGCATGACTGTTGCGGATGCCGGCCATCACGGTGGAGATCGTACGATCCTTGCGATCAAGGGTCAGCCCGCGTTGCGTATAGTTCCACGAAAGCGAGGAGAGGCGGCGTTCGATCGTCGAAACGGAGTTTGGCTTCGCGCCTCGTTCAGCAGTTCCGGAGGCGCACGCCGTGATATACAGGCCAACGGTCTGTGGATGTGGGGGGAGGGGTGCCAGGTTGGACCGCCGGCACCAGGCAGCATAATGCTTCCAGTCGGAAGCGTAGGCTTTGCGAGTGTTGGCGGAACTCGCCGCCTCGACATAATCGCGCGCGCGATCGGCGAGGGCCTCGAGATGCGCTGGCAGGCGGGGAGTGGCCAAGCCCGAGAGAGGGGAGGGGGTAGGCTCTTCCGGCATCTTGCCCATCGCGATCACGAGATCGACGATATCGGGCAGGTCGGCGTCACCAAGCGCTGCGGGTTCGGCCGACAGCGACGCCCCCGTAATATCATTCGAAGCCGCCGTCCTGTCAGACGTCGCTGGGCTCTCCTCGACGTGGATATTGGCATTTTGCTCGATGATTTGCGCCATTTCTCTATAATGACATGAACGTCCGATAATGCAAGATTATCGGACGTTTTTATGTGACGACGGGCACGGCGGTTTATATAGTTCTGTGTTGTCAAAAGCGCCGTTTGAAGTTAGCGTGTGACATGGCTTCACGACCCCGTACCTTACCCGATTTGCCACCGACCTTCCCACCCGTGCCGGACTGGGCGCGCGCCGCCGGCGCCCGCCAAGCCGCCGGAGACGCCGAGCTTTTCGCCGGTGCTGCGCTTGGCAGCATTCACCAGATCGCCCGTGGCCACCATCCCCTGGGCCAGCTTTGGCGCCAGCGTCTGGCGCTTCAATCGGCGGAAGCGGTCGTCCGCCTGCAGGGCCGCACGGAAGATGCGGCGGCGCTGCGCGATCATCTCTACCTGACCCGGCCCGGCGACGATCCCGGTCCCGCCGGCCGGATCCTGCAGGCCTGGCGGGCGCTGGGACGGGGATCGTCACTTGGGCCAGTATCACTCAACGCCGAATGGCTGGTGATCTTCGCCGATCTGTTGTCGCTCACTATCGACGCACCGGCGCAGGAGGCCATCGACAATGCCCTGGCGGCGAGCGTCGGAACCAGGAACCCGATCGAGGCGGCGAGCGCGACGGTCGCAACCAGCCTGACTCTGCGTCCTGACAGCCGCCCGCTGGCGCTCTGGCTCGCCGATGCGGTACTTGCCCGGCGTCTGAACTGGCCAGTTCCCGTGCCGCTGCTGGCCGCGCATCTGAAGCGGGATGACTTGCGTTTCGCCGGCGGTCCGCGTGCCGATCCGCAACGGTGGCAGACCGCCTGTGCCTTTGCCTACGGGCGAGGGGCGACAGCGGCTTTCGATCTCTACGCTGATCTGGCACGGCGCGCGCACCGACTGCTGGCCCTGGCACCGCAATTGCGCAGCAAGGATGCCGACGCCATGGTGGCGATCCTGATCAGCGAAGATGCACAGGCAGCTCAGACCGGCCGGACAGTAAGCGACCGCTCGAGCCGGCGCCTGTTCGAGCGGCTGGTTGCACTCGGAGGCGTGCGCGAACTGACGGGACGTCCGACGTTCCGGCTTTATGGATTGTAACCCACACCACCTTGGATAAGGGAGGGAACTGCGATGAAGAAACAATATGCCAATCGAGGAACAGCTCAGTCCAAGCACCTGGATCGCACGGGCATGACATGGCCGGACTTCGTCGACCGGATTGCTCAACGATGGTCGCGATCTTCAGGCCGGGAGCGGTTGGAACTTCTCGGGTTTATAGTCTGCGCTGCATTGATAACCCAGCCCTCGAGTGTCGCTGACTTCAGCCGGGCATTAGCCTGTGGCAGTGAGACGGTCTCGACTTTCGTTTCGCAGGACGCTGGCGATCTATCGCCGCAACGGCTGCAGAGCGGGACGGAACTCTCGTCTCCGTTTGCCAGGCAACACGCTTTGGCGCTCGCTCGACACCCGCAGCAGATCCGGTCCGTCAATTATCAACCGAGCGCGGAAGAACAACGAATGGGCGCTTGCATTCCAGACTGGGTATTATGAGTCGAACCAAACGCCAGGAGCCGCTTCTTGACGCGGAGCTTTCCGACCTGCCACCTGAACTGCGTTGGCGCGAATGGATGGGGCGTGTCGAGGCGCTGATCTTTGCGACGGCAGAACCCGTGACCCGCGAGACACTCGCTGTGCTCGTCGGGCGCGACTGCAGTATCGATCTTTTGATTGATGACATCCGCGATGAACTGCGCGACCGGCCCTACGATCTGGTATCGGTCGCTGGCGGCTGGCAGCACCGCACGCGTCCCAGGTTCGCAGCCGCGATCCGAAGCTTTACGGGGGTCGAACCTATGGGGCGGTCGCTGTCGCAGGGCGATCTTCTGGTGCTATCGATCATTGCCTATCATCAGCCGATCACCCGCGGCGAAATCTCCACGATGACCGGCAAGGAAGTCAGCCGCGATACGATCGCTCATCTGCGCTCGCTGGAGCTTGTGGCGTCGGGGCCTAGAAGTCCGCAACCGGGCGCGCCCTACACCTTGGTGACCACGAAGACGTTCCTGTCCCAGTTCGGGCTTCAGAGCCTGCACGACCTGCCGGACAGGGAGGCGCTTGAGGATGCGGGTCTCCTCAGTAAGGAGAAGCTGATTGCTGGCGATATTCCAATCGCAATCAGCGAGGAACCGGACGATGGCGAACGCGGGCTCGAGATTGATCTGCAATCAGATGTGCCCGACTGAAGGCGGTGGAGAAGGTATCGACGTAGCCAGCTACTAAGATCCAACGGACTGCGTCAAGCGTCCTATTCTTAAGGGTCTCCACCGAAGGCGACCATGAGAACGACGGCAGGCATGATACAGGACATTTTACCTATAAAGCAGTCGGCGGTGCGTTCGCATGTGGATTTGTCGCAAAAATCGATATTCTGCAACGGCGCAAAACCCAGTAGCAAAAATCAAACTTTAATTGGGACTTTTGCGAATCCCTACATCTTGAAAGCTTCGGCCAGAAGCCGCGTTCCCCTGTCGGCTTCCTGTACTGAAAGTCCGGAGAAGCCGAACATCAATCGCGACGTATCAGACGACGTGACGTTCATCCGGGAAAGCGGCATAACGACCACGCCCTTGCTCAAGGCGGCCTGTGAGATGGCGGTATCGCTCGTCCATGTGCCTGTGCTGCGAGCCGTCAGGTTAATTCCCTGGTCTGGTATTGCGACGTCGAGATACTCGTTGACGCGATCCTTCAGCAGTTCGGCAAGCAGATCGCGAGAAGCGCGGAGCCGCTCCCTCAACCGCCGCAGATGCGCAGGAAAATATCCCTCGTTCAGAAAATCGGCGACGACACGTCGCTGGAATGTCGGTGGGCAGCGATCGAGCGCTGGCCGGGTTGCTCTGAACACCGGCACAATCTCGACCGGAACGACGAGGTAACCGAGGCGCAGGCTCTGCAGTAGCGCCTTGCTGAACGTGCCCGTGTATAGGACACGATTGGCCTGATCGAGCCCTTGTAGCGATGCGATCGGATGCCCCTCGTAACGAAACTCGCTATCGTAATCGTCTTCGACGATCCAGCAGTCGTTCTCGCGCGCATAGGCAAGAAGCTCCAGCCGACGCGGCAGGGAAAGAACGGAGCCGACCGGAAAGTGGTTTGAGGGTGTAAGGTAAAACAGCGCCGGCGGCTCCAGTTGGTTGTCCGATAGGCTTTCGGTCATGATGCCATCGCGATCTACCGGCAAACCGATGTTTTTCGCGCCATTGAGCGCGAGACATTGTCGGGCGGGTGGGTAGCAAGGGTCTTCGACAATGACGGTATCGCCGGGCGAAGCCAGAATGCGAAAGGCGAGATCGAGGGCCTGCTGCGTTCCAGCGGTAATGAACAACTGCTCGTCCGTGCACCGTACACCGCGCGACACAGCCAGATGCGCAACGATCGCGGCCCGCAAGTCTGGTTCCCCTTGGATGTCCCCATAGTGTTGATTGCCACTGAGAACTGACCCGGCGGCTGCGACGGGTCAGTTCTCAGTGGCAATCAACAATCTGACAATAGTGCTGGCAGATGTTTTTGAATTCGCAAGTTATCCTTCTCGATTGATAATATGAGCGAGACGAACGAGATCACTTACGCGTTAAAATTGAAAAATACCTTAGACCTTTCTCGATTTATCAATGTTCTAGCCCTTCCGGAACTTAAGAAGTTCGGATTCATCGTTTTCCTAGGAAAATCTGCACACGTAACGTTTGTGACAGTTTCATGACACAACGAGGCGAGGCACTCAAATGATCCGGCATGATATTATTCTTGAGGACACGACGTTGCGCGACGGGGAACAGGCCCCAGGCGTAGCCTTCTCCAAAGAAACCAAACTCAAAATTCTCGACAAGCTTATCGAGGCGGGAGTTGGCTGGGTCGAACCCGGCATCCCGGCAATGGGCGGGGAAGAGCTCGCTACCCTGCACGAGATGCTGGAGCGGAAGAATGAGGTGCGGCTCATCGGTTGGAACCGTGGCATCATGGAAGATGTTGCCGCCACGATCGACATGGGATTCGACGCCGTCTGCGTATTTCAGAATTCGCGGACAGCGATTTCATTAAATCG
>NZ_NNRN01000020.1:0-15046 GCF_002252535.1 Brucella lupini
AAGATCGGAACCCGCCACCAATTCGTTTCATGCAACAACGCCGCGTTATGAGGTGGGGTTTACCCACCTCATCTGACAAAAATTCCGCCTGCGTGACTTATATCTTCCCGTGTATCGACGTCACTTGTCGCTGCAATGCCGATATCCACCAATTCAACGTTGGCATGGCCTTCAATGACCGTGCGCGCACCTTCTTCGTGAGACAGTTGTGCCAATAAAGGGAAGAGGACCTTGGGAACTATAACCGGGTGGCCCGGTTGATCTCCGTGAGCACCTCTTACAACGCTATTGCATTCGCGGTCGGAAAATACCTCCAGTAATCGCCTGATGTGTTCAACCGTGATCATTGGCATGTCGGCCAACATCACAACCACAGCATCGCTCTCTTCGAGCACTCCATTACCGAAACCACATGCAATAGACGTACCCATCCCGCTCCGGAATGAGTTGTTGAATAGCGGGGTGACGCGAAGATTGTGCAGTGCCCGTACTATTTCCGGACTGCGATGACCGGTAACGACAGCGACCGGTGCAAGCCCGGCCTCCAGCAATGTCAATGCCGATTTGCGCACAAGCGGGACACCATCGAACTCAGCGAGGAGTTTGTGATACCCGCCAACTACTCGGCTTGACTGACCGGCCGCAAGCATCAAACCAGCGACGGATACACTGCGCCCCACCTCGATCTCGCCTTCCTTTTGAACACCTGTCACTCGAGCTTTAACCGGCCGCGAACACGGTCAACATGCCTACGCCCTTAACCGTACTTTTGCAGCCAGACAGCAGCGATATCGGCTATAACTGAAATCGCCAAGGTAGATGCATTACGTGTGGGGCCGAACATGCCGATAGGTGCCTTGATCCGACCCATAGTCTCTGGATCTACGCCCATAGACTGGAGACGCTGTAGCCGGCGATTGTGCGTGCGAGTGCTTCCGAGAGCACCAATGTAAAAAGCTTGAGACGCAAGCGCCCTATCCAGTAGGCTCGCCTCAAGATCCAGGTCGTGATGTAGAAGAACTACTCCAGTGTATCGGTCCATCGATGGCGCAACATGTTCGACATGTGTCATTGATGGCTCAGCGTGGCCGACTTCATAACCAGACGCTTCAGCTAAACGGCGGACTGCATCAACCTCGCCGGTCTGACCTGAAATAACCAATCTGGTTTGGGGTAAGTACACCGAAACGAACGTGTCCCCCCGCCAATGCGATCGATCTGATGTGAAACCTGATTTTACAAGCGTTCTCGATTGTGGCGAGTAAGCGAGAGCGGCGGGATGCCGCCTGGATAAGTCTGCGAGCACTGCGTGAAGCACTTCATACGACCGCAGAACGTGGATCGAGACAGTTATCCCACCGCCACAGGGAAGCGAGATATCGAAGTAGGGAGACCCGGCGCCAAATTTCACAATTCTGTCACGGCCTTCGGCGATAGCCTCTACCGCTTCAGCTGCCACTGCGGCCTCGACGCACCCCCCAGAAACGTAGCCACAATACCTGCCGTCCGCAGCGATGGCGACATGCGCACCAAGGGTACGTGCCGCCCCTCCCCTAATCTCGGTCAACGTTGCCAGGGCCGCTCCGCCATTTCTTCCCGCATCGTACGCAAAACGCAGTATTTCTGCAGGGCTGTCGCTATCGCTTACTCTCATCGGAGTATGCGATGCATTGAGGGCGATATCGTTCAACTGTTCCCTCCCCTTCTCCCGCAGCTCACCAAAACGTCAATCCGAATGCTGAATAAGCAGTGAGACATCAGCCCTCCAGAAAACAAGTGACCCGTCGAAGCTGGGACGCTCACTATCTTGGCGGATAACGAGCGGCTCTCAAAACTGCATCCTACGCGACCTGCACCAGATGTCCGTCAGATACTTCCCTGTAGGATCGCGTTGGAACCATGTAGTCAGCCGGCTTGATCGGGCTTTTGATCTCCTCAAGAGACAGGTTTCGTCTGGCCACGCGTCGAGATGGGTCCGGTACGGGCACTGCTGCCATCAGTCGCTTCGTGTATGCGTGCTGCGGATTTTGGAAGAGCGCTTCTCGTGGACCAATCTCCACTATTTCTCCGAGATACATCACGGCAACGCGATGGCTTACACGCTCAACAACGGCCATATCATGAGAAATAAACAAAAATGCCAGGTTCAGGCTCTCCTGCAAGTCCAGCAAGAGGTTGCAGACCTGGGCTTTGATCGACACATCAAGGGCCGACACGGCCTCATCCGCAACAATGATCTTGGGATCGAGCATCAGTGCGCGAGCGATTGCGACACGTTGGCGTTGTCCACCTGAGAACTCATGCGGAAAACGGGCCATCATATCAGCCGAAAGACCGACGCGCTCAAGGAGCATCGCCGCCTTGTCGCGTGCCTGCGTCTTGGGGCCAAGCTTATGCTCCAAAAATGGTTCCATTACCGCCTTCCCGACCATCGTTCTGGGGTTAAGCGACGCGAACGGATCCTGGAAAATCACTTGGATTTGCTGCCTGACCTCGCGAAGTTCATCTTTGCCCAGCTTCAGGATATCTTGCCCATCCACCAGGACGGTTCCACTTGTTGGCGTCAACAAGCGGGTGATTGATCGACCCGTCGTTGATTTTCCGCAGCCTGACTCTCCAACCAGCGATAAGGTCTCGCCGGCATGCAGGTCGAACGATACATTTTCGACTGCGTGAACAGCGCCGACTTTCTTGCTGAAAAAGCCGGCATGAATGTCAAAACGTGTCGCCAGGTTTGAAACTTGCAGAACTGGTCTGGACCGCTTGTCGACCGTATCAACCGTCGTTGCGATAGGTGCTTGCTCGCCTGTATCCATGTCGATTGTCGGGAATCGAAGAGGAAGCCTCTCCTCCGACATTGATCCCAATTTCGGCACCGCAGCCAGAAGCGCTCTGGTATAAGGATGTTTGCCCCGATGAAACACTTCCGCTGTCTCATCCATTTCCACCGCATCACCTCTGAACATCACAAGAGTGCGGTCCGCGACTTCCGCGACAACGCCCATATCATGTGTGATGAAGAGGACTGACATGCCCTCTTCTTCCTGCAGTGTTTTAATCAGATCGAGAATTTGGCCTTGGATCGTAACATCGAGCGCAGTTGTGGGTTCGTCCGCAATTAGGATTTTAGGGCGGGTTGCCAGAGCCATCGCAATCATGACGCGTTGACGCATGCCACCTGAGAATTGATGCGGGAACTCATCAAATCGCCCCTTGGCGTTGGGAATTCTCACCTTCTCAAGCAGATGCAGGACCTCGCGCCGAGCCTCCTCCAATCCGATGTTCTGGTGTGTAGTCAGAGCTTCTGTGATCTGCCTGCCGATTGGGTAGAGCGGATTCAATGAGGTCATCGGCTCTTGAAAAATCATCGAGATTTCGTTGCCGCGGATTTCCCGCATCTTCTCCTCGGGCACCGATAGGAGATCCACTCCGTTCAAAATCGCCTGCCCTTCGATCTTGCTTGATCGCTTTGGCAACAGCCGCATCAAAGATAGCGACGTGACGCTCTTCCCTGATCCCGACTCACCAACAATCGCCAAGGTTTCGCGTGGCGCAATATCGAAAGAAATGTTTCGGACAACAGGCTTCCAGCCGCAGTCGGTCTGAAACGACGTTGTCAGATTCCGGACCGACAGAAGCTTCTGTTCAGATGACGAATGCGGTTCTACCATGTGTTAGGTCCCCTTGAAAAATCGGCTCGTCTGTCGGAGCCTTAGAATGAAGCATCCCGTGACGGGATATTGCGTAGATACTGTTTGAGATGGACGATCGATCACGCCATCTCTCAGCCTCTCATCGTGGCAGGTGTGATTGGAAGGCTTCGGCAACGAATTCCAGTCGCGTTGAAATATGCGTTGCCAATTGCGGCAGCCACTCCCGGAAGCCCGATCTCGCCCAGTCCGCGAACCCCAAGCTCATTATGCTGATCGTCGGGAACGTCGATGAAATGAACGTCGAGCTTCGGGATGTCTGCATGGACTGGGAGAATGTAGTCGGCGAGATTGTCGCTGATCACCCGCAGATGGGCAGGATGCCGCTGGGCCTCTTCAAAGAGAGCCATCCCTATGCCGAAGACCACACCCCCCATGATCTGACTTGTTGCTAGTTTCTTGTTGAGAACCCGTCCACAGTCGACAACCGTAAGCACACGGCGCACTCGCAAACGTCCCAGTTCCTCGTCAACCGCGACTTCTGCGAAATGGACCCCAAAAGAGTAGAAACTAAGGTCTTTATTCGTAGGCAGCCCTCTTGAGGTTCCTCGTGCGACAAGCGACTTGACGCCTGCTTTTTCCATCCGTTCGAACGGGTTTGTGCGGTTCGTGCCTTCAACGATTGGTCCACATGCGGCCTCCAGCTGCCGAATAAGATCCAGGCAGGCTGAATGGAGAGCCGGAAGGACGCTTGCCGTTGACTTGGAGCGGCCAGCGGTCGGGGCACTTGGTAAGTCACTGTCCGCCATCTTCACCTCGATCCGGCCGGGATGCAGATTCAGTTGCGTGGCGGCCCTCTGGGCCAGAATTGTTCGCATCCCGGTACCGATGTCGGTCGCCGAGGTCTCTATAATAAGACCCTTCTCGACATCGATCACCACTCTCACAGTCGCGGAGAGTGCAGGAGCTGGATATGCCGTTGTGGCAACACCGTAGCCGATACGCTCATTGCCCGGCTGCAGAGATCCTGGCGCCATGAAGCCATTTGGCCATCCGAAGAGTTCAGCGCCTCTAGTGTAGCATTCCATCAGGTTGTTCGAAGACCACGGCTGATCATGATAATAGTCGCGGTCAGCGAAGTTTCGTATGCGCAACTCCAGCGGGTTGATGCGGAGTTGGTATGCCAATTCATCCAGCGCTGTCTCAAGTGCGTATGAGCCCGGGGTTTCACCCGGCGCACGAAAAGGTGTCGGTGTCGCCACGGGTATCCGTGAGACCTTATGCTCAACCTCAATTCGCTCAGATTTGTACAACATGAGCGAGCTTAAGCCGCACGGCTCGAAAAAGCCGCCTCTCAGCGAAGTCGGGACATCGCTCACATGCCTGATAAGACTAAGGCGGCCATCCGACGATGCAGAAAGCTCAACTTCCTGAAGAGTTTCAGAACGATAACCAGATGCGACAGCCATGTCCGATCGCGTGAGCTGCATGCATACTGGCTTGGCGAGACTGCGGGCCAAGTGAGCGGCTAGAGCCTCGTGAGGCCATATCTGATTTTTCGCACCAAAGCCTCCTCCCACAAACGGCGCGATTACGCGTACCTGTTCTGTCGATACACCAAGGCTGGCAGCGATATAATCCCGAGCCGCCTGCGTGCCTTGGGTGGAATCGTAAAGAGTGACAGAATCCCCATCCCAGACCGCCGTTGTCGCAGATGGTTCCATCGGCTGATGCAGTTGCATCGGTGTGTGATATTTTTGGACAACGCGTGCAGTGGCTGACAAATCCGGCTCGGCAGCTCCCCGAACATATTGCATGTCACCTTTGAAAAAGGGTCCGGGGGCGATCGGCGGCTCAAGTTGCGGATGTTGCTCCTCGATATCGACAGTAATGCAACCTAAGGCGCGTCGGGCGGTCTCAATGTTGTCTGCAACAACGACAGCGATCCACTGACCGGCGAAAAGTATATCCGGGCCGCAGAACGGCCGATAGAAGGGCTCGGTGTCACTCGCGCCTAAAGCTTCGCGCCCCAGATATTCCGCACCGAGTCGATCAACCTCGATTGAAGTTCCCCATCCAAAGTTCCCCGCATTGAGATGGGTGACTATCGCTTCCACACCGACGATAGATTCGGCCTTGGTTGTGCCGATTACTGTTATTTTGCCGGAAGAGACAGCGGATCGCAGCGCGAACGCATAAAGCATATCCGGAAACTTGTAGTCGGCCGAATATCGCGCGGCACCGGTTACTTTTTCCCACGCTTCGACGCGATCAAGTTCAATGCCGGTCATAGGCAGCCTCCGCACGCTCAAGCAAGACGCGTTTCACCGCGTTCCGGGCCAACTCAACCTTGTGGCGTGTCTCGGCTACGCTGTGTTCCTCCGCAAGCAGTCCATCACAAAAGTCGTCAATGACGCTTTGGGTCAGAACCTTGCCTATGACAGAGTGCTCAAGATCTTTACGCCGCCATGGGCGCGTTCCGATACCACCCAAGGCAACGGAAATTGCCGTCACCACTCCCGCATCAAGCTCCAACGTGGCAGCGACCGAAACGGTAGCAAACTCATAGGATGCGCGTGCCCTGAGTTTGAGATAACTCGAATTGCGAGCAGCTATTGTTATGGGAATTTCGATCGAGGTGATCAGCGATCCGGGTGGAATATTGCTGGTTATGTGCGGAGTGTCACCTGGCAGTGGGTATAATTCGGCAATTGGCATCCGGATATCAGCGCCTTCCAACGACGTCGTAATGATCGCTGCGTCGAGAGCCAGTAGCGCCACCGCCATATCCGATGGATTGACGGCGATACACATTTTGCTGCCACCTAACGCCGCATGGGCGTGGGTAGGCGCATCAACAGCTTCGCATCCAGTGTTTGGATCCCGTCGGTTGCAACGCCACTCGGTTGAACGGAAGTAAACACACCGTGTTGCCTGCAGCAGGTTGCCTCCGACGGTCGCCGCATTGCGGATCTGCTGTGAAGCACCCTGTAAGATTGCCTGCGAAAGAACAGGGAAATGATCTTTGATAACCGCCGCTTCGGCAGTCGCCGAATTGGAGACCATCGATCCTATCGAGATAACGCCGTCACGTTTCTCGACCCATTTTAGAGGGAGACGGGTGATATCGATCAGCCGCTCCGACGACCCGTGACCGAGTTTGAGTAGATCAAGCAGTGTCGTACCACCGGCGACGACCACAGCATGACTACCGGAAATGTCCTGCAACGCTTGATCCAAGGTCTGCGGGAACGACCACTCAGGTGATTTGTTGTGCTGCATCAATCACGGCCTTCACGATGTTCTGATATGCACCACAGCGACAGATGTTACCGCTCATGGCCTCCCTGACAGAATCCTCATCAGTCGCACCACCTTTCTGGATCAGATCCAGAGCAGACATGATCTGGCCAGGCGTGCAGAAACCACACTGCATCGCGTCATGGGTGACAAATGCCTGCTGAAGGGGGTGTAAGTTGCTTGCGCAACCCACACCCTCAATTGTCGTTACTGCACGTCCATCCAACTGTGCCGCGAACTGCAGGCAAGACAGGCGGCGATCACCATCAATGTGAACTGTACACGCTCCACACTGGCCGTGATCACATCCCTTTTTCGTGCCCGTGAGATGCAAGTCATCACGCAGCATGTCCAGCAGTGTCCGGTGCGGATCTATTTCAACCTGAACATTCACGTTATTTACTAAAAGTGAAACTTGCATTCTAGCCGTGGTCGTGTCGGACATGCTTCTCAATCCTGGCTTTGCGTCAAGCTGGCGAGGCCGTGCTGATCTCTCCGTTAAGCAGCAAGCCCGCTTCCCTCAGGTAAGATTTCACGGTGCCCAGGTCACCTTCATAGTCCCACACCTGAACCGTATTGTGCGGGCATGCTACAAAGAGATGATCGTCCGTAAAGGACAGTATCCGGTCAAGGCGGATGACTTTCTCAACATAGTCGACCTTGTTCATGGGGCGTGTAATAAGCTCGCCCTGCTCATCGTAGCCAACGTGCACGGTTCTCGCTCTGATGCGTGCGGTAAAGTAAGTCATGAGATTATCCCTTTTTCGATTGTGAGTGCAGTTCATTTCAGAACAGCAACCTGGTCCGGTATGTTGGAGAATGTTATTTGCTGCGAGGATTGAGTGCCTCGTTGAGAGCATCCCCAAGCAGGTTGATGGAGAGGACTGTGAAGAGCACAGCCAATCCAGGCATCGTCACCATCCACCAAGCCGTTCGGATTGCAGATCTCCCGGCGCCGATCATGAATCCCCAACTCATGATGTTGGGATCTCCAAGGCCGAGGAACGAAAGTCCAGCCTCGAACAGAATGGCTGTTGCCACCATGAGCGACCCCGCCACCACCACCGTGGACAATATGTTCGGCATGACCTGAAGTAGGAGGATTCTGTGGTCGCGCATGCCAAGCGAAACCGAAGCCTCTACGAATTCCCGGCTTTTCACGCTGCGAACTTCGGCACGGACGAGGCGTGCGAGCGGCGCCCAGCTGACGATTGAAATCGCTCCGATGACGTTGGCAAGCGTAGGCCCAAGAATGGCGACGATGACAATTGCGCCGATAAACGTCGGGATCGTCTGGAAAAACTCGGTCACACGCATTGCGCATATATCGACCCAGCCTCCGTAGTAGCCAGCGACTGCTCCGACGGTTGTTCCCAGGACGACGATAACGAGAGTAGCGACAACCCCCACCAAGAGTGAAATTCTGGCGCCAAAGGCAATGCCGGCGGCGATGTCTCTTCCCAACATGTCGGTGCCAAGAAGATAGTCACCGAATGGCGGCTGAAACGGTGGCCCAACCATATCGAAGGGATCGCCGGGGAACAGAACCGACGCGAACGCTGCGCAAAATATAACGCAAGCAAGCAACACAAGGCCAATAATGCCACCTGGATTGCGGCCCATTCGTTTCAGTGCAGACTTGCCAAGAGAAGCTTCAGCCATTTCTGCCTCCATTCAAGCGAATGCGCGGGTCGATGATCGTGTAGATGACGTCTACGAGGGCATTGACGATCACAACCAGGATCGAACTCAAAAAGAAGATCCCAAGCAGCAAGTTCAGATCGCGTGAGAAGAGAGCTTCATAGGCAAGCAATCCGAGGCCCGGCCAACCGAAGACGGATTCCACAATGACCGATCCACCAAGCATTGCAGATACTTGCACTCCGGCCATGGTGATAACTGGGATGATCGCATTGCGAAGCGCGTGACGGAAAACAACCTGCTTGTCACCCAGACCCTTTGCCCTGGCCGTTCGGACATAATCCTGGCCTAAAACCTCAAGCATGGAAGCTCGCATCAGACGCGTGTAGAGCGCCATGTAGAAGAAAGAGAGGGTCGTCGCGGGTAGAACCAGATGGTGAGCAATGTCCAGAACGCGCCCACCAAATGACATCGGAATGCCGATCGTTTCATAGCCGCTTGTCGGAAACCAGCCGAGGTTCAGGGAAAAGATGATGATCAACATCAGGCCTACCCAAAACAGCGGCGTGGCATAGGTGATGACAGCCATGATTACGATCGCTTGGCTGACTGCGGTTCGATCTTTGACCGCCGCGATCGCACCCAACAGGACACCGAACCCGATCGAAATAACCATCGAGGCTGCCATCAGAAGAGCCGTCACGCCGAGACGGTCAAGTATAAGACCTGAAATCTCCCGATTATGCCTGAACGAGTAACCGAGATCGAACACGAGCAGATTCTTCATATAGGCCAGAAATTGAACCCATAATGGCTGGTCTAACCCAAATCGTTCTCGCAACTGCTGTACATATTCAGCACTCGCGCCGCCGGTTTCGCCCGCCAGAACCTGCACGGCGTCACCGGGCGCCAGGCGAATAAGGAAGAAATTCACGACCACGATAGCCAAGATGATCGGTATGCCGTGCAGCACGCGGCTGACGACGTACTTACCGTTTGCGAACCACATAAAAGATCCTCGATTGCTTTATCGGGGCCGCAGAGCGCGGCCCCAGAACGCTCACTGCTCAATCCAGGTGTCGTAAAGACCACCTCGAATGCCCAATGGAGACGTAATCAGATCCTTGACACGATCATTTTGTAGCGCGACGAGATCCATTTCCATCACCCAGATATACGGGCTATCATCGACCAGCTTTCGCTGAAGTTCATGGAACAGGCCGTTACGCTTGGTGGGGTCTGCTTCTGTCTGTGCCGCCTCCCAGAGCTTATCGACCTGCGGATCTGAGTAGCGCGCAACATTGCCGAACGGGACCTCTGGATTGATCATCTTCGACCAGGTGTTGCGCTGCACGCCCAAGGTCGGATCCGCCATGCCGATCGACCAGGATGAAGTCATATCGAAATCATATTCGTTATGGACCGACCTTACAAAAGTCGGGTAGTCGCGGTTTCGGAGCTCGACTTGAATATTGACTTTTGCGAGCTGCTGCTTGATGACCTCGCCCATTCTACGCCAGTCTTCGCCAAAAGCCGCTGGATCATGGATCATCTTGAAGCGGAAGCCATCGGCCTTCACGGGATATCCGGCCTCGTCCAGCAATTTGGCTGCGATTTCGAGCCGATCTTTCACTGCGAAATCTCGAACTCCTTCATTGGTAAAGGCGCCGGTGCCTGAGACAAACGAAGAGATCGGACCCACTGCCGGCTTGCCGAAGCCGTACCATACGTTGTTGATGATCTGCTTCCTGTCGATTGCGTAGGCAACAGCCTCCCTCACAAGCTTGTTATCGAACGGGGGACGCTTATTGTTCAGCTCCAACATCATCATCGGAGCGATGCCTTCGTAGCCTCCCTTTGCGATCGAAATTCCATCGACCTGCTCGAGCCGACGCATTTCGACTGGGTTCACGGTGCCAAACGTTGCGACATCAATCTCACCACTCTCGATGCCCGCCGCGCGGGTTGCAGAGTCCGCTATGAAGCGAAAGATGACGCTGTCGAGATAAGGACGACCTTCCCGCCAGTAATTTTCATTCTTGGTGAGGCGAATATAGCTGCCCTTTTCCCAGCTATCGAACTTGAAGGGGCCGGTTCCAATCGGCTTGTTCACAGCGGGGTTGTTACGAAAATCTGTACCCTCGTAGATGTGCTTCGGGACGATCGGAGCCTCAAGACTCGAAAGGCCGCGCATCAGAGGGAGATACGCATGGGAAAGATGGAAAACAGCGGTATGCTCATCCGGGGTGTCGATGCTCGTGACCGGACCCAGGTTACCTTTCCCGCGTGGATGGTATTCCTTCACAACTTTCATCAAGGAAAACTGGACATCGGCAGATGTAAATGGCTTCCCATCGTGCCAGACAACGCCCTCGCGAAGTTTGAACGTAATGGTTTTCCCGTCCTCGCTCACTTCCCAGCTCTCTGCCAGGGAAGGCTTGGGATTTAGATCCATATCGTATTCGAGCAATCCGTCGAATATCTTGGTCGCAAGTTCTGCGGTCGTAGGCGCAGAGCTGAGTGCATTGGTAATCAATGTCGGCTCCGGGGTCGTGGTGATGACCAAGTTACCGCCCGGAGTCTGCGCAATAGCGGCACTACCACCTAGCGCAAGTGCAAGCGACAGAGCGACTGCTGAGAATTTTCGTTTAACACTTTTCATCTGACGATATTCCCCTGATACATTCTTGCGACTTAGGGCCCTCCCGGACCGTGTCGTGCACCTCGGATAGCAGCTATCACGATAACCACTACAATGAAGCTATCATCTTACTATAATTTCACAAGATGATTTTTATCATTTTGCAAAATTCGTCGAAGAGATATATCGTAGGGCGAAACTCATAGGAAAACGCAATGAGCGCTGATTTCGCTGACACTTCAGATCCCTCCCCCCTAGACAGCCTGGGAGATAGGATCCGGCTACTCCGCGCCCAGCGCAATATGACCCTTCAAGAACTTTCCAAGCTGAGTTTAGTTTCTGTGGCTATGTTGAGTCATATCGAAAGAGGCCGGAGCGCTCCCTCCATTAAGGTTCTCGATCGGATACGCCTTGCCCTGAAGGTACCGTTCAGTGTCTTTTTCGAGGACAGTGCCGCACCCGCAGCGGAAGATGAGCGTAATGTCATCAGCAGAAGAGCCGACCGTCCGTTTCTTTCCTTTGCAGCGACAGGGCTGCGAAAAGAACTCGCGTCTCCGGTTCGCGGAACGCAGCTGGAGATGATGATCCTTCACATAGATCAAGATGGCCATTCCGGCGATGAACCCTGGCGCCGCGATGGGGAGAAATGCGGTTTAGTGATGAGCGGCCGCTTTGAGCTCACGATTGGAACGCAACGCTTTACTGTTGAGGAAGGCGACGCTTTTCAATTCGACAGCTCAACGCCTCATTCCTTCAGAAACCTTGCGCCTGAGCCGACGAAGGTGCTGTGGATCGTATTTTCCCGAGCGCTTGGCTGACACGAAAGATGCGTCGTCAGATACCCTTAACAACAATCCTCTGAATCTGCCCGGCCGCAGCATAGGCGGGTGAACACCTGGACCAATGAGGCGCTCCAGGGAGTGCCCACACTCGCTCCGCACAATATCAAATATTCATCGGATTAAGGCTGCGGCCTAACGCATGTCAGCTTTCTTTTTACCCAATATCACACTTGCTATTCCAAAAATGATGACACCCATCGCGAGGAGCTGCTGATTGGAAACATGTTCGCCGAGAAAGATACTGCCCAACAGTGCAGTTAGAACCGGGACGCTGAGCTGAATGGATGCGCCTTGGGTGGCGTTCAGATTGGGGAGCGCAGCATACCAAATCGCATATCCCAGCCCGGAAGCGATCGCGCCAGATAACACGGCGTAAATCAATCCTGAAGGTTGTACTGCCGTCTCGGATAGAGCTAAAGCGGCAAGGAACACAGCCAATGCCATGGGCAAGGCTCGCAGAAAATTGCCCGCAGTAGCATCTAATGGGTCTGCGGTGCCTTTTCCAATCAATGAGTATATGCCCCAGGCAATACCAGAGGCGACCATCAAGACGGCACCTAGAACACTGACCGTCCCCGAGCCACCCGTCGAAAGCGCCCCAAGCCCTCCGATGGCTGCGAGTGTTGGTTTCCGCGCAGAAGTGAGCCGGTTTTTCCACCGAGAAGTGAGCCACCTCTAAGTATGGTTTTGTAATCAGGCTTTGGTCAAGGAATTGTCCTTTTCTCCTCTCTTGTGTGCTGCTACGGCCGAGCTTGCTTTGAATCGGAAGCTGTCGTTACCGGTTTCCAGGATGTGGCAACGGTGGGTCAGGCGGTCGAGAAGAGCCGTGGTCATCTTGGCATCGCCGAAGACCGTGGCCCATTCGCTGAAGCTGAGATTGGTGGTGATGATGACGCTGGTGCGTTCATAAAGCTTGCTGAGTAGATGGAATAGCAGCGCTCCGCCGGAAGCACTGAATGGAAGATATCCGAGCTCATCAAGGATCAGCAGATCGAGACGAACTAGCGTCTCAGCGATCTGACCTGCCTTGCCTTTAGCCTTCTCCTGCTCGAGCGCATTGACCAATTCGATGGTCGAGAAGAAGCGGACTTTTCGGCGATGATGCTCGATAGCCTGGACGCCGAGGGCGGTCGCCACATGTGTTTTGCCTGTGCCCGGTCCGCCGACAAGCACGATATTCTGCGCCCCGTCGATGAACTCGCATCTGTGCAATTTGTCAATCGGCGTTTAAACGGGGCTCTGACTCAATCTCGCTGATGTTCTGGATTCAATTGGCGTTGTTTCCAGAGGAGAATCAGCGCCATGCGAGCCCAGTTCCGTCTCTCTGATCTTATCCCTAGCGAACTAAACGTTGATGAGGTGCGTGATGCCGGCGACGCGATTATCGTCGCCGCCTACGGTCGATCCCAAGACTGCACATGCCCCCACTGCGGAACCGCCTCCCGTCGTGTTCATAGTCGCTACTCTCGAATGATTGCCGATCTGCCGTGTGCGGGCCGAAGGATCGAACTGCACCTGTCCGTCCGACGCTTCGTCTGTAGTGCCGTCCATTGCCGCAGAAAGATCTTCGCCGAGCGCTTCGGTGATGATGTGATCCGTCCCATGGCTCGCCGGACAGCCCGTCTGGACTGCCTCGTTCGGCATCTTGCTCTTGCACTGGGCGGTCGCCCGGCGGCGCGCTTTGCGGATCGTCTCGGATTGCCGGTTAGCAATGATACGCTTCTACGAACTGTTCGCCGATATGATCGCCCACCGTCGACGCCACCGACTGTAATCGGCATTGATGACTGGGCCTGGCGTCGAAATCATCGATATGGCACGATCATCTGCGATCTGGAACGGCGAAAGACGATCGCGTTGTTGCCCGACCGGGAACCCTCGACCGCAAAGGCCTGGCTGGTCGAGCAGCCGCAAATCGAAATCGTGGCAAGAGACCGCGGCGGCGCGTATGCGCGGGCCGCTGCGCAAGCCCTGCCACAGGCCGAACAGGTCGCCGACCGCTGGCATCTCATGGAAAACGCTAGCCACGCTTTTCTTGATGCCGTCCGCAAGTCGATGCGGCAGGTCCGCATTGCAGTCGGGACAGCAACCGTAAACCCTAAGCTTCTGACTGCCGCCGAGCGCTTGCAATATGACGGATATCTGCGACGTGAAGAGACAAACTCTGTCATTCGTGGACTCGTCGGCGAAGGCCTGTCCATCAAGGAAATCGTACGCAGAACCGGGCATAGCCGAAAGCTGGTTCGCAGCATTGTTCGTGGTCAAAGGACCGACATCTTCCGAGTCCGGCAAACTTCGCTCGAACCACACCTACCGTGGCTTGAAGCGCAATGGGACGCCGGATCACGAAACGGCGCTGAACTGTGGCGGCAGCTTCGGCTGGCTGGTTTTGGCGGAGGTCTCCGCGTTGTCACTGAATGGGCAACACGACGAAGGCGGGCGGAAAAAGCCGAAAACGGGCTCGGCCACGCGCCGGCGGCACGCACCATCGTTCGCCTAATGACACTTGAACGCAACAACTTGACCAAGGCGCAGACGATGACGGTCGCTGCGATCGAGGAGCAACTACCAGACCTAGTCGAGGCCAGAGATGTTGTGGAAAGCTTCCACGAAATGCTGCGGCGCAAGTCCAAAGATGATCTGGACACGTGGATCGACCGCGCAGCAGCAAGCTTGGTCGCCCCATTCGCGAACGGTATCATCCGCGACAGGGCAGCCGTCCAAAATGCGATAACCTCACAGTGGTCTAACGGCCAGACAGAGGGACAAATCACCAAGCTAAAACTCATCAAGAGGCAAATGTATGGACGTGGGAAGCTCGATCTGCTGGAAGCACGTGTCATCGGAGCGACCTGATGTCAGCGAGATTGCGTCAGAGCCCAAAAAGTACCCCTCCTTTAGGTTGCAAGGTATAGCGTGCGCGGGCCCGGAACTTTAAATTTAGTGCAGGGTCTGCGCGCGCGGATCGTTAG
>NZ_NNRN01000002.1:0-1045 GCF_002252535.1 Brucella lupini
TGGTAATCCCCCCACCAAATAACGGGCTTCAAAAGTAGAATTTTCTCGGGCTATATGATCGAGGAGATTTTAATGAAGACGAGCAGATTCAGCGAACCACAAATCCTTGCCATCCTTCGCCAGGCGGAAGGCGGCGTTCCTGTACCCGAGTTATGCCGGGAACATGGAATGAGCACTGCGTCATTCTACAAATGGCGATCCAAATACGGTGGCATGGATGCCTCGATGATCAGTCAGATGAAGGCTCTGGAAGACGAAAACCGTCGCCTGAAGAAGATGTATGCGGAGATGAGCATGCAGGCGGAACTGCTTAAAGAGGCTCTTGGAAAAAAGTGACACGGCCATCTCAACGCCGGGAGATGGCCGGGAAAGCAGTGGCGTTGCGAGGGGTGAGCGTTGCGCTTGCCTGCCGCACCTTCGAGGTCAGCGAGACATGCTATCGTTACAGCGCCAGGCTGAACGACGAGAACGGGCAGATTGCCGATCTCCTGATCGGACTGACGCGGGCAAAGAAGACCTGGGGCTTCGGTCTGTGTTTCCTTTATCTGCGCAATGTCCGGGGGCATCACTGGAACCATAAACGCGTTTACCGCATCTATCGTGAGCTTGAATTGAACCTCAGGATCAAGCCGCGCAAGCGGTTGAAGCGGGACAAGCCCGATGCTCTGACCGTGCCAGATGCGCCGAACATGGTCTGGTCCATGGATTTCATGGCCGACCGGCTGGAGGATGGAAGGCAATTCCGGCTGCTGAACGTCCTGGACGACTTCAACCGCGAAGGTCTGGGCATTGAGGTAGACTTCTCGCTGCCTGCCGAACGCGTCATCCGCAGCCTCAACCAGATCATCGAATGGCGCGGCAAACCATTCGCAATTCGTGTTGATAATGGGCCGGAATACGTCAGTGGCAAACTGATGGAATGGGCTGCCAACCAAGGCATCGCCTTGAGCCATATCCAACCCGGCAAGCCACAACAGAATGCGTATGTTGAGCGCTACAATCGCACCGTTCGGAATGAATGGCTCGACCAATATATCATCGAAAG
>NZ_NNRN01000021.1:0-29753 GCF_002252535.1 Brucella lupini
TCCGGTCAGACCTGCCCCATCGAGCCCGCCTATGGAGCCCCTTCCAAACGGGAAAAGGAATATGACGATGGCGAACCGCCATAATGCAAATCCCCAGCAAATGGCCCGGCGGGTTGCAGCCTCTGCAAAAGCCACCGTAAAGACTTGCACACTCGTTGCAGACCATCGGCCAGGCTCCGCTTGCAACAATCGTCCTGTCGCAGAGGTGCCTGTGACCTGCCGCCTGGAGCAAAAGCATCAGGATGCCGTCCGTCTATCGTGGGGATCAAGCAATCCCGTAGGCCGAAACCCGACACCCGGCAAACGTCGTTTTTGGGGAAGCTGGTTTTGAGGATTGCCGAGGATTATCTGGCTGAGGCGAACCCGATGATTGAGCCGGCCACCGCTGAGCGAGGCGACCGGCCTTGACGCCATCCGAGGCGGAAACCTTCAGGCCACCTTCCGAGCCTCCTCCTCCACGGGCTGCAGCCCGTGGAGAAAAGTTGCCGCGCGCTGCGCATGCGCCGCCGCTTGGAAGATTGCCCGTGTGTCGTTTGCCAATACGTCGAGCCATGACTGAAGGTAGGAGGCATGGTCGGGCCGCGGCTCGAGTTCCGGTACGATCCCCAGATCGGCACATAAAAAGCAGCTGCCGAGTTCGGCGATCAACTCTTCCCGGGCTCGCTCGCTCTTGTCCCTGGCGTAGCGTGAGAGATCGCGGCCGATGCGATGGGCAGGAGCGGTCCAGTGGATCTTATGCCGATATCGGCATAAAACGCATAATGCCGCGATCCGGATTATGCCGCATGGCCTCTTTTGGAGGCCTGTTGCCTGTTTTCGGCCATGCGGCTGTTCGGAATAATCAGAGCCCTTCCAGGAAGGCGAGCAGGTTATCGTCTGGCCGGAACCGCCCCGAAGGCGTTGCCGGGGCCGCGACGCGGGCAAGCGCCTTTTCCTTCATTCGCATGTCGGCATGGATGTAGATCTGGGTGGTCTCGACGTTTTCGTGACCAAGCCAGAGCGCGATGACCGCAGGATCGACGCCGTGATGGAGCAGGTCCATCGCCGTACTGTGGCGCAGCGTATGCGGCGTAACCCGCTTGCAGCCAATGCTGGGGCACGTGCGTGATGCCGTCAGGCAATGTTTGCGCACGAGATGCTCAAGGGCATCGTGGCTCAGCGGCTCCCCTCTGATCGATGGGAATAGCGGCCTGCCCTTGTCACCGTCCCCGATCCAAACGGCCAGGAGCTTGGCCGTTTCACGGCGAAGCGGGGTGGCGCGCTCCTTCCTGCCCTTTCCCATGCAGCGGATATGAGCGCCGGATCCGAGTACCACGTCAGCACACTTGAGACCGACCAGCTCGGAGGCCCTGAGCCCGGTTTGTACCGCGAGTAACAGCAGGGCATGGTCGCGTCGCCCCGCCCATGTCTGCCGGTCAGGCGCTGCCAGCAAGGCAGCGATTTCGTTGGTGTCGAGGAACGTCACCTCGCGCCGCACGTAGCGCTTGTTGGGCATGGCGAGGATCCGCTGACATTGTAGCAGCCAAGTCGGGTCGCTCATCGCGACATAGCGGAAGAAGGATCTGATCGCGGCGAGCCTGGTGTTTCTGCTGCGTGCGCTGTTGCCTCGGGCAGTCTCAGTATAGACGAGGAAGTCGGCAACCAGATCGGCGTCGATATCTTCGATCGTCAACTTGACCGGCGGCTTGCTGTGTCGTGCACTTGCGTACCGCAACAAAAGTCGGAACGTATCCCGGTAGCCGGCAATCGTATGGGGGCTCGCTTCCATCTGGATGCGGAGCCGGTCAGTGAAGAAGCGCTGGATTAACGAAGGCAAGGTAGCAACACTCATCGACCTGCCTCCTCGTCGTCGGATGTCGCTCGCGCCATTGCCAGACCGAGCAATTCGGGCACTGCTTCCAGATACCAGTACGTGTTGGCAGGGCTGCCGTGACCGAGATAGGTAGTCAGCCGGATCATCTCGCGTGCCGGGTCTTTGCCGGTGCGGTACCAAAAGATCATCGTCTTCACAGCGAAGCTGTGGCGAAGATCGTGAATGCGCGGTCCCCGTCCATGTTTGCAGTGTGGTTGATGGGTTCTGAGGCCGGCGTCCTGACATGCCCGCGCAAAGTTGTATCGGGCCCCGCAGTCGGTGAGCCGTGAAGCTTTGTCGGTGACGAACAGCGCCGCGACAGGATGGCCGATCAGCCGGTCCCGTTCGGCAAGATAGTCGATCAGGTGCGTGACGACGCTGAGATGGAGCGGTAGCAAGCGCTCTTTGCCAAGCTTGCCCTGCCGTACCCGCAGCACGCGGTTCAATGTGTCGATGTCATCCCGGTCAAGCGCCAACGCCTCGCTGATACGAAGACCAGTAACCGCGATGAGCCCGAACAGAGTGGAGCAGGTCAGGCCTCGCAGACCGTAGATCGACGGCAGTTCTTTCGCGGCCGCGATGATTGTTCTGATTTCATCGTCGCTGTAAATGTGTGGACGCGACCGTCGGATCGAGCTTGGTAGCAGCCCTTGTGGGGGCACCTCATGAGCTGGATCGAAGCTGCTCAGCCATTGTGCGAACAGACGCACAACAGTCAGCCTGGCCCCTCTGGTCGAGGAGCAGGCCTCAGCCAGCGTGCCGTGCCAACGCAGGAACAACGCCGTGTCGACATGTGTGGCGCCCTCGCGGTCAGCGAAGCGGGTGAAGCGACGAAGGATGCGAGCAGCGGTACCAAGATCATAGCCCAGGCTGCGCCTGACACTCAGATAGCGGTCGAGTTGGATGGTGAGGCTCATCACACACCTCCCCCCACTGGCCAAGGCTGTGCGATCGATCGCAGGCCTTCAATGTCGATGCGTGCATAGATCATCGTCGATGTTCGTGATCGGTGTCGCAACACGTCGCCGATTTCATCCAGCGAAGCCCCCGTGTTCACCAATTGGGTCGCAAGACTATGGCGGAGCAGGTGCGATCCCACATAGGGTGTCACCGGCTTCTGGCCGGTTGCCTTCAATGCCTCCTTGAGGACGTTATTGACGATCTGGCTATCTTTGAACGGTCGATGCGGGGCGCGATGGGTGACAAACATCGTGCGGCACGTCGCAGGGCCTCTCTCTTCACGAAGATAGCGGCTCAGCGCATCGCCGACCTCCATCGTGATCGGTAACCGGTCGTGTAGTTTGCCCTTGCCGCGCACCATGAGTTCGCCGGCGCGCCAATCGATGTCGTCGAGTTGGATTGCCATGACCTCGACTGCTCTCAACCCGAGCCGGGCCATGAGCAGCAGCATCGCATAGTCCCGTGCGCCGTGCCTTGGATTGTCGCGCACATTAGCCAGGACCGCTTCGACGCCATCCGGCGACAGATGTCGTGGCAGTCGCGGACTCCAGGACTTTGCAGTTTTCGGTACGCTCAGCGCCAGATTGGTCGACGTAGCTCCACATGCAAACAGATATTGGAGGAAATTCCGAACATGCGTACCAATCGTTTTGTCGCGGCGCGCGCTCGCCAGGACATGCTCCACGAACCCGATCGCATCGGCGGGACGCAAGCAACCGATATCGATCGTCGTTTCTCCGAAGCGGTAGTCGAGGAAACGGTTGGCGAAGCGCAGCGAGTGATAGATCGTCCGCTGGCTGAGGCCTCGTTGTTTAACGAGATAGGTTTCGAACCTTGCCAACAAGTCGGCGCGCGCGATCTGCGCTTGGGTTGGCGCCGTGGGCTCTACCACGCCGATGTCGATCAGATGCTGGGCAAACCGATGTGCGAGTTTGTGAGGGCGGACACTCTGGTAATACCTCCGCGGCAACGTCCGTCCCAGCCGATCGGCCATGTCAAGCGTGAGTTTTGAAAGCTTTACCCCTTCCGCATCCATCACCTGGCCAAGCCTTCGAATGATCGACCGGTACTCTTTGATGGTCGGCGCCTTGTAATCGGCGGCAACGAGCCGCTGGATAAACGAGTCCAGGTAGGGCTCGACGCAGGTGTTCAGAATCGCAGGCATCTTTCGTGCTCCTTGTTGTTGGAGCCACGAAGATTATGCCGAACGCCATTGACGCGATCACCCTGCAGGCCGCGGGTTCTCAAAGAGATGCGGCATAATCCGGATCGCGGCATTATGCGTCGCTTCATGGCTAAGCGTCGCGTAGTAGCTCGCGGCGTCCTTGAACGTTTCGATTGGTGGCATCTGGATCTTATCCAGACTCTGTGTACCTGTCTCACAGACGTCAGGGTTGGCGGTTAGTGTCGCCGACAGTCAGACAGACAGATCCGTCGAGTGATGCTGGTGCGAAGTTTTTGCCGGGGGCGGGCTCGAGCCCGTCCCCGGCAAAAACTTCGGCGCTGTTGGGAGGTCCTTTGCCGCAGGTATTCTTCACCGATCTTTCCGCGGTGCACCGCTCCGTCACGGTCCACGGCGCGACATACGAGTTGTCCTCAGACGAGATAGCGGCCGCAGACAACATCGGCCTCGTCGAGGGCATGCCGTTCATTCTGGGAAGCGACGGTGCCTACGATCACCATCTCAACCGTTTCCTCCGGTCTTGCCCGACCATGGGCGTACGCTCGCTGAACAGCCTGCGCGCCTATGCGCGGGACATCGTCGTCTGGATGCGCTTCCTCGAGGAGCGCCGGAACGGCAAGTCTCTCTGGTCGGCCGACCGCGATGACATCGCCGCATTCCACGAAGCCCGCCGCCTGTCCGCGCCGCCGTTCCGCATATCAGCCTCTTCCTGGAACCGGATGATTGCGGCGCTCGACAAGCTTTATCGGTGGGCCATCGACGAGAAGATCATTGCGGCCGCTCCATTCACCTATCGGCAGCTCTGGTCACGCGCGTCAACGTCGGGTGCGGTCATCGCCATGGCGGTGAACTGCGCCAAGGAGAGGGGCGGTCGCAAGGGCGACATGCGCTTTCTCGACCTGCCGCGCTATCTGGTGTTCCGCGAGGTCGGGCTGCGCGGCAGACTTCCCGATGGTCGGGAAGATCCGACATGGCGAGGCCGCAACGGAGAGCGCAATGCGCTGTTCGCGGAACTGCTGATCACGACCGGCCTGCGGCTGCAGGAAGCATCGAGCCTGCTGCTAAACGAACTACCGGAACTGGACGCACGCCCGGATTCCTTGGCCCGGTCTCTGCCCTTCCGACTGGCGGCTGCGACCGCGAAGGGTTCGCGCGGCCGAGACATCCGCATGCCAATCCGCCTGATCGGGCAGTTGCAGGACTATGTCCGGATCGAGCGGGAGAATAGCCTTGCGCGTGCGCCGCGGAGCGGCCGTATCCGCCGAACGCACAGCCCGATCCCGGCGATCGGATACGACCACCGGGCTCTTCGCCTTAACGATGGCGACTGCGCGGTGAGGACAAGCGTTGATCAGCTGACGCCTTCGGAACGGACTCGGCTCGTCGACGCCACGACGGGCCTGCCACTGGCGCTCTGGCTGACGGAAGACGGAGAGCCGATGCCGATGGCGTCATGGGAAGCCGTGTTTACACGTGCCAGCGAGAGATGCCGTCGCTTCGGCTTCGAGGACATGCACGTAACCCCTCACATGCTTCGCCACAGCTTTGCCGTCCACATGCTGACGCTGCTTCTACGCGAACAGATCAACTGGGTGGTCAGCGAGCGATCGCAGCATCTCGGCTCCGCCTATCGCCGGATGATCGGCGACCCGCTGCTAAAGCTTCAGCGATTGATGGGACACAGCAGGATCGAGAGCACCTATATCTATCTCGATCACCTTGCAGACAGCCAGGAGATTGTAGACGCGGCAGTTGGCAATCTCGGCCTGGATGTTGCCTCCATGGAGTTGGCGCCATGAGCCGGGGGCGGCGGGCAACGTTCCCGCCCCGATCGGACACGCCGGACAAGGACGCCCCAGCATCCGTCATCGTCGCCGATCCACGCCGCTTCGCTGCGCGCGTCGACACAGGCGGCGAGCACAGCGTGGATCTCCGTTCCTGGTCGAACCCATCCTTCGTTGCCGAGATCGCTCCGTTGGTGCGGGAACGCATTCGCCAGATGGGGCCGACGCCGATCGGACGTGCGGTGCAACGCACGGTGCTCAAACTCCGCCGCTTCTGGTCGTTCCTGGATGCTCGGCAGATTGCCCTCCGTGGACTGAGCGATATCACGGTCGAGTTGATCAACGATTACGAGGCGTGGCTCGAGCAGAACGCGGGGAACAGGCTGTTCCAAAGGCATCTTCTGGCGGCGCTCATCAGCGTGCTCCGCATCGCAGTCGAGGACCGTCCCGGCGTTCTGACGCCGGAAGTGGTATCCCGCTTGCGCTATCTTGGTCACGGCGATGGCGGAGGGAGCCGACCCCGCGATGCCTACAGCAGCCGGATCGCCGAAGCGCTGCGTGCCGCGGCACGGGCTCAAATCGCCGAAGCCCGCCAGCGCATCGCGCTCGGCGATGATGTTCCGCCGCCTCCGCCAGGAGTGGATGTATGCGAACGGCTGCGCGCTCATCATGATGCGGTAGTCGCCGAGATCGTGCGATCCGGACAGATCGAGACGCGGCATCCCGCCTTCAAACGCTTCAAGAACCTCGGTGCCTACCGCCACGTTGATTGCAGGATCGAGGTGCCGCACCGAGGCTTCCACCTCATGGCAATCGATCTCGCGGCATTCCTGGTATTGCTATCGCTGGAGACAGGCATGGAGATGGAATGCCTGATCCGCCTGAACGCCGACTGCCTGCGCAATCCCACCAAGGGCTATGTCGAGATCGAATATTACAAGCGCCGGGCACGCGGCTCGGAGTGGAAGCGCCTGCGGGTTCGGGACGGATCGAGCGCCACGCCCGGCGGGCTGGTCAGAACGGCGATCGCGCTCACCGAACGTGCCCGACAACACACCGGCTCGGATCGTCTGTGGGTTCTCTGGACCATCGACGGCCTGCGTCCAGCCAACGATGAAGGCGGCCAAGGCATCGCTGCCTTCATCGAGCGCTACCAACTGGTCGATGACGACGGCGCGCCGCTACGGTTGAGATTGTCGCAGTTGCGGAAGACCCACAAGGCTGAATGGTATCGACGCACGAACGGTCAGCTCGAGCAGTTCGCCGTCGGTCATTCGATTGGCGTCGCGGCCAACCACTATGCGGATATACCGGCCCTGCGTCATGTTCATGAGCAGACTCTTGCCGACGCGTTCCACGATGCTCTCGGCGCGGCGCTGAAGCCGCGCATCGCTTCGAGCGAGCGGGAAGACTTTGTCGCAGAACGGCAAGATCCGCCTCCGGCGATGGACGATCAGGATGTGTGGCTCGCACGATGCGGCGGCTTTTACGAGAGCCCATTCGCGGAAGCCGGTAACCCCTGTCCGACCCCGTTTTGGGGCTGCCTTGAATGCGAGAATGCCGTGATCACGGAACGCAAGCTCCCAGCACTAATCGCATTCCAGTCCTTCATGGCCGATCAGCGTGCCGCCCTCAATGCCGACGAGTGGTCGATCAAGTTCGGCCGCCCCTGGCATCGCATCACGAACCAGATCCTCCCGGCCTTTGCACCGCCAACTGTGGAAGCGGCCCGATCCCAGATAGAGGGCGAAGGGCCGACGCTCCTCTATCTGCCGGTGGAGGCGACGGCACAATGACAGCGACGAACCTTGCCCTGGCCACACCCTCTTCGGTCATACGCAGCCTGAATGACATCGTGCTTTGCTCGATGAAGCTTAAGGAAGGGACCGACCGGGAGACACTCTCTCGCTTCGGCGACGACGTGTGGAATCTCGATCCGGCGATCTTCCATATGACGGCGCGCAATGCGTTCCGGACGATCGACTTCACCGACATTGCCTGTCCGTTGGAGCGGCTGACAGCCAAGGAATACATCTTCGCCTGGCTCAACGAACGCCTTCCCGACCGCTCGGAGCGACTGCGGCCGTTGAGCGCGCGTGCAGCACTCGCCACCTTGAGCCACTTCATGGCGTTCGTGCGGGAGCGGGAGGGCCGCTTCGATGCCGCGCTGATCGATCAGGACCTGCTCGATACCTACCTTGCTCTCCAGAATAACCGTTCCGTACTCCCGAGTCGGGTCGCCGCCTGCCTCAGACCGGCCGTGCAGCTTCACCGGCTCGCCCGCTTCCTGACCCATGGCGGCCTGCGCTTCGTTCCCTGGAACGGAACGCCGACCTACAAGGTCGCAGGCTGCGGCGGCCGAACATATGAGAACATGACGCCCCGCATTCCCGAGCCGGTGATCGGCGCGTTATTGCGATGGTCGCTGCGCTATGTCGAACTGTTCTCGACCGATATCCTTGCTGCACGCGCCGAACTCGATGAACTCAGGGCAGCCTGGCAGGCCCGCCCTCGCGGAACCGCGCAAACCAATAGTGTCGCCATGCGCATGGCTTCCTACATTGAACGTCGCCGCCGGGAAGGTCGTGGCATACCAGTCTGGAACACTCCCGGACGCATCGGTGGTTTATGCGCTTTCCTCGTGCAGGCCGACCGGCTCAAGTTGAACGGGAGCGTGTTGAACCTGCAGCTGATCTCGCTGCAAAGCGGGATTCATGTCACCAACATCGTCCAGAACAAGGATGCCCATACTCTTCTTCTTGGTGCTGTGAAGGAGCTCGGCGTTGAGCATGGCGGCATGGATACGCCGATTGCCATCGACCCGGAAAGCGGACAGCCATGGCGAACTCGTTTCGACGCCTTCTCGCTGGCAGATGAGGAACGCCAGCTGCAGACCGCAGCCTATATCCTCTGTGTCTATCTGACCGGCATGCGCGACAGCGAAGTCCAGGCAATGCAACTCGGTTGCCTTCAGCGAAAGCGTAGTGCGGACGGCCTGATCGAGCGGCTGATGATACGCAGCATTGTCTACAAGGGGCGGCAGGAGCGTGGCGAGGCGGAGGAGTGGGTGACGATCGAGCCGGTCGCGCGAGCCGTCGAGATCGCCGAACGCCTCGCCACTCGTCATCGGCCGGAACGAGAAGGAGACGCCATATGGGTTGTCCTTCATCGTGCTCATGCTCGCGACCGCGGCGTGCCGCATGTGGTGCGGCAGATCAATCGGTATCGCGAGCATCTGGATAAGCACTTCGGTGCGCCGGAAGAACCGACGATCCCGCTCGTTGAAGGACGAAGTTGGATCTTCAACACGCGGCAGTTCCGCCGCACTGTGGCATGGTACATCGCCAACCGCCCGTTCGGCGTGGTCGCCGGCAAGATCCAGTATAAGCATGCCTCGGTCGCGATGTTCGACGGCTATGCGGGATCATCGGCTTCCGGCTTCCGCCAGGAGGTCGAGCAGGAACATCATCTGGGACAGCTCGACGACATCGTTGCACATTACGAAGCGGCGCAGCGTGGCGAGCGACTGGCCGGCCCCGGCGCGTCCCGCGTTACGCACGAGATGGACCGTGCCGCCAGGGAGATCAGTCCTCTGCCAGGAACGATCGCAGATGGCAAGCGGGTGAAGGCGATGCTCGCTCACCTCGCGCGCACGCTGCATGTCGGCTACCTGAACGACTGCTTCTTCGAGCCAGCCACAGCGCTTTGTCTCAGCCGGACGACAGGCTCGGAAAGCCAGCCCGTCCTGTCGAACTGCGCCCCTGACCGCTGTCCGAACTCCTGCATCGCACGCCGTCATCTGCCGGCGTGGCAGGCCGCGATCACGCATGCCGAATCCATGCTGCAAGAGAAGCGATTGTCGAGCGTGCAGCGGACCGCGATCCGGCAGGACCGCGATCGAATGCGCAAGCTGATAGCGCCGCTGCTGGAGGAACGCTCGTGAAGCCGGTCAGCACTTCGACCGAGAGAGCCCTTCGTGAAGCGCTCTCTCGGCTTGTCTCAGGGAATGCGTTCAGGTCGGAGGGCCGCCTGACTGTTGCCGATCTGGCACGGGAAGCCGGCGTCAGCCGCGCGACCGCGAACCGTGCTCCGGCCATACTCGCGGATCTGCGGGAGGCGGCCGACGCGGCGAAGCTGAGCCAACTCGAGGAGCCCCGCTCCCCGCAGATTGACGTGGAGCGGCAGCGGCGTGATCGGGAGAACGTGATCGCCCAGCACGTTCAGGTTCGCGCCTTGTTACAACGCGCCGACGAGAACAGGAGAAGCAGGGTGGCCCGCCTCCGTCTCATTGGCGACACCGGATGACGCGGGCGCAGGCTGCTGCTCGTGCATCCAGTCGGCTGCCTGCTGTGCCTTGCCGGCAGCCGTGAAGATGGCGCGGGGGTCGTCCTTCAATACGGTCAGCCACGAGGCAATGTACGCAGCATGATCAGGGCGCGGATGGTGGGCGATGCCGAGATCGGCGAGGACAAGCCCGCTCAGAATCTCCACGCAGCATTCTTCGGCAGCATAGGCAGCCGATCCGAACCGGCCAGAGAGATCGCGGTCAAGCCGGTGCTTTGCCCCGGAGGCGTGGCCGTTCTCATGCAGCCAGACCCCATAGAACGACGCGGTATCCCGGAAAGAAGCGAAGTCCGGCATGAATACCGTGTCTGAGGAAGGAACGTAGCAGGCGTCCGAACCGCCGAACACGGTCTTGATTCCGAGGTTGACGATGAAGGCCTCAGCGTGGGCCAGACGCTCTTCCTCCGGCAAAATGCTCGTCGGCGGACGTTCGTATCCATCCACCTGCGCGATGTTGAACACCGAGAAGGCCCGGGCGAGCATCCGAACACGGCCGCTGTCGTCGCCGTCATCGTCATCCGCCGAGTCGGACGAAGCGATCTGCTTCCACAACACGACAGTGGTTGAGCGTTCGCCCTTGCGCACCTGCGCTCCGGCGTCCTGCCATTGCCGATAGGTGCCCCATAGGCCATCATTGTAACCATTGGCCATGGCTGCGACCCACAGCGCCACCGTGTTGATACCGCGGTAGCGGCGGCCAGATGCGACGTTGGTCGGGCGGGCCGCGCTGGTTCCGTTGTGGAACCATGGCGCGCGCCAATCACCTGCACCTTCTTCGATTGCCGCAATGATCTCGGCGGTGATGCGCGTGTAAACGTCGGCACGCGCTCCGGACTGTATCCTGGAAGACATCGTGATAGCTCCTTGGGAGCGACGCGGGCGCACGGGATCGCCACCGCTTGCGGACGGCGTCGGGCTCAACGTCGGTGGAATGGGATCAGTGAAAAGTCGGTGAGACAGCTTGACTGTTTAGATAATGGATAATATCCAGTCCGGGAGCGTAAAACGCCTGGCCGCCACCATGGCGAATAACTGCGCCTGTATTTCGAAAGAAGCGATCCGCCTGCTCGATCCGCTCGACCGGATGCTGAACCGGCGCCTGTGGGCGATAGTAATGGTCGGCAAGGCCATCGATCTGCTCGATATTGAAAACCGAATAGGCCTTGAGAAAAGGAATTTCCCGATCAATCTCGCCACCTTTACCATCCGGCTCCGATTTGGTGAAGCGGCTGGCGAACACGACCGTCGATCCGGTTTCGCCCTTTCGCACCGCTGCCCCGAGCTCGAGTGCCTGTTTGAAGGTCATCCACATCGGTGATGTGAAACCACGCGACATCTGTTCCGACCACAGAAGGAGCACGTTCATGCCGGAATAGGGCTGTCCATTGTGGCGCAGCGGGCGGGTGACCCGCCCATGGGTATGCCCCGCATTCCACGGCTTCATCCAGGGGCGGACGCCAATTGCAAGCTCCTCGATGATCCGATCGGTGATACGCGCATAAATATCAGCGCGGTGGCTTTCGGTCTTTCTGCTCATTTCTTTTCTCCACGTCATGGGAGCCGCGCCAATCGCGGCCGTCCGCGGCGGCCAGGAGCAGGAGCCCATGAGCCGGCTGAAGGCACCGGAACGGCCGAAACAGCGTGGAGGACGGCAAAGCCGTTGCCTGTGGCTTTCGGCTCCTGCAGGTGAGACGGCGGGGACGGGCCGCAACGGCCCGATCACCAACACCTTGATTCCCTTCTTCTGCCCGCGGTGTCCGCAAACGGAAAAGGCCGGCCCACGGGGCCGGCCAGCCCGAGATGGCGAAACAGGCGGGGCGAACCCCGCCCAAGCGGTATCAGTCGAAGGCCGACATCTGAACTTCGGCGGCCTTGCGGTCTATCGAATGGCCGGGATTTTCGACTGGACGATCGAACGGCTTCCAGGTCTCGCCTACGGTCTTTTTGTAGGCAGCGACGGCACCCTCGGCAGCCATTCGAAGAGCATGGGATTGGATACCCATGTCTGCTGCGAATTCCCGCTTTCTGTGGGCGGCGCTGTCATAGCCGACGGGTCCATCGAGATCCTCGTCGCGGACATCGTTTGCTGCCTTGGCTGTAGCGTCGCGCGCGTCGGTGACGGCTTTGCTGTAGAATTGTCCGGCTCCGTGCGCCGAGCCGACAAAGGCGCCGACGATACGCTGGAGGTGGATCTGCATGGCTCTTTCGCCAAGGCCTTCGCTAAGAGCTTCTGCCGTCTCGCAGATGAGGTGCTCGTGGAGATCGCGGATCCCGTCGCTGTCGACCATCGCGGTGCCAAAGCTCTCGGCAATCTTGAGTGCCTGGGCGCTGTCCGGGCATGTCAGCCGGACCATTTCGAGGGTAGCGCCTTTCCGGAGCTGGAGGACGCGGCCGGATTGGCGAGGGTTGCTTGCGGGTTTTGCCATATTCTTTCCTTTCGGTTCCGAAGTGGTTCCGGCCCCGTGCCGGCTTGCCCTTCGGTGCGGTCGACCCGAACCGGCGGAAGGCGGACGCTTCCAGGTCCGGGCCAGGCGAAGACAAGCGGAACCGATCTGCGGGTCAGCAGGGCATATGCCCTCGCGCCGCCCGCGGGTCTGTTTTGCGAAGGATGACGGGCCCGGCCGCTCCGCGGCGCGACAGCGGCCTTGAAGCGGCCGGCCGCTGGTTCAGACCGCAGCAAAAACGAAGGGCAAGCCGGCACGGGTTCAGAACCGAACGGGCTCAAAGGACCGCCGGCCAAGCACGGGCCTGTTCTCGCCAATCCGGCTGCGATCACCATGTGATGTCTTTAGCACCTTCACACTTGTCCGCGCATTCTACCGGCCCCATTCGATAGCAATGGAGCCAGATCGGGCCATGCGTGTTTCGAAACCGCGCAGGATCCCGCTTTCGTCATAAGGTGCACCATCCGTCGAGACATGGTTCACGAAGCTCTTCCAGCGTCGGCCGTGTTTAGCGGCACAGGCTTGGAACGCTGCCTCTTGCTCGGTCGTCAATGGCAATCTTTTGCGCCAGACTGTCACCACCTGCACAAATGCCGTCGCGCTCGGCGATCATCCGCCTGAGCTCCGCGACGCCAGCGTCAAGGCAGGCTTGCGCTGAGGACGAAACCGGCGCCAGAATAGTGTTCGAGCGACCGGCGACGATCGGATCCCAGGCCGCTTCTCCGGTTCGCTGGTCGTGCGCATGACGTCAATCCCTGCACCGTCGGTTGAGTGCCGAGCGATGGTCGTTGCTCGGAAGCGCCGCTATCGCCGCATCGAGCCGCGCGCCTTTCTCGTGGGGGCATCGATTTCCAGCTGGCGTGCAGCAGTTAGCCCGGCAAGACTGTGCCGATACCGTTTGGGCAAGGCTCGCCATTGGGGGCGCCATGGCGGCAGCCGGTCTGGCGCCGTGCAAATTGCGGTAAAATCACCGTCTTCTGACGAGCGATCTGCCGGTCGATCAAATCAAGCTGTCTTTGAGTTTGCCGCAGTGCGCCTGCCTTCCTGGCACTTGTGATTCATTTGAAGGCGCGAACACGAATTTCTCCGGGTCTTCGCGGGGGTACAGCGCATTCCGCCGCCAGGGTCCCCAGCGGCGGAATGCGAATGCGGCGGAAAAGAAGACGCCTATTCGGCGGCGACGCCATAGGCGGTTTCGTGACCATCCAGAGTGTCGGCGTCGCCATCAAGGTCGCCCGGCGCCGTTTCGGTTTCTTCGCCGGTATTGGCTTCGCCGTCAACGAGATCGCCGTCGTCTGTCTCCGCGAGGTCGCTCTGTTCCCGGTGGCGCAAGAGATCCGCAACCTCCTTCGGTTCCGGCACGAACAAGGCCGAGGGATGGACGAAGACCGCATCGCCTGCGAAGTGGTCGACGAGTGCCGCCCGCGTCTCGCGCACACGGGCGGCGGGCTGTATGCCGACCTTCTTGGCCGCTGTTTCGAGTGCCTCACGCGACAAGCATATGAGGAATTCCTCCATGCCCATATCCGCAAGGTACGCGTCCGCCCCGACCGCATCGCCTGCTATCTGCGAAACCACACCGCTGTTCGACATGCCGCGGCGGCAGGACAATACATCAATCAGTGCAGCGCGTGCTGCAACACGGACCGTGTCCATGTCGAACAACAAACGCCCGTCGTCGGTAATGAGGCGAGCGGCGTGGCGGCCGAACCGCGCACCCCCATGGAGGGCGCCACCTGAGCCGGAGTCGATGCGGACGTTTTGGGCGGCAAAGGCAAGGACGAGCAAGGCCATCAACATATCATCCTCGATCGGTGCACGCGCAAGCGCGTCGTGAAGGGCATCAGTGCGGAAATCGCCAATCATGTCCTGGCCCTTTTGGGTCACATCGGGGCGCGCCTTGGCGGTTGCCCCAACTGCGCCCTGACCGTCACCCGCGATCGTCGTTTCGTCCTTGAGAGCCTTCGGTTCGGGCATCCGATAGTGGACGGTCTGCACCTTGCCATCACGGTCGAGGTAGAGGCCGGCAAGGTCACCCTTGCCCGGCTTGCCGTAGACACGTTCTGCTTTTTTCGGAAGCTCAGGCTGACCCCAGTTGTTTACCTCAACAATAGAACCCTTTTTCGGAAGATTGGTCGTCATCCATTCCTGCTGGGCGCCAAGGAACGCCTCGACGTTCGTCGTGAAGCGGTTGTCCTGGTCGGCCGGTCCGAAGAGGTCATCAGCCCACTCGATGCCATAGGCTTGACGAAGATCGTCGCCGAAGCTCGCATCGCGAGCATACATGCGGGTCTTCGACAGGCCGTTAGCGATTTGCCACCAGGACGCCGTCTCGCCCTTTTTCGGCTTGTTCGCCTTCCAGACTTCCTTTTGCTCATCGAGCGACGCGGCCGCGATCGTACGCAATTGCGGCTCGTTGGGCATGTCACCCTTAACCATCTGGTCCAGCATCGCCGGCAGGACGTTGGCGAGCAGGCGCAATTTGCGGATCTGACGAACAGGGAGGGCGAGGGCGACGGCAATCGCTTCTTCGGTCCACCCGAGTGCAACCAGCCGCTCGACGCCGCGCCATTGGTCAACCGGGTTCAACGGCTCGCGGGCAATGTTCTCGACCATCGAGCGCATGGCGCCGTTGTCGTTGGCTGCGTCCTGCACGATAACCTCGATTTCATCGAGACCCGCAGCAATCGCGGCTTGCACGCGGCGGTGCCCCGCCTGGATGATATAGCCATTGCCGCCATCCACCTGCGGCGAGACCACCGGTGGCTGGATGATGCCGACGGCTTTCACCGTGGCCAGCAGCAGAGCGTCGGCCTGAGGGGAGGACTTGGTCTGTCGAGCGTCGTCGGTATTCCCATTCAGCCCACGCGGATCGATTTTGATGATTTCCATTGAAGCATTCCTTTTCCGGGTGGAGCGACCCTTTGCCGCTCCTTCCTGTCTTCCTCTTTCTCGAAGACATCTCCCGGACCGCGGGTCGGACGACGCGGTGCAATTGCGGCCGAGCAGCCCTGCCGCGATGCACAAGCGGGGCCGGAGCCCTGCGATGGGCAAGTGGCCGGGATGAGGAGGGCGCGATTGAGCGATAGCGGCAGCGCAAGACCGACCTGCGATCCATTTGCCCCCAACCCCTCCATTTATCTTTCAGCTTCCACCTCCTCTTATCCAGCAATCGGGTGGCGCCGGCGCGGCTCAACTGGTATGCGGTTGCGAACAACTGTCGAAGCAAGGCGTTATAGCCTCACACGGGGCCCTGACCGTAAGGCCGGCACGAGTTACGCCAGGCACGATAGGTAAATCTGTTCAGAAAGTTGTTATATATTTGCGCCGGGCTTTCTAAATCCGGCAACTACCGTAGAGTGAGACCATGGCATCGGCACAACAAATCATCGGGCTCGTGAAGAGCCATGCTGAAGGCGACAAGGATCGTTTCTACGACCTTGCGATGCAGTTGGCTGCCGCTGAATCGCAGAAGGGACATGGACGCCTCGCGGAGCAACTCCGGCAATGGGCCGAAGCTGGCGCAGCAGCGCCGGAGCAGAAGCGCCCCAGTCTGACGCCGCTTGCCGCGCCGCGGGGAGAGTTGGCTGGGTTTCTCGCGGCCAGCTATCCGACAGCCCGCATGGCTGACGTGATCGTGCCCCCTATTATCGAAGACGAACTCAAACACCTCGTTGTCGAAATCCATCATGCCGAGAAACTCGAGGAGAAAGGCCTGCGGCCGCGAAGACGCGTCCTCCTCGCAGGCCCTCCCGGAACCGGCAAGACTTTGACGGCCGCAGCCTTATCGGCGGAACTGCGCTATCCACTCTTCACGGTGCTCCTCCATGGCCTGATCACGAAGTTCATGGGCGAGACTGCCCAGAAGCTTCGTATGGTTTTCGACGCCATCAAGACGACACGTGGCGTTTATCTCTTCGATGAAATCGACGCGCTGGCATCGAGCCGCGGCAACGAGAACGACGTTGGGGAGGCTCGGCGTGTCCTGAACTCATTCCTGCAGTTTCTCGATGAAGACACCGGGCCTTCGATCATTGTCGCGACCACCAACCTGCCGGAACTGCTGGATCGCGCCGTTCTGCGCCGCTTCGATCTGGTTCTGTCTTACGATTTGCCGGACGGGGTCGCTATCGAGAAGGCAATGCGTCGCCGTCTGCAGGGCTTCGAGGTGGAAACGATTGACTGGGGTCGGATCGCCGGCTGCGCGAACGGCTTATCGACGGCAGACGTGATCGCAGCGGCGGAAGATGCTGCAAGACGCGCGGTCATTCTCGACACGAGCGCTGTTGAGACGACTGCTGTCATGGCATCGCTGGAGCGTCGGCGTTCGCTTCAAGGCATAGGAACGGAAAAGCATGGCTCGAGATCGGCGCCACTTTACGCTGAGCGGAATAGGAACCTCGCGCCCGTTCGCAGCAAAAACCGGCGGATCGTCAAGACATCCAAGTAACGTCAACGATCGGGAGGCCCATGCCCAGGCACTGCTGGCGGCACTCGATCAGTTGCCGGACGTGACACAGGCCAATCTGCCAGGCGTCTATCTGGCAATCGAAGGCAGACCGCACGAGGTGATGATCACCAAAAGCCTGAACGCGAGTGGGCTTACGCTTCTGCGTGTCGATAAACAGGCCGGCGCCCCAGCGGAAGCGACGGTTTTTGCAACCGAGAAGGGGCTTCAGAAACTTCGAAAGAAGATTGAGGATTTCGGTGGCGAGCTCCCAGTGAAAGAGGACGGGAGCTTCAAACCCGCCAGGAACGCCGACCTGGTGCAGAGCATTAGCGCGATCTCCGAGGCCGGTCTGCGGGCTCTGTGGCGAAGCCCCCGCGATCGTTTTCCCGTCGAAGCCGGCAAGAAGCCCTGGGAGGTCTGGCTGGACAAAGCCGCTGCGCCCAACTTCTTCGATGGCGCGCTGGAATACGGCGTCGCAGTTGGAACCGACAGGTTGGAATTTCCTGAAGATTTGGTGGTGATCGTGGTCGCAACCCAGTTAGAGCTGGCGGCAGCCGTGCGAAATCTCGGCGGGGTCCGGGCTCTTGCCACGCCGACCCGTACGGCAGACGATTTTGACGCGATGCCAGTCGAGGAGCAGAACGACTGGGTCGCCGATCTCGTCGGCAGAACCACCTTTGTCCCTCACGCCGATCCGAACTACATCACGTTGCTGGACCGCGGGGTAAGCCGTGCCCATCCTCTGATCCAGCCAGCACTTGCGGCCGCAGACAGACACGCGGCTGAAGCCGCCTGGGACGTCAACGATTTTGTCGGCCACGGCACGCAGCTTGCTGGCCTCGCTCTCTACGGCGACCTGAGCACCGCGCTGCAGACGACCCTGCCGATTGCCATCACTCACAGGCTCGAATCTTCGAAGGTCATACCCGATGCGGGTCATAATCCGCATCATTTGCTTGGAACGGTAACACGCAAAGGGATCGACGCCGCGGAAGCGACGGCGGGGCGGAGGCGCACATTCTGTCTCGCCACCACGACGGAAGACGACACGCCTCATGACGGGGCGCCGACATCATGGTCAAGCGAGATCGATCAGCTCGCTTCAGGCGCTTCGGGTCTGCAGAGACGACAGAGGCTCATTCTGGTCTCGGCTGGAAACAGCGACCAGAACACCTTCACCGGCGGCGACTATCTTACCGTTTCGGATAACGCGGACAACGAGCTGGAATCGCCGGCGCAAGCCTGGAATGCGGTCAGTGTCGGAGCGTACACACAGAAGATCACGCTGCCGGCCGGAGAGCAGGGGGTCTGTGTTGCGCCGCTAGGGGATCTCGCACCCTCGTCGCGGACCGCCAGCTGGCATTCATACTGGCCGATCAAGCCCGAGGTTGTTTACGAGGGTGGCAACTGGTTCTTGCATGGCGCCCCGCCACCGATGAAACACCCGGCATTGATGCCGCTCACCACGGACCATCAGTTTCCCCTGCGGGCGTTCACAGCCTGCGGGGAAACGAGCGCGGCGACCGCTCTCGCCTCGCGCGACATCACCAGTTTGTGGTCGGACTACCCCGATCTCTGGCCCGAGACGATCAGGGCGATTTTCGTGTCTTCGGCGCGCTGGACCAACCAGATGCTTAGCCATGTGCCGGCACAACCGTCGAAAGCCGATCTGGGGATCCTCTTCAGACGCTACGGCTATGGGGTGCCCGACATGGAACGGGCCCGCCGAAGCGCGTCGAATGCGCTGACCCTTATCGTTCAGGATACGATCAAGCCCTATAAAAAGAGCGCGACGAAGAACGCCGAGCACATCCATAACGAACTGAAGCTCTTCGAGCTTCCATGGCCCGTAAAGGAACTGCGCCGCCTCGGAGCAGCTCAGGTCAAGCTCCGCTTGAGTCTCAGCACTTTCATGTCTCCAAACCCGTCGGAGCCCGCGCGCGGATCCAAGTATCGCTACGCCTCGCATAACCTCCGCTTCAAATTGAACCGGCCCAATGAGAGGGCAGGGGCCTTCATTCGTCGGATCAGCAAGATTGCCGAGCAAACGGACGAAGGCGTGATCGAGGAAGCTGACGGTTGGGCTTTTGGGCCCAATCGAAGAGATGTCGGCTCCCTGCAGATCGATCAACTGACTTGCGCAGCATCTGACCTCGCACGGAGAAATCTCATCGCGGTCCACCCCGTCACAGGGTGGTGGAAGGCCAAGAGCGTTCCTGATCCGGAGAACCTCTCTGCCAGATTTGCTCTGGTGGTTGAAATCGATGCCGGGACAGTTGAAGCCGAACTCTACGCGGAGGTGCAGACAGCGATTGCTAACATGACTGCGGCTGTCGTTACCGTGTAACCGCTGAAAGACCTGAGCAAAAAAAATGGGCCTGCGAATATCGCGGCCCATGAAGTGTGAAGGTCAAACTAACCTCCAGAGGGGAACAGCTGATGCGGCGGAACTGGGAGGTGACCGCCATATGCATCAGCTGCAGGCGTTATGCACTTATTTTCACCGCACCGCACCTAATTTTTGTGCAATGCCGCTATGCAACCTGTGCACTGGGCTCGGCATCGACATCTGCCGCGAGCTGAGCCTCGATCTCTCGCAAGGCCTGCTTCTTGCTCAGCAGTTCATCGGCGAAAGCAAACGCACCTCCTTCTCGTGATCTAAATGACTCGAGCCGCCGGCGTGCTTCCTCGACGCGGCTCTGATATTGCCGCCGCTCCTGCTCGAAACCATCAAGTGCATGCTCCAAACGTGAAATGGCACCAAGCGGCGTGACCGTGATCGAGAGGTCGATCTCGTAATCGGCCCCGGTGCGCTGCAGCAGCGTTTCGTACCGGTAGCCGTCGCCTTTTGCGAACCTCTCGCCTTCGTAAACGAGATGGAACCCGCCGATGGTAGCAAGTTGAACTTGGCCCTCTTGCTGGTTCTGGATCAAGGTAAGGATCTCCTTCATCAGCGCGCGACCGGCCTCCTTGCGTTCAGTTTGCGCCTTACCGCCCACACTCATCGTGAAAGTGCCACCGCTGGTCGGCTCCAACCGTTCAATGTCGGCCCCAATCTCCGAGATCCGCCGCGTCGAGACCTCGATGTCGCGCTCGGCATCACGCATTTGCCGTCGAACGGCATACTGATCATCCTCATGAGCGGCGCGCAGCCGTTCAAGCCGGGCGATATCGGCCTCGAACCCGGCCTTCTGCATGAGCCTTTCGTCACCTGAGGCGATGGCCTTGGCCATGGCGAACTGGTTCGCGGCCCCTTCGCCGACATCCTCCAGGCGACGGATCGACGTATCGCCAGAAAGGGCAGCGGCGATGAAGCGGGCCTTGCGCTCGTTGTTTTGCCACATGGATGCGTCGAGCGATCCCTCAGTGGCATAAGCATAGATATCGACCTCATCATGCTGGTTGCCCTGCCGCACGATGCGACCCTCGCGCTGCTCGATCTGCGATGGGAGCCACGGCACGTCGAGATGGTGGAGTGCCTTGAGACGAAGCTGGGCATTGACGCCGGTGCCCATTGTTTCCGAAGACCCGATCAGGAAACGGACCTTGCCGGCGCGAACGTCACCGAACAGTCGCTGCTTTGCCTGCGTCTTCTTGTAATCCTGCATGAAAGCGATCTCCGAGGCCGGCACGCCGAGCCGGATCAGTTCGTCACGAATGAAGCGATAGGCAGAAAAGCCGCGTGTTTTCTCGACATGGATCGTGCCGAGATCGGAGAAGATCATTTGAGCCGCGCCGGGCAGGTCGAAATTCTTGCCGTCGGGACGACGGTAGACCGCCTGGCCGGTCTCTCGCCAAATGCGGAAGGCATTGCGGATCAGGAGATTGAGCTTGTTATCTGGTTCATTGTGGACCGCCGGCATGACGAAGCGAAGGTCGATCGCCGCATGGCGCCCGTCTGTGATGACCGACAGCAGAATGTCGTCGCCGGGCTTGGCCGGTCCCTCGCGCTGCTCGATCGCTTTGATGCGAGTGTCGAGTACCTGTTGATAGGCCTTAAAGGCCGCCGTCGGCTTAGCCGTTAGAATCTGTCGACGGCCCGTCGAGATACCCGGCACTTTCACGTATCGGCGCAGGTCTTCCGGCATCACCACATCGGCGAAGGTCCGGAACATGGCGATCAGTTCGGGAACGTTGACGAAGCTAGCGAAGCGGCTGACCGGCTTGTATTTGCCGGATGGCTGGATTTCGAGTTCGGTGGTCGTGTCGCCGAAGCAGGACGCCCAGGCATCGAATTCGTGCAGCCCGCGCTCGGCGAGGGCCGCGTGGCCGAGCAGCCGCTGGATCGAGAACATCTCGCCAAGCGTATTGGTGATCGGCGTGCCGGAAGCGAGCACCAGCGCGCGACCGGGGTTCTTTGTCTCGATGAAGCGAGACTTCACATAGAGATCCCAGGCACGCTGTGAGCCATTCGGATCGATCCCTTTCAGCGTCGACATATTGGTCGCGAAGGAGAGCTTCCTAAACTCCTGCGCCTCGTCTACGACAATCTGGTCGATGCCGATTTCGGAGATGGTAAGAAGGTCGTCCTTGCGGGTTGCGAGGCCTTCAAGGCGTTCTTGCAACCCTTCCTTCAGCCGCTCGAGGCGCTTGCGCGAGACGCGATCCTCGCTGTCAACCTTGATCAACAAATCCTCATAGAGCTGCAGCTCATCCTGAATCATTTGGCTCTCGAATGCCGAGGGAACTGCGATGAATCGAAACGCCGAATGCGTGATGATGATCGCATCCCAGGTCGCGGTTGCCGCGCGCGACAGAAAGCGGGCGCGCTTGTCCTTGGTGAAGTTCGTCTCATCCGCGACGAGGATGCGGGCATTGGGATAAAGGGCAAGAAACTCGCGCGCTGCCTGCGCCAGGCAATGGCCCGGCACGACCAGCATCGCCTTGGCGATCAGCCCGAGCCGGCGTTGCTCCATGATGGCTGCTGCCATTGTCATTGTCTTGCCGGCGCCCACGGCGTGGGCAAGATAGGCGGAGCCATCGGCAATGATCCGCCAGATGCCACGTTTCTGGTGCCCATAAAGAACAAAGGCGCCAGAGGCGCCAGGCAGTTTCAGGTGGGACCCATCGAATTTCCGAGGTGCAATATTGTTGAAGCGATCGTTGTAGTCACGCACCAGTCGGTCGGCGCGATCGGCATCGGTCCACACCCAGTCACCAAATGCTTGCTTGATTTTTTGCAGTTTGTCGCGGGCGGCTTCAGTATCGACGACATTCAGGACGCGGCGCTCACCATCGGCGTCCCTGAACACATCGAAGATCTGCGGTACGCGACTATTCAAGGCGTCCGCCAGAAGCTCGCCAGCATGGCGGCGGCTGGTACCCCACTCGGATGTACCAGCTGCACTATAGCCGAGCTGCCTTGCCTCGACGGTCCAGGAGCCGAGTTGAGGCATATGATGGATACGGATATCGGTTTCCATCCGCTCTTTGACGAAGGCAACAACATCGGCGGCTGGAATCCATGGTGCGCCAAGGCGAGCGGTAATGTCTGACGGACGCAGGTCAGCGGGCAGAACTTCCTGCAGTGCGTGGACGTTCCGCTCATAGGCCGGGTCGAGTGCGGCGGCCGCCCGCGCGACAGCCAGCTTGGTGCGGACGGCACCTGACAGATAGGCGTCTGCGGTCTGCCAGGAACCATCAGCAGGGTCGCGGAAGATGGCGTCTCCAAGCTGTCCTGTCACACTGGTTGGGTCACCATGCGTCAGCTCCGCAATATGATCTATGTCCACATGGCCACGCTCGTTGAGAACGACCGCCAGCGCGTCCGCCGCCGATGTCACAACCGGCGCTGATGGGGGAGAGATCACCCTTTCGGAAAAGATTGGCCCCGGCTTCGCGGTGTCGGTCTCCAAATCGTAGTCCTCGATCGAGGCAACCAGCCAGCAATCGGGATCATCGCGGAACGGCGACAGGTTCGGCTGACGATGGGTTTCTTTGACATCCCCGGTCTCGGGATCCTCCTGTATGGAGACGGTGGTTTGGTTGATCGGTCCGAAGTCGCGGACGAAACTCGACCACGCGACGCGCAGCCGGACTTGTAGGTCGCGGCACGGCCGATCGTTTTCCTGTGCTTTCAGTACTTCCCGGACGGTATCGCGGATCGGGATGAGTTTCCTGATGATCCGGACGTGCTTCTCGGAGAAGCCGTCCCCGGACCGGCCTTTGCGCAATGTCACCGGCACGGGCGACCCGTCGAGCATCTGCATCAAGCCATGGGCCTTGTCGATGAAGAAGCTGCCCTCGCGGACGGGGCTGTCCTTTGCCCTTGGTTCAACGACGTCGGCGAACTCGTCTCCGAGATCGGTATCGATCGGCGTCGGCTCGCCGTCGTAGACATCGCTGGGCAGGAGATCGATGGCCGCCGAAAGCGCGGCTTCGAGATCCTCGCCCTCGCGGGGCCGGCACGTATAGGTCTCACCAAAGCGTCCCGATGTCAGGGCATGGGTACCGAGCACGAAGGCGGGATGGCTGGCGAACCAGCGGTTGATCCGGATAGCACTCCCGTCATTCTCCGCTGGCCGGATCTCATCGACGTTGAGCCAACCCTGATCACCCTCGGGCTCGCCGACCTTGCGTTTTCGGAAGAAAAGAATGTCGACGACGACGTCAGTACCAGCGTCACGGCGGAAGCTTCCCTCGGGCAGGCGGATCGCCGTGATCAGATCGGCTGACTTGGCAATATGCTCGCGAGCGGTCGCATCGGCCTTGTCCAGCGTTCCGTGCGAGGTGACGAAAGCTGCCAGCGCGCCCGGTTTCAAGTGGTCGATGGAACGCGCGATGAAGTAATCGTGCAAGCGAAGGCCGAGCGAGCGGTAACGTCGATCTGAGCGGACGGTACGATCCGAAAAGGGTGGATTTCCGATTGCAAGGTCGAAGATCGGAGCCAGATCGGTGCGCGCGAAGTCATCGTTGATAATTCTGGCTCTCGGCTGCAACAGACCCGCGATCTTTGCCGTGATCGGATCGAGTTCAACGCCAGTGACAAACGCGGTGGCCCGATAGGTTTGCGGCATAAGGGCAGGGAACAGGCCTGTCCCGATCCCCGGCTCAAGTACCCGGCCGCCGCGCCAGCCAAGCTTGATGATACCGGCCCAGATCGCCCGGATGATAAATTCTGGCGTGAAATGGGCGTACTGTGTGCAGCGTGCGAGCGACACATATTCTGCCTCTGACACTGCAGTTTCGACCGAAGAACCGATATCGTTCCATTCCTGCCGAAAGTCCCCTTCGCCCGGGAGGCGGAACACGCCGTTGGCCAGTTCGCCAGCGCCGAAGCCGGTGAAACGGATCAGTTGGGCCTGCTCTTCAGGCGTCGCAGGCCGACCCTGTTTTACGATGCTGTTCGCGACCAAGATGGCCGCGACATTGGCACGCGCGCGATCCTTCCAGGATGAGGCCAGGCCGCGATCGCCATCAAGATAGAAGTTCGCAGGCCGTGCTGAGCGACGCGGCGATGACGGGGTTGCAGCCGGCAACGCGGGGGCCGGCGACGACGGGTTTGGATCAGGATCGTCATCATTGGCGGCAACCGGTGAAAAGTCGCCAAAGGCAGTGTCGCCAATGCCGATGCCCGTCGAGAGCGCGGCGGAACCAAACATGTCGAAGGTGAAAGGATTGTCATTCATGGAAATGCTCCTTTTTCGGGCATGCGTCATCGGCCGCGGGCGGACTCGGCGGGTCGATGCGCTTTGATGGTGGAAATGGGTTGACGGCTGTCAGGCCACCAAGGATGGAAGGTGGCGCATATGAACAGGTAACTTGGCGGCGATTTCCTCGTCCGTCAGATCGTCGAGCAATTTCAGGAGGGTGCCGTTGCTGCCGCTCCAAAGCATGATCGTCCGCTGACCTTGGAACGCCGGCGGAAAACGATCACCGGCATAGCCGCGATACGCGTCTGCGGTCAAACTCCAGATATGCTCCAGACGCTCCTGACGCGTCATGGCGCGGACAGGCTGGCTTTCGCGCTTGACAATTGCGGCCCGCATCTCTTCGACCGAGGCTGTGACCGACAAATCGCAATAAGAATGGAAATACCTCACGGCGCCATCGATCCGCAGTTCAAAAAAGATCGACGTTACGGATCCGATCATGAACTCGCGCATCGAAAAAATCGGCCCGCGTATCCACAGGGGCGGGAGGATGTCGAGCATGTAGGTGTAAAGACCTTCGTCTATTTCGAACCATTCGCCGCTATAAAGCGGGGCAGCATCCGCCCGCCCAAGGTCCGGACGTTGTTTGTGCCGATCAAACAGCCGGAACATCTGGTGGCGGGTCGCGACGCCTTCGAAAACCTTTCGGATAGTGGACGGGGATTCCATCTGCGGCTCCTGTAAGTGCGGGGACCGAAGCGTCAGATCACCGTGATCCTGCTCGTTTTCTTCGATCCCTCAAGACACCTTCCGGGCCGCCGGCATTGCGCTCGACCGGGTCAAGGGCCGGCCTCAGCCGGGCGAAGCCTCCCTTGATGCGGTCGTGCGAGATGCGGCACGCCGCTTTCCGTTCTCCCTCTTCGCGTTTTCCCTCTTCTTTTCCTGCAGTACTTCGTTCCAATCTTCCGCTGGCGGCCGCAGCCGCAACCAAGAGCGCCCTTCCTCTTTGGCGAGGTTTTGCAACCGATCTGCGAAGGTGTCCCCTTGCGTGTTCGCGTCGGTCGCACCTACCAACTGGGCATCGGGGTTTGCCAGCAGCGATCGCAAGCCTGCTTCGGTCGATGGAGACCAGCCACCGCCGGTGCTGAGATAGAGAGTGTCCTCGCGCAGGCCCTCAATCGCAGCAAGGCTCATCGCGTCGATCGCCGCTTCAGTCACGCAAAACCTTGTTGCGTTCGGTCGACCGAGGCGGAAAAGGACCTTGTTTCCACCAGTCGCAAAGCCGCGCCACTCGGGGCCGCGCTCTTCCCATCCGGTGACGACACCCTCCGCCGAACTATGCCGTGCCCACATGCTGCCAAACGGCCCCTCGCGGATCGCACTCTCATGAATGGCGTAGCGGACGATCGGGACAGGGATGGCGCGGGCCCAGCAAAGATATCGCCAGGCACCCGTTCCCGGACCCGGCGCGCGTCGAGCACGCCACCTTTCGGCGATGTTAAGTGGGGGCGCCTGGGTCCTCGGCTTGCTCCAGATTATGGGGCAGGGATCGAAACCGACGAGGGTTGCCACACGGGCTATCGCCTCCGTGAAGGTCAGCCGGTCGAGTAGCGCTGCAAGGGAGAAGACGTCGCCTTTCTCGTCGCTTAGCGGATCAAACCAGCCACGTCCATCGTGGGTCACAATGATGATTTCGGCGCCCCTGCGAAACTTTACGGCACGCCGGGTGCTTTCCTTTTTGTCAACCGCAAAACCTGCATCCGCGAGAACCGCCGCACAGCCAACCTTGTCTCGCAAGATCTCTATTTCTTTTCGTTTCATCATTTTCTCCAATCGCTCGCGATTGTCCCTGTTTTGCTCCCCGTATTATCAACGGATCTCTTTCCGCCTGCCGCGAAGAGCAGAGGAGGCAAGGGCGCGGATGACAAGGTGCAAAGTTGCACCGCCCGCGGCGAAGCTTCCCTTGCCGCCGACAGATCGCCAGCGGCAACCGGAACGCAAAAATGCCGGCTCAGTGAGCCGGCCAGGGAAAGAATTCGTGCACGATATCGAGGTCGTCGCTTGCATCGATTTCGTCCGAGGGCAGGACGCCATATTCGCCGTCGACTTCGAAGACGGTGACCGGGACCATCAGGTCACGGGAGAGCTGGAAGGCATGGGACTGTGCGAGAGTGAGATCGTGCGACATGTTAGGGCTCCATCCGGGAGCGGGCCAATTCCCGCTCGATGGCTCCAGAAAGGCCTAATACCGGGCGCGATCACCGCGCAGGCGCAGCCCAGCGGCCGCAGCTCGCTAGCGGACCCTTCACGGGTTGATCGTGGAAGATCCGGAGTTGGGCCAGGACGCCATCAAGAGAGAGCGGGATTGGTTTCGATCTGGAGCCGCAATCACATCGCACGCTCGCAGGCTCGCATCTCTGCCTGGTTACACTCTGACCGAGGGGGTTGCCGGGGCTCTTTCATTCGATCGCGAGTAGGACGGCCGTTTATAGAGCTCGTCGACGACATTCAGTTTGTTTCGCATATTTGTCAAAACGCGCTGTGAGACTTCGAAAGCGCCACAGCAAACCGGGAAGCGCCCATAGCCGACGGCCCGGCCAAGCTCATCGAGCTCCGCCCCGGCACGCTCATAGATCCGGCTCATGTGGGGCTCATAGTTTGAGATCAGCGTTTCGATGCCGTTGTCCAACGCTATCTCGCACAGCGCCAGCAGCAGGAGGCAAAACGCCCGATCGGGACTCAACCCCGCCATATCGCGAGCGATCGCTTCCACATCGATGCACATGCGTGTTCCTTCCCAGATTGACGGTGCAACCAGATCGCAAGAGCCAGGAAAGGTGTCCCTGAACACGTCGTATAGCAGTGTCGGCCCGGTGGTTGGCATCAAGCGAACCGAACCGTAGAGCTGCGTTTGGTGCGTATCGCACCAAATAAGATACGCAGGTTTCAAGTCGTCGTAGATATCCCTCTCATAGGGGCCACAAGTGGCTACCTCCCATCCCAGCTGGTCGGCGAAAACCCGCTTTCTGAGGCGGAACGATTGATCGAGAAGGTCTTCGTATTTTCGATACTGATTTGCCTGGACAAGAATGTACAACTGCATCTCCAACGGTTGTTTTCCGTAGGATGCACAACTGTTCGATAGGCCCGTATTCCCTCAGATCAGCACCCTCATCTTGGGGTATTGCCAAATGCTCTCAAATCAGAATCCCATTACACGTGTTGTAATGTTATACCATAGCGCATAACAAGTATTATGGAACTAAGCTATTGTAATCACAGTGAAAAGCTACTGTTGTGCAAAACCCGGTACGAACATAATTACGGACAAATTATTCTTGAAAACAACTTATGCGGCAACACGAGTTTTAGCGCGAGGGCCACCCATTATGTTATCTGGCGGCGGATGATGCGGATACTTAAATACGGCAGTCTTGTCTTTGCCCTCTTGCTTATTGGTCTAGTCGGCTATGGAGCGAAGGGATACTTTGATGCACTATCGGATGCCACGACGTTGCGGGCTCGTGCTGACGAAGTGATCGCTCAGGGCCGCGGCGGCGGTTCCTTAGGCGCAGCTTATCGAGCTATTTTGATCGCGGTTGAAGACCCGAATTATTCAACCCATTCTGGGGTAGATTTCTCTACTCCAGGCGCTGGTTTGACAACAATCACTCAATCGGCAGCCAAGCGGCTCGCCTTTGAGCAGTTTCATCCTGGCCCCGGCAAGATAAGGCAGACGGGCTACGCACTTGGGATGGAGCGCCGTCTTTCCAAGGAGCAGATTCTTGCCCTCTGGCTGGAAACGCTGGAAATGGGCAAGGGACCTGATGGCTGGATAGTAGGCTTCCATTCGGCAAGCTCAGCGATCTATGGGCGGTCTCCAGCCGAATTGACCGAAGCGGAGTTTATCCGGCTCGCGGCCGTGCTGATAGCGCCGGCTTCATATGATCTCGCTCGAAGCGACGCCAAGCTCGAGGAACGCGCCGGCCGAATCCAGCGTCTGGCAGCCGGGGCGTGTACGCCTGCGGGCTTTTCGGATGTTTGGCTCGAAGGGTGCCGATAGCGTATCCCATGCGACAGGATTTTGAGAGAAAGAAAGATGGAGGAAGCGCGTGGCCTCGATAACGTCAGGCAATGCAGAGCAATATGGCGATAGCCGCAAGCTTGCGGCTCGCGCCCGGTTGAACAGCGAGTACACGATCGCCGAAACCGGCTGGTTTCCTTGGATAGCAGGGCAGCTTCCTCTCAAGCCCGGCGACAGCATCCTTGATATCGGGTGTGGTCCTGGTTGGTTTTGGGAGGCAGCCGCAAGCGGCCTGCCGCAAAACCTGCACCTTACGCTTTCCGATCTTTCTTCGGGCATGGTTCAGGAAGCCGTTGAGCATTGCCGGCCCCTGCAATTTGCATCGGTCACAGGGCAGCAAGCCGACGCGGCCGCGTTGCCCTTTGAAGACGGGTCCTTTGACACCGTCATCGCCATGCACATGCTCTATCATCTGCCTGACCCGTCGAAGGCGGTTGCGGAGATGCATCGGGTTCTGAGGCCGGGCGGTTGTCTGGCGGTGACGACGAACGGCGCCGGCAACATGCGCGAGATGTATGGGCTGACAACGGTGTTCGGCAGTCCGCCAGTCGATCCGGCCGGCGCTGCGTTCGGATATGACGCGGCCGAACGGATCATGCAGGCTCAGTTCGGCAATGTGACCATGAAGCAGCATCCAGCCTGTCTGCGCGTGACCGATCCGGAAGACGTATTCCTGGCCCTGACGTCCTACCCTCCCGGCGATGCTGCCGACGACGCGCAGCTTGTCGCATTCCGGGATGCGATCACCAAAGCGTTTCAGGTGGGCAACGGTGTTCTTGAGGTTGGAAAGGAAAGCGGCTTATTCGTAAGTCATAAGCGAAATGCAGAGTGACTAACTCTCGTGCCGGTCGATGCCCAGCGCTCCGCGATCGCCGATTTTGCTACCGGATGGCTGACGCGGGCCCTGCAGAAAACGTCCTAACCGGCTCCACGCCCAAGCGGCCGAGCGTCAGACCTGTTGGGCATCCTTGTGCGAGGAGCCGAGCTCGACAGGAAGATCGGCCTTCATGTCGCTCGGCACGACATAAAGCTCCATGTTTTCGCGCGACAGTTCCCAGTG
>NZ_NNRN01000022.1:0-1504 GCF_002252535.1 Brucella lupini
TCCGGTCAGACCTGCCCCATCGAGCCCGCCTATGGAGCCCCTCCCAAACGGAGAAGGGATATGACGATGGCGAACCGCACAGTGCAATCCCCAGCAAATGGCTCCGGCGGGTTGCAGCATCTGCCAGAGCTACTGTGAAGTTTTGCACACTCGTTGCAGACCATCGGCCAGGCTCTGCTTGCAACAATCGTCGTGTCATAAAGTTGCCAGTGACCGGCCGCCTGGAGCAAAAAGCATCAGCATGCCGTCCGTCTTCGTTGGGATCAGATGCCCGTTGATGCAGTCGCTTACGTCAGTTTCCCCGCTCGATCTGGAAGTATCACGCATTTGAACAAGATGATTATTGGCGAAGCCGCGGTGTTGTTTTATTAGCGGATTGCTCGCATCTTCAGGAGACCGTGAATGACTGATATCCCCATCCGTTGTTTTGCCGTCTCGGTTGTCGTTCTCCGTGTAGTCAACGACGAAACGAAGGTCTTGTTACTTCGTCGAAACCACACTTTGATTGGAGAGTGGTGTCAGGTAGCTGGCGCCATAGAGAGCGGCGAAAAAGCCTGGGAGGCAGCCCTCAGAGAAGTGAGGGAAGAGACGGGCTTGATCTGCGACAGCCTCTATTCGGCTGATATCTGCGAGCAATTCTATGAAGCTGATCGCGACGCTATATGTATGCTGCCTGTTTTTGTTGGGTTCGCGAACGGCGAAGCGCCCGTTGTTCTCAATGAGGAACATAGCGAATTTTGCTGGGTGCCATTTGAAACTGCGATCAGCCTGGTGCCTTTCGCAGGGCAGCGTCACGTTCTAAGACATATCCAAGCCGAGTTCGCTGAAAAACAGCCGCTTCGGCATCTTCTTATCGATATGTTGCCGCCGGCCCAGCCTGAGACATGATATAGCCGACCTCATTCGAGGTCAGCGAGATAGAGTGCGATGTCGCGAGCAAACTGCTCATCCTCAGCTTGCGCCTGAGCGATCAGGGCGGCGAGTTCGGCCTCCGCCATCGCGCGTTCGGTCTTGGTGAAATAGCAGCTCCGAAGCTCGGCGCGCAGTTCGTTGATTTGATCGAGAGTAGTCATGTTGATCGTCTCCTTTTTGATGACGTCAACGGGGCGACGTGCGCACGAAGCCCGGGTCAAGGAGCGCGAAGCGACCGCCAGCGGCGGCGAGTGGGGTGCCGGTTTTGTCGGAGCGCAGGGAACCGGAGCGGAGGCAAAATCGGGGGCCCACGCTGTCCTTTAGGCGGGCTGAGAAGCCGTAAAGTAGGACGGCAGAAAGAAGAGAACCCGCGTCACGACCAGGGACGCGACCGTACTCCGTAAGGCGCTGTCTTCTGGTGATGTCGATAACAGTAAGTACCTCCTCGATACTTTGGAGGTTTTACAGTTATTCTCGAAACCCTCACGGCACGGGCAACTCCCGCTTTGGTTTCCAGACCTTCGGAAACGGCGTTGAAAGGAGCGGGCTGGACGCCCTTTACCGGCTTTCTCAAGGCGACCGGTTGGCCCCG
>NZ_NNRN01000023.1:0-93587 GCF_002252535.1 Brucella lupini
CACCGTTCGGAATGAATGGCTCGACCAATATATCATCGAAAGTATTGAGGAGGCGCAGGAATTTGCCACGCAGTGGCTATGGACCTACAACAACGAACGTCCCAATATGGGCATCGGCGGCGTAACGCCCGCACAGAAACTGAAAATGGCCGCGTGATTTCTACTGACGAGCCCCGTTAAAAACGGGGGGATTACCACTCGACGACATGCTTCCATGGAACTTCAAGACGTCAAGCTAAGACACAAGTGGTTCGCAGTGGAGTGCTCCCCATTTCACCGGACAGGTCGGCTAGTTTGATTTAGCCCTGATGAACTGCCGAGGGGAAGCCATCTTGAGCGCGGAATGTGGATGGATTTCATTATAGTCCTCGATCCATCCGTCGATGAACTGGAGCGCTGTTTCTGCGTCCGGTAGTGCTGCGATGCGAATATAATCCCGCTTCAGGGTTTTGACGAAGGCCTCCGACATGCCGTTCGACTGCGGGCTGGCGACCGGCGTGAAGCAGGGTGTCAGATTGAGTGCTTGCGCAAACAGCCTCGTGTCCCTCGCGGTGTAAGCAGAGCCGTTGTCCGAGAGATGCTCGATTGCATGTGGGGCTCTGGTTCCATTGAAGCGTTTCTCGACCGCCTCCAGCATCATGTCGCGCACGTCTGAGCCGGAGATGCCCGCGTTGGCGACCGCCGTCCAGGCAATGATCTCGCGGTCGAAGGCGTCGATGATGAAGGCGAGACGGATGACCTCGCCGTTCCAGCAGGTGAACTCCAGCCCATCCGAGCACCAGCGCAGGTTGGAGCGCATGACCATGACCTTGCCATCGTGGAGGCGGCCCTTGCGAACGGCTGTGTGCTTTTCCAGCAGCATGGCGTGGTTGCCCATGATGCGATGGACCCGTTTGGCGTTGATGACAGGCTTATCGGCGGCTCGCCTTTCGCGATTGAGGAGCGCGGCGATCCGCCGATAGCCATAGGTTGGCCTTTGATCTACCAGCCTGCGAATGATGGGCAAAAGCTCTGCATCCTCGGCCTTGTGATAGGAGCCGCGCGGCTTCGATCTGCCTTTCAGCCGCTCGTTGAGGTTGGAACGGGATACGCCCAGCGTGTCTGCGACGGCCTTCATCGCGAACCGTCCTTCGGCAACAAGATCGGCCGCGATATCCGTTTTTTTGAGTCTGCTTTGGACAAGGCTTCCCGAAGGATTTCGACCTCCATCGTCTTGCGGCCGAGCATGCGCTCTAGCTCGCGGACGCGATCTTCCAGCTTCTTCACTTCCGAATTGCCGACCACCGGCTCGTCAGAATCCACAGCTGCAGCACCTCCCTCGCTCAAGAGCCTGCGCCACCGATAAAGCAGATTGGGCGCGACGCCATGGCGGCGAGCGGTGGACGATCCCGTCTCGCCTGGTTCGAAACTCTGCTCAATGATTGTCAGCTTTTGCTCGGTTGTCCACCGCCTGCGGCGAACATCACCCGTCAGCAATTCAACGTGTCGATACTCGTTAGACATAAGCCTATACCCAAGCCTGTGCTTGAGCCTTTCTGCTTATGCCGACTGTCCGGTCGAAATGGGGGGCAGTTCACGCAGCGAACGCTTACGATTCTCCTGCTATTGCTGAAGACCTTCTGGCAGAAACCTCACTCACCCCAAATGCCCTAAATCAATGGGACAGAGACGGCGCATACGTACCAACGTGGTTGCCGTCTCGGTCTTCGGTTCCTCGATCCGGCACAGCTCCTTGCGCCAACGGAACAACTGGCTGACATGGATACTGGCCGCACGGGCAATCTCGGAGACCACCGCGTCCGCCTCAAAGCAGGCCGCGACGAGGCGCTCTTTGTCTTCGCGTCACCAACGACGACGGCGCTCAACGGACGTGATCACCTCAACTGGATACTTCGTCATATGACTACTCCTAGTGTTACCACGAGGACTGGCAGTCAGAAGGCCGTCATCGCAAGACGGCCTTCACCGTGGGCTTACCGTATCGCATGGGCTTGGTATTTTGCGCCACAATTCAAAGGCGGTTTAAAATTAACTGCTTCGCTTGCTCAAAGTTGTCTCTTTGGACAGCCCTATTAACTCTTAACAAATGAACAATTTCATCGTAATTTTCAATTACCTTTTTGATCCGCTCAGCTATTAAGCTTGGATTATCTACATTCTTTTCAACTAGATAAGCGCCAAGTTTTTCATCAACTGTCGAATAGACATCGCCAGCTGGACCGACGATGCAAGGTATTAAACAGGCCCAACTCTCTAGCGCAATCATTGGAGAACATTCCGTATTAGTGATGTATAGATTAATGTCTTGTTTCTTAAGAACTGATATAAAATCCTGCCTATCCATATGATGAATATATTGCACCCTTTCGTGCTTTGGAAATGCCAACTCAACGTCGTTTTTTGCGATATTGGTAGTGAGTAGAATATTATCAAAACCTGAAACGGAGAGCAGTTGGGGAAACGGATTTTTAGCCCATGAAGATATAGAAGAAAACAATCCTACGTTGATAACTTCGTGCGATAGGTCTCCCGGTAATCGGATATCGTCAATAACTGGAACGGGGTTCATTAGATAGAAAGCACGTATCCCCATTTGGTTCAATGTCTCTTCGAGATTCCTCTTAAGACAAATTATCCCATCAATAATATTATTGTCATACTCACTGCGCCACATACTAAAGAAACGCAATTGGCCAGCGTCCACCCATTGTGCAGGAGACCCATGCCACATAAAATATTGCCGTTTATTTGGTGAAACAACTTTTACCAACCGAGCTAATTCTTTGTGAATTAGAGATCCTCCGCTATATATTATTACCTCCGCAGGAGATTGAGCCAACAACTCTGACATTCTCTTAAGATAAACATGCTCCTCCACTTCAGGATATTCATGCTCCGTAAATGGATATCTCAAATAATACTCTGGAAAAACAGCTTGTGTTGAGGCGGCTACCCCCTTCCACATTGGAGAACCAACGACGATTGGATCCGACATTTTCATACTCGATATCTTAGATTTGTAAAAACTCTCGATGATCGAATAATCAATGTCATGATTACGGTACGAGCCGTGTATCAGTCTATGATAGGTGGAAGCAAATCTCGGAGAAATTTGCTTTAGAACGTCAACCATTCCGAGTTTATTAATAATTCGACGTGTCCACCTTACTGCGGATAAAGTACGTGCCCTCATAAAGTTTATCTGAGTTGGAAGCATATTAATTTTTCGAGAAGGACCTTCAACTTCGTAGCGTCTCACTGCACTGTTTAGGAAGTCAAGCCATTTCTCACGTAAATCACTATCGACCCCAAAGTGTTTTTTCCATGCTTCATTGTTCTTGACACCCAGACTTCGGACGAGAACAGGATTGCTGAGTAATTTATCTAGCTTAGAGTAAAGTTCCCGGCTCGAGCGAGGGTATAAAAACTCTAACTGCTCTTGCGGAAGAATTTCAGACGCTATACCAACGTCAGTACTTACGATGGCGCAACTATTTGCCATAGCCTCAATCAATGTGAGAGGAGTCCCTTCTCTCTCTGAGGCTATAATTAAGATATCCGCACGATGCATTTCATCTAAAACTTCCTGATTAGTGATTTTTTCTTTTGATGAATCCATACATAAAAATTCAAAATTACTGTGCTTATCTTTCAACAAGGTTAAAGCTGGAGTAATCACGGTCTTCAACCCCTTGTAATCAACATGCCCGGCATATTCGCCCCACAAGGAATTTCCAGACCATACGATACGAACCTTATCAATCGCAGAGTTAGCAGGCTTTGTTGACGGTTCAAGCTCAATCCAATCATAAATTACACCCCAAGGGTCGGGGACAAAATGACTATCCCTATAAATTCCATGAAGATCCGAGTTGGTTGTGAAATAGGAATCTACAAAATTTAACAACCTCCTCCTGTTCATCAGTGATACTTCATCACTATATAAATAGTCAGGAATATGTGTAGTTATGGCCCGTTTGCAAAATATACGCAATAAATTGGATGAGACGTCGACATTTGATAATATGAGGGAAAGTTGTTCTCTGAAGAAAAAATGAACGCAATCCGGATTCATCTGATTTATGCTTTGTAAAAATGATAATATAGAAGGGAAATCCTCCCAATAAATAATATCAACTTTATAAAACTCCGAAAGTTTTCCTTTTAGGCTCTTTGCCACGTTATCAAAGGCCCAATTGCGTATGTCGACCACGAAAACAACGTTTATTCTAGAATTAACCATGTTGACCACCGGCTTTTTAAGTAAGTAAAGAGAAAGACGAAGTTTCTCGTTAGTTATTCGATTCTCCTAATAGGAAAAATTCTATAACTTAATTCGGAACCATTTAATTGAACAAAATTTTATGGTTCTGAAACTGAAATAAGTATACACTTTATAATACCTATAAAGTAATCCTGTATCATATTTTTCTCCTGTCCGCCCTGCTCTCATTTATTCCTTTCCCCTTGAATAGAACTTTCAACATCGGAGAACCCCAGCACATCAGCCACATTATCGGCTATGAGATCGCTTTTCGTCATGCGCAACCATAAGGCATAATCCTTCAAAGAGATTCATCACGTTCGTCAACAGCCTTTCTAGCACGTTCGTTTTGACACATTACAGCTGAGTGGCCAGATGAATGGGTAATCCTCCCCATTTTAGTGGGGTTCATCGGTAGAATTTACGCGGCCATTTTCAGTTTCTGAGCGGGTGTAATGCCGCCAATGCCCATGTTGGGCCGTTCATGGTTATATGTCCAAAGCCACTGTGTGGCGATCTCCTGTACCTCCGTTATGCTGTCAAATATATACAGATCAAGCCATTCATGCCGAACGGTTCGGCTGTAGCGCTCGACATAGGCATTCTGCTGAGGCTTGCCGGGTTGGATGTAGTTTAATGCAATCCCTTGCCTCTCTGCCCATTCGACCAGTTTTGAGCTGACATATTCGGGGCCGTTATCCACTCTGATCGCCAGCGGTTTGCCTCGCCATTCGATGATCTGGTTAAGACTACGCACGACCCGCTCGGCAGGGAGTGAGAAGTCCACCTCGATGCGCAGCCCCTCACGGTTGAAGTCGTCCAGCACGTTTAAAAGCCTGAACTGGCGACCGTCTGCCAGACGATCTGCCATGAAGTCCATTGACCAGACCATGTTCGGTGCATCGGGCACCGCCAGTTCCTCTGGCTTCTCGCGCTTCAGCCGCCGCCTGAGCTTGATCCTGAGGTTCAGTTTAAGCTCCCGGTAGACGCGGTAAACGCGTTTATGGTTCCAGCGGTGGCCCTGTACATTGCGCATATACAGGAAACAGCGACCGAAACCCCAGGTCTTTTTCACCCTCACAAGCCCCAGTAACAGATCAGCGATCTGCTCGTTGTCAGCATTGCATTGTGGGCTATACCGGTAACAGGTTTCGCTGACGCCAAATGTCCGGCACGCCAGCGCAATACTCACTCCACGTTGCGCCACTGCTTTCGCGGCCAGCTCCCGGCGCTGAGATGGCCGCGTCATTTTTTTCCGAGAGCCTCCTTCAGCAGTTCTGTCTGCATGCTCATTTCGGCATACATCTTCTTCAGCCGACGGTTTTCATCTTCTAAAGCCTTCATCTGACTGATCATGGAAGCATCCATTCCACCGTATTTGGGCCGCCACTTATAGAACGAGGCCGTACTCATTCCATGCTCCCAACATAACTCGGGTACAGGAACGCCGCCTTCTGCCTGGCGCAGAATGGCTAAAATTTGAGGTTCGCTAAATCGGCTCTTCTTCATCAAAATCTCCTCAAGCATCTTGCCGAGAAAATTCTACTTTTGAAGCTCTTTATTTAACGGGGGGATTACCCTTCAAGCGTTAGCTTGTCCAATTTATATCATTTGCCGGCCTGATAATTTATTTTCCACATGAGACATACGGGTATAAAGTTTCTGCTTTTAAAAAATAATTTAATATAATTCAGTATTAATACGATAATATAGAATCTGAATATTCCTGTTCTCGCTTCATTTTAAACAGAACAAAAATCTAACCTTCCCATTCTCTTATAAGATTCTCTATTTTCTTTTGCGCTTCAGCAATCATTGGAGTATAGTACTGATTATCAACACCCCATAGCGTAGATATAGCTTCCTCTTTATGGCCGACGACGAATGGGATAGCTACAACCACCCGAAGATCCTTTTGACTTTCCATGTATCTGTCAATCGTATTGGTTACGGCATTCGTGTTAAGAGGATCCCATCGGGACAAAAGCTCCAATGCCGATCTATTATAAATATTGAATACGGTGCTAGTCATCTTATCGATAGTCACATACGTTCGTTCGCCCACTTGTTCAACTGAATGAATTTTAGCAGAGGGATGAACGTCAGCCATCAATCCAGAAAAAATATCCCAACTCGCTTTTCTAGAGTCTAGATAAGCACGGACTTCATCAAGAATGCCAATAAAATTATTCGGTAGATCGGCATCATCTTCGATGACAGCCAATTGACGACAATCGGTTGAGAGTGCATAGCGTGACAATGCATTAAAACTGGCCCCGCAGCCGATCCAGCCTAAGCCATGCCTAATGCCATCAAATAATTCGCAACCATCTGGTAAATGATCCGCTATTGCCAAACGTCGTTCAATGGTCTCTGGCAACGATAGGGCAAAAAAGTTACTATCTCGGGCCAAGTACAGTGGATTTTCGAGCACAACGTTAGTCGACAGCATTCCAATCGCGACCAAGAACCGATCCATCATGAAATTAAATCGTGCTGAACTTGTAGCTACAGCACCTTTAATCGCCTTACTTTTCTCTTCTAAGGAACTTAACATTTCAGAAGCCCGAGCTGTCATACTCTCGGCTGCCCCCTCTTCAAAGAAACTCACAGCTTTTGCAACCTCAGGGTATTCGTCCTGGTCAGAAGAACTCTCAGACAAAACAGGTACGCCCAAAGAAATGCATTCACATATATGTGAAATTTCCAATAAATCTCCGGCGCAATAATGAATGTTGATTACAGCTTTGGCTTCTCGAATTGCACTGTGAAGATCGTCGCCATAAATACCATCACAAATACGGACAGTGTAGGTTTCCTGCAATTTAGACAATAAGTCTTGTGTCCTTTTACTACCCGCAGCATCGCCACAGAATATAAAATCATATTTTTTTGAGTTCTCTTCCGCTAAATTAAGATCGTTGAGCTGCGCTCCAATTGGAAGATAATGCACATGTGGAAAGCCCAACCCCTTCTTCGCGAAATAATCAATATTCGTTAAACAGTATTCTAAAAAACCCAGAGAATCTTCAAGCACTCTGATATACTCTCGAGTGATCTTTCTCGAATTCGTAGACTGCTCAAGCTGGAATATAAATCGCTTATCTGGCGGTGGAAGGAGCGCTAGCGTTGGCGCGCTAAGCACTATATAATAATCATGACTGAAGTTCTCGACGGAGCCCAGTATGGCTTCGGCTTTTATGTTATGATAAGCAAAACGTTGAACAATTTTTTTCGCGATAAAAAGTGTCTGCGGCGTACAAAGAACGCCCCAGACAATATTATTACTTCCACCTTCTAGCTTTCGTTGCATTTTCACATGAGAGTATTCCCGACCATGCCATTTTAAGCGCTTGAGTAAACCATCTATATCTCCCCGGGTTAGATAGCGTAGCGCGTTGGTCAATTGGCTTAGGCGTCTAGAAAAACTACGCATAATGGAGCGCTACCTTATCAGGGAATTAAAACATTCTCACATTAGATGATCTAGACTTATAGAATGAGGCTCATGGGTAGTCTACAGCAAATTTTCACCATAGAAACTAATAGAAGCCTGTGACAGTCCCATTTTAATTCATTCTATATGCTCTTACTCACCAAAATAGATTGGCAAAACCTCATCTGGAGAACCATCTAGTTTAACTTTTCCATGTTCAAGCCATATTACTCTGTTACAGTTCTTTCTCATTAATTCTTTTGAGTGACTTGCGAGAACGAGTATTCTCGTTGAGTTGACAAGATCATGCATGCGCGCGTTAGCGCGCTCTTTAAAATCTTCATCGCCTGTCGAAAGCCATTCATCCATTATCAGTATTTCGGGCCTAACAGCAGTTGAGGTCGCAAATGCCAACCTCAACTGCATACCAGATGAGTAGGTGCGGAACGGAACATCCAAGAATTCTCCAAGACCTGAAAACTCAGCGATTTGATCAAATTTTTCAGCAATTTCCTCAGGCGGCATCCCCATCATAGCGGAACGCAGACGAATATTTTCTTTTCCCGTCGCATCTGGGTCTATACCCAGATTGATATTGATCAGCGATACGCAGTTGCCATTAATGACCGAACTTCCATGTGTGGGCGTATAAATGCCCGATAAGACACGAAGGAGCGTGGTTTTACCAGATCCATTATGGCCAATAAGTCCAACCCGATCACCGTCTCTGAATGTCAACGAAACATCATCCAGACCACGTATAATCACAAGACGATCACTGCGCCTTTCGATTTTTCCACCCGTCGCAATGCTAAGAACGCGATTTTTTAGCGAGCGACTAGTCGAGTTATAGATCGGAAATTCGACACTAACATTCTGAAGTTGAATTAAACTCATTTTCTACAACCAATATGCTACACGCCAACGATAGCGCCCGAAAAATAAAATCGCGATGCCCCAACCTATTATTGCGCAAGCAAAACCGAACGTCCAATTAAGCAAAGACGGCGGAGATCCGAAAAGCGGCGCGCGAACCAGTTCAAGGAAATGATAAAATGGGTTCGATTCGATGAATGTCCGCGAAACATGATCAGGCAATATCTTAACCATCCACATAATCGGAGTAGCATAAAATAAAACTTGAAGAATATTTGTTATGACTTGCGTCATATCGCGAAATCTAGCGCAAGTAATAGCAAGCATTAACATAATCCAAGCCAAATTTATACATAAAAGGATGAATCCAGGAATCACCCAAAGAACATTAAAACTTATCATTCTACCCAAAATAATAAGGACAATAGGAAAAATAACAATATTGTGGGCAAATATTATTATATTCCTCCATATAGCGCGCATAACATGAGTAAAAAGTGGCATTCTAACTTGCAAAATTATCCCATCAGAAGAAATAAATGTGGTACAGCCCTCATTCAGACATGTTGAGATGAACCCCCAAGTGATAACACCTGCACAAAGATACGGTAGAAATTCACGCATTTCGCTTTGAAAAAGTGTTCCAAAAATCAGCCCTACCGCGCCAATAAATACAGCCATGTTCAGAGTCAGCCAGAATGCACCGACTCGCGAGCGGCGATATCGCTGGGCGACATCTTGCCATCCGAATATTAAAGCTAATCGATATTTTGATAGAGCGTCTACGATATCACGAAGGGCAACAACAGCTCCTTTTGTCGGCTCGGCGATTACAACTTCGTGGGGCGCATTTGCACTAGACGCGTTAGTACTCATGGTTTTACCTGGACTAATCTTTTATTTATCACAACTACCACTTTCTCGAACAATTTTGTTGCCGATGTCCTATAGGCTACTTGAAGAAATATCGCTGCCGAGTCAACTCCGTGGTTACCGGTGAATACGGCACTTTTGGGGTCTTATTCACCAGAATGTTTCATTATCGTATAGGCCGCCTTCGATAAAAAATTGCAAAACAGACCTAGTTCGGAGAATCTTGATAGCAAGGATAAGTAGGGTCTCAGCCTGACTTCGGCTTAATTCCCGAAACAGGAGATGCTTATGGTAACATAGCTGCGCCGGAACCATAGCCCTACTTTTAAGGCAAAATAACGCTTGCCCCCATCCAAGGCAAGCTGACTCTGGAGAATGATTTATATGATGGGTTACGTGTCAATATTCATTTTAAAGCCCCTATCGATTTCATCCCAAGCGAGCAGATTGGAGTTTTCGGTTCGATGGTGGTCTTGTGACCACATATCGCCAAAGTGCAACAATTAATTTGCGAGAAAGCGCGACCACAAGGATTTGCCTCGAATCTGCTGACGCCGATGGTAATTGCATCATAATCACGGCGGAAATCCAGTTAACGTAACGCTTGTAATAGTTCAGACAAACGGAGCCGCTTCTTGTGTCTTTTTCCTTCCCCCTCTCGCATCCTTTTGATGCGCAGGTGTGATTGAAACATTTTGCAGCGGCTTGCTACAAGCAGAAACATTTATCCAGTGCAGGGCTGCGGCCCCTTGGGGACAACGCCGGTTGAGCATATCATTCGCGAATATTTTTCATTCTTCGATAACCTGCAGAAGTCTGGGGCAAGTTGGGGGCAAATCGTGCGATTACTAAATAACGAAGGGTTGGTGTCGCCTCGCAGAAAGCCCATTGCGGCAAGCGTTCTGCGCTCTCAATATTCGAGGGTGCAACGAAATCGGCCGGGCCGTATTCCCAGTACTTCCAATACGCCTCAAACGCAACATGTCGCTCTGACGGCAATTTTTGTGCAAAGAAATGCATCGAAGAAGAATGGTCCTTGACCGAACCGTCATGCCCGCGTCGAGCAAAGTGGGCCGTTCTCCTCGCCCCTCTACACGGCCCTGCCCTTACTTACTCTCCCGATAGGCTTCCATTCTGTTCTTACAGACCGGCCTCAACGATTGCCATCCCGAAACCGGACTGGTTTACCCAGCCTGTAGAAGCGGCTGAATGTGCGTGCATATTCTCTTTCGGGGTCGATGTACCACAGTTCGGAGGTAATGCCGTTTGGCACGATAGGTCCCAGACGTGGATGATCCAGGAATGTACCAACAAGGCATACGGCATCCCGACGATCAATACGCCAGTTGTTGATCAATGGCGCGTCCACCAGCTTGCTTTGTTTTGGTTCCTCACCGTTGAGCAGACGCTCGAGATCACAAACAAGGGCTTTGAGTGTCTCGATCTCTGTTACCAGTCTTTGCCGGTTGAATGTGCCATCGTGTGCAATGGTTGCCATGAGATATTCCTTTCATCGGATATGAGGGATCGTTCGCGTTCGTGTTGGCGAGCGCGTTATGGGTGGGTTTGATTTATTCGTTGGATCTAATGTCAGCCCGAGGCGACTGTTCAGGACGGGCCGGGTGCGTTCGTCTCCTGAGACCGGTTACCCGCTGCATTCACCGAAACATGACTACCCTGCTGATCCTGGCGTTGGATGGCATCGTCAAGAATAGCGGTGACGGCGTCACCCTCCAGAACGCCATGTTCGAGCAATGTTTTGGAAAGTGTCCTGTGCGGGACCGCATAACGGATAAGTCCGTTACATGCGGCGTCATAAGCTTTTTGCATCCGCTCATCGACGCGTTTCGTGACGGGATGATTTGCACGGATCAGTTCCCGCCGTGCGATGCCGTCGCGAAACAGTAATGGCTGCTCTTTGGAAAAGCCGAACGTCGTTTCCATCCCTAACGCCAGGTCGGTGGCGTTAGCCAGATCACTATCCGACCGCATCCCGGAGCCGACAGAGACATCTCCAAGGACAAGCTCTTCCGCCGCCCTTCCCGCCAGCATCACAGCAAGCTTGTCTTCGCAATCATTTTCCAGCGGTATTAGCTTGCGACGCTCCGTTACAAACCCGAACCCCACCTGTTCTTCAATGCTGAGTGTCAGGGGATGACCGACTTGCAAAATATGACGGATGACCGCATGACCCGCCTCATGTACCGCCATGCGCCAGCGTTCCTCCGGTAGAATTGGTCTGCGATTGCCGGATATGCCCTTTTCAATATCCTTCCAGGTCAGCCGACGCTTTTCGCGACGCGCCTGTTGGCGAGCCTGGCGGACAATCCGCTCGATATCGGCCCCTGTCATGCCCTGTGCCTTCAGCGCCAGCGGGCGTAGATCGTGCGAACTGCGGACATATTCATCTGGTCTGGAACCTTTCATCACTGTTGCCCCACCTGTCGTGTTTCCAGTACAGCATTAAGGTCGGAGCCCAGATGATGCGTGAGAATGCCGATCAATGCATCCGTGTCAGGCTTCGGAACCCGGATATGGGTTTCCAGTCGCCCTGACCTTAACAATGCCTCATCAATATCGCCAGGCCGGTTAGTAGCACCCACGATAATGATGCCTTCCTGTTTAACCGCCCCGTCCATCAACTCCAGTAGCTGATTGACGACCGCATTCCAGTAATCTGCATAGTCGCGGGACGAATCCTGACGTCGCCCGATGCTGTCAATCTCATCAATGAACAGGATAACCGGGGCGTGAGATGCCGCTTCCTCAAAAGCAGTTTTCATGCGCAGCAACACATCACCCAGATGTCCCATCCGGAGCCATGTCGCGATAGAAGTCGCGAGGACGGGAATGCGCAGACTGTTACAAAGCGCCCGTGCAAAAGTGGTTTTGCCGGTGCCTGATGGGCCAGATAGAAGCAGCCGCGTGCTGATATCAGACCAGGCGAGCGATGCTGTGTTCCATAGCGCAAGGTCTTCCTTAAGCGCCAAAGCCCAGTCAACCGCATCGCCGTAGCCAGACAAGGTTTCCACACATAGAGCTGGTGTCCGCCGAATGGCGCTCTCTGCCGCACCGATGTCACTGAAGCCATCATCAAGCGGTTCTGGGTCAATCAATTGGCTGTCGGATACGATCTTTCGGCCATGTCGGCCGCGTTCTTCAGTCGAGAGCGATTTCTTGTCATCGGTTTTACCCTTTGTTTTGTCGACCTCGGCCTGCTTCTGTTTCTGCGACGGACGTGCGGACTTTCGCCCCTCCAGTTCCCATTGGGCCAGCAGATAGGCAAAAGTTTCCTGCCGTGTGTTTGCCTCCCTGAACGAATGTCTCAGCTCTTTCAATGAATTGAGTGTGAAATCATCTGGAAAGACGGTGTCGGCATCGTGCTCCGTCACCGTATCAAGCAGCCTGTTGAGAAGAGCGCCATCAAGCAGACCGGTGTCGAGGACTATATCTGCTACAATTTTCAGCTTTGTCGATATCTCGTATTGCGTATCAATGATACCCAGAAGCCATTCACCACGCGACAGGGCGTCCCCGATACTGTCTCCTTCGATCAACGCCAGTTTCTCGAACAAGTTAACATCGATAGTATTGATAATGATATCTGCTTGGCGGATGCGGCTTCTTGTACGCTTTAACTGTCGGACTGTTGTCGTTTCCCAATGCTCGAGAGGGCGCGCTACAACGTGCCCGCGATAAAGCCGCTGTTCTCGTAACATCCGTAACAGGATATCATCAAAACCTTCGATATCGGTGCGCACAATAACAAGCCCAGGCCGTCCGCGCGAACGCTCCAGAAGTGGTTTCGACCCCAAATTACCCTCTTCCAAAGCCCGTGCGAGAAGATGGCACGTAGCTACATCACCGATGTCCGGCTCGGCGCGAAAACAACGCAGGAGTTTCAAAAGATATGCTCGCTCGACCGGATAATGATCTGTGTCAGGCAAGGATTTTGGAAATGGCAGCGGGAGAGCGAACTGGTCTCTCACGCCGGAAGCATGCAGATCGAAGCCAGCACCGAGATAAGCGTTCAGTGCACGCATATCATGGACCGGGTGGCCGGTCAGAGGGAGTGCCGGTCGGTTTTCATCGGTGGAATCGGAAGTCTGTTCCGCCATATCGAAGCGCATCGCGAAAAATCCGTCGACATCGACTTCGGTGTGAGACAGTAGATCAAGTTCGCAGAACACCTGTCGCAGATCGCGATAAGCGGCATGTTTCAGACGGGCAAGCAGATGCCGTCCAAGCCGACCGGAGCCGGGTGGCGAAGTGGTCATGTAGCGACCTCATGGATATAAAAAAGTGAATTCCTAAGCACATTCCGAAAAGCGGGAACCTGCATTCCAGTCAGGGTGCACCTGAAAACAGAAAGACAGGGCATTTCCAGTGAATGAGCCTGATCTCGAGACGCCACGGCTACGTCCGGTCAACACGGTACGTCACCGAGTTTCAGGATTTGCGTTTGCGGTGCTGCCCCACTGTTCAGGGCTTCGAGGGCAATCTCCATCAGTTCCTGCTCCATCAACTGCGCTTGCTCGCTTTGTGTATCTGCAAAAGTGTCACCAATCCGCCTGAGAAGGTCTCCCCAGAGACCCTCCTGCAACGCCACTACCTGGTCCGCAATCCCAGCTTTGCCGAGCAATTGATCAAGATCAAATATCGACCAGACCCCGGTTTCTTCATCACTGTCATCAAGCAGCGGGTCGATCAGTGCGAATTCGCAGTGCTCAATGTCGATGTCATAATATTGCCGCGCCAAACGGGCCAATGCCGACGGCAGGGTCGCCACTTCATTGCGCCATTGATCCAGTGCGTCTTTATGCATGCCTATGCCATAAACCATACTGATCATCGACAACGCTTTCTTTTCAGCGTCGTAATGCACCAGATCAAAAGCGTATGGGGCGTTGTTGGGCAATGCCGAAGCTGCAGTTGCAAGGATGGCTTCACCCGGTGCAGATTTCCGGTCAGCCGAACTGACAATGCGATTAAGAATATCCCGTGTTATTGGCATCACACGTGTCGGGGTTGTATCACTTGGAACCTTCACACGTGCTGATGCTTCTTCAATCAAGCCAAAAATTTTTTCACCTTCATTCCAAAGTGACCATCGCAGCAATATATCACGAACGGCACGTTTCTGGCTTGCCTGATCATCGGCGTAGGCAATACTGTTAAACAGCCACGCTAAATTTTGCGACGCACGCAATTCTCGTCCAGCATTACGGACCGGGATTTTGTGTTCGATCAAATCGATGTAACCAACGACAGTTTCTACAGACATGATATGAGCCCTCTCTGTCCGGTGCGATATGATCGCCGGATCCAAATGACTATGAACGGTCGGTCGCGCTTGCCCTTGCAAGCGACGCCAGATTCTGAAGACAGCTAAGACCGTGCGTTGCGCGCGAACGCACACGACCAGAGTGCCAAAATGGGAAATTGGTGAGTTCGGCTTTAAAAAGCGTCGAACGCGTCAGAGGTGAAAATTACTTCCGCTGAGGAACCACAAAGCCGATGAGATTATCAGGCCACAGATCTTTTAATCCGGCACGAATATGGATAAGAGTCGTCATAAGCTTGGCTCCTGTTGTTGGCAGGCTAAGTTAGTCTCCATTCCGGTGTTCCCGCACCGGATGGAGACGTCTGATTGATCAGACAAGGTGACTATTGCAGGATCTCAAACGCGCTGCAAGGATTCGGAGCAAAAAAAGATCTCCAGACTGCATTTTTATCTAAGTCCCGGATATCACCGGCTTTTTCGGATTAGCCCCAAACGCTTCAAAACCCAGTAGCCACACGGCTTTTGCTTTAGTCGGCGACTGATCCGGGCGGTCGAAAGCTAGGCAAAAAATCATCCACAGGCGAGACATCAAGCCCGATTTTAACAGAGACAAGAGCTCTCATTCGCCGAATGCGCCCCTGCCGGATGTCTCGCCAGAAACAAGGCATGGATTTGAAAAACTTCGATTCCAAATACATTTCGGCCTTACTTTCAAACGACGTTTGCCGCTGAATCGGGCAAATTGCCTCGGGTAACTCTCTTCTCGAATTCTGAATCGGATTACTGTAAATTATTTCGATTTGAAACGCGTTGCCGACAAATCGAAATGACGTGCCTGCACATTGCGTGGCCCTACCTGCCTGCCATTTCTAGCTCGATATTTCCGATTCAGCTGCAAACGGCGTTTTATGAAGTAATGGGGGGAGAACAGACAAAAGGGACAAACGCCGTTTGTGAAACGAACCAGCTGAAATCAGGCAGCCACGGTTCTGAAAGCCATCGTCACTGTTCGGGGTCGTCGGCATCTCCATGAGGCATCAGATGCGTTTTGCGCCGGAAATCCCAGCCCCTTTTGGTGTATCTGTCAATCAGATCATCAATGACATCCAATGAAGCGTCTTTATCGAAGCCCTGATCTGCCAGCCCATCAAGCAGCAGATCAATCAGCTTCTCCATCCCGTCTTGGTTGCCAGACTTCATCGCTTTGGCAATCATGAAATGCAGGAACACCCGAGCAACATCATCTCGTGTCGGTTTACGCTCTGCTCTCATGCGATCCCGATATTCTTTCTGCCGCTCGCGCTGTTTTCGCAAGCGTTCTGCCTGCTGCTTGCTCGATGCCATTTCACCCCCCAGTTGCCCGCTAACAATTAAATTATGAGCCCGAAACCTGTCGGCGCAAAGCGTTTTTCGTTCCTCCGCCCGCCCACAAACGGCGTTTACGCTTGAATCGGAAATCTCGGGTTCAGCAACGATTGCCCGTAACTCCTTAACACTCTTCCCAAGTTTTGAATCGGGTTACTGCAAATTATTGAAATTTGAAATGCGTCGCGGGTAAATCGAAACGACTTGCCGACACATCGCGGCCCCCTACCTGCAACTTCAAATGAAGTACCGGGAAATTCTTACAATCCATATCGCGTACTGGTCCCATCGATGCAAACGTCGTTTGCATTATGGAATATATTCCCCGAACCTACGTCCGAAACACGGGTCTGCTACACTTTCCGTTCCGTTCGATGGATGCGTCCCACGTTGATAATAGATACAGCGCGACACCTAACGACGTCGCGCTGTTTTCTCGATTACGGATTGCGACGCCGGGACGGCTGCTCTTTTTCTTTTCTAAACCAGGGTGCGGGTTCTTTTGCCTCGACATACGGTAACAAGCGTAGGGGCGGTGGTTGCAGATGGCCCGTAATGACCGGATACACGTCAATTGTTTTTTTCATCACCGTCAAGCTGGCAATGTTCGTATAACGTGTCTCTCCCTCCGTTCGGCCCAGATGCCCGGTAATGTCTTCCATGATCGACATTTCTATCCCCTTCTGTTTCAGCGTGTTGCTGAACCCATGGCGCAGGGCATGGATTGCACGACCCCAAAGCTGATCACCAAGCCCCGTTTCCGCTTTCAGCAAAGGGACAAAGCTCTTGTAGAAACGATCACCGGTATCGTTTTTGCGTGTTGGAGCGACCAATTCCGGAAATAAGCATCTGTGTCCGAGTTCCTTCAAACGCTTTGCGTAGTCGATAAAACCCAGTCGGATAAGCTCATCTGGTACGGGGAGATCGCGGACTGATTGGAGGTTCTTCAATCCTCGGAGCTCATTTTTCCGAATTTTGATGGACCACATACCTTCATCCTTTGCGTAAACCACATCATCGATCATGAGGCCCGTAAATTCGACGCGTCTTGCGCCCAGATATGCGTAAAGCATGGGCACATAATAAAGGGATGAATGATATACGACCTGCCCGAACTCCCGCATTTCCTGCGGCATCGGCCCGGCACAACCGGTGAACACCGGAAGCTGGAAGATCGGTTCAACCTGCTCAGGGCCGGGTTTAGCAGTCAGCGCCCGAACAGATGCGAGGCTGCGCTTCTTCGGCTTGATCCCTTTAAACGTAAATGCCCGCAACATGAAACCTGACGCGACAAGATGGTTCAGGAATTGTTCGAGGTTACCAAGATGACGCCTGATTGTTCCACTCGACAAGCCGACCTTGGGTGCTGGCAAATTAAGCTTTTGTGCGCGGATTACTTCCCGTTCTGTCGCCTCACGTAATTGCACGGTCGTCATTGCCACGTAACGCGAACTACTTCCCCATCTGGCAAGGATGTTATTGAAATGCTGGCGCAACGCCGCCAAGTGGGTCTGGTTAATGCCGCTGCTCTTGAGAACATTGTGCTCGTCCAGAATACCGCAGAAAATGCGAACAACTGTCTTGACGTCCTTTGCCGTGTCTTCGTTCCAGTTCTCACGGTTGTTGGCGATCAGTAGGTCGCACTGCTTCATGAATTGCTTCACTGGCAAGTCCTGCCCAGTAAGCCCCAACACGTCAGATGCTGATACAGGAACAGGATTTTCCACAACTGGCTGTGGCTGTGGCTGTGGCTGTGGCTGTGGCTGTGGCTGTGGAATGATATCCGGCACAGGTTCCATATTTACAACCGAAACAATTGGTGCTGGCCGGGCAGGGTCTGGTTCAGCCTGCTCGTCAGGATAATCGATGAGATAGCGATCATCGGTATTGAGCAGAACGTCAGCGCGCGCTTTGAAATATTCAGCCTTGGCCTTTTCGAAATTAAGGATCGAATAAGACAGACCATGCTCTTGCATGAGAGCACGTATTTCGTAGACAAAGCGCGAAGATTCTGCATCTTGGCGTTCAGCACGATAAGATATCGCGATGCCTTGATGGAGGCTCTGCGGTACCTTCGATTGCTCAAGAACGCGCCAACCCTGGCAACCTTCTTCTTCAAACAAAACACGACGGGTGCCAAATTTTTCCAGAAGCCTGTAAGCCCACCCGACTTCCAGATCTGCCGTCAGATTACCGATCTGATGGAAACCTGTCGGAGTGCGCTGGCCTGCAAATTGCAGGTTCTCCATATGATCATTCATCCGCGCGATTTCGGACTGAAACAATCGTTCGAGGGCTTCTTTCGACATCAATACACTTCGCGGGTTTTCAGCAATTTCATAAAGCATAAGATTGAGCTTGCGGGCCATGTGGCCTGCTTGCCGATGATCAGATTGTTTGAGGCTTAAAGCAAGGTGACGCGAACCGATATTGCGTCCCAGATGTGCCGGAAGGCGCGCGCGCCAGTAAAAAATATTTCCGCGCCGTTGAAGATTCTGAACCTGATGTCTGACTGCCATAATGAACTCGCCGTTTGGAGCCACGAGACAAACCGACCAAGGCGAATCGGCATGTGTCATAGCTCTGTGTCACAGTTTTGTGCACAGTCGGCGAAATGGAAAAAAGTTTGAGGATTCCCACCCGGGGAAACATTAAGTAAAATCAATAAGATATTGATTTTACGCATGATTCATGGCTGGGGCGCCTGGATTCGAACCAGGGAATGGCGGTACCAAAAACCGCTGCCTTACCGCTTGGCTACGCCCCAACAAATCAAACCGAAGCAATCGGTTGCGCGGCCTTATAACCGCTTCGAAACCCGAGCGCAATCGCCTAATCACGAAATCCCGCATAAGCTTACAAGCCCTGTGAAGAACGTTTTCAACCGCATATCGTCGCCACTTGTTCCCTAAAACGAAACCGCCGATTTGCGTCCGGCTTCAAAGCTGCTACTTCCTAAAGGACAGGTGTATTTTCGGTATTCACTATGCTGTTTTTGCTGATTTCGTTTCTCGTCAGCGCTGTCTTGTGCAGCGTCGGTCTATATCTGCTGAACCGGCTCTTGCCCGAGCGCTTTCTCGCGGCGCGCATGAGTTCTCGCTCCAACCATACGACGGTAGCGCGGCAAATCGGCGGATTGGCACTTATTCCCGCAATTATCGCAACGCTGTTGATCTTTGCGCCGGATCTGGAAATCAACGCATTTCTGGCGCTTTGCCTTTCCGGGGCCTCGCTGCTGCTCTGGATCGTCGGCGGACTGGATGACCACTATGAGCTTTCAGAGATCATCAGACTGGGATCGCAGTTCATTGCCGCCGGACTGGTTGTCTACGGCCTGGGCCCGGATTTCCGGTTGCTGCCGGACCTCCTGCCCTACTGGCTGGAGGCAACTCTCATTGTCTTCGCGCTGGTGGTGGCCATCAATGTGACTAACTTCATGGACGGTCTCGATCTCATGACTGCCGCAGGCGTAGGGATTCCGCTGGCGGGGATCGGCAGTCTGGCCGCCCTTGGCCTTGCCGGGCTCGAAAGTGGCGGTATCGGCATCATCGCGGCAGGTGGAGTGCTGGGCTTTGCCCTGTTCAACCGTCCACCAGCAACGATCTTTCTGGGTGACTCTGGAAGTCTGCCACTTGGCCTGATCACAGGAACAGCGCTAATCCTGCTCGCACGGGAAACGCATATCGCCGTCGCGCTGATCCTGCCGCTCTATTATATTCTCGACGCAGGCACGACTATCGTGATGCGGTTAAGCCAAGGCGAGAACATCCTGAAAGCGCATTCCAAACATGCCTATCAGACGGCGAAGCGCTCAGGCTGGAGCGTGCTCAAGGTCGTCGGCCACGTGGCGCTTCTGAACATGATCCTCATTGCCTGTGCCATAGCGTTGCTCGCTCTCGATCACACAATTACCCAGATCGCGTTCCTGCTTGTAGCCATTGTCGCGACGCTGGTTCTGCTGCTGGATTTTCGCGGGCGCTTCAGGAAGCTATAACGTCGAACAGCACCTTGCGAACGGCATCAATATCGCCGCTTTCCATGGCAACACGGAGAGCCGTAAGGCTTGCCGGAACATCCACCGCAGCCTTTTTGCCCTGCGGGGCGCGCATGATCTTGGGATGGCGGGTCGGCTTCGCCTGTGAAGGATCGTAGAAGAGCTCTTCATACATCTTCTCGCCTTCACGAATCCCTGTCGTCTCAATTGCAATATCGCCGTGCGGATTCTCGTTATTTCGAACGGTCAGCCCTGCCAGCAGGATCATGTTCTCGGCCAGATCGCGGATCTTCACCGGTTCGCCCATTTCGAGCAGAACCGTATCGCCCGACGCGGCGATACCACCAGATTGCACGATAAGCTCGGCAGCTTCCTTGATCGACATGAAGTAGCGGGTCATGTCCTCATGCGTCAGCGTAATCGGACCACCACCGGCAATCTGCTCACGAAAAAGCGGGACGACAGAACCGTTCGACCCCAGCACATTGCCAAAACGGACAGAATAGAACGCCTTCTTCTTTCCCGATTGCTCGGCCAGCAAACCGCAATAATAGACGACCAGTTCAGCCCAGCGTTTGGTTGCGCCCATCACATTCGTCGGTCGCACCGCCTTGTCGGACGAGATGAGGACCATGCGTTCAACATCGGTATTGAGAGCGGCCTGCGCCACTTCCAGCGTGCCGAACACATTGTTGAATATACCGACCAGCGGGTTTTTCTCGACAAGCGGCACATGCTTGTATGCTGCACAATGATAGACCGTATCGACATTGTTGTCGCGAATGGCTTTCTCGACGCAGTCCCGGTTGCTGACCGTCCCAAGGATCGGCACAATCTCGCAACTGGCGATCTGCCTGAGCTGCCTCTCAATATTGTAAAGTGCGAATTCACTCGACTCGAACAAAACGATGCAGGCCGGGTTCCATTGTGAAATGGTACGGCAAAGCTGGCTGCCAATCGAGCCGCCCGCTCCCGTCACCATAATGCGCCGACCTTCGACCACTTCTCGCAACAAGGCCGCATCAGGCGGCACGGGCGAACGCCCGAGCAGATCATCGATCTCGACATTGCGTAGCGAGCTGACCAGATATTTCCCAGCCGTCAGATCTGCGATCGGCGGAAGAATACGCGTATTGACCGGAAGGCGCCCCAAAAGCCGCGCGAAATCCTGACGCTGTTTCTGTTCCAGCGACGGTTCAGATACCACGACCTGCTTGATACCGTAATTTTCGATCAAGGTGGGAATGTCTTCCACGCCATAGACCCGCAGCCCGATAATATCCATGCCATTAAGCTGGCCATCGGGATCGACGAAGCCGACGACCAGAGTATCGCTATGGCTGCGGAGCGCCGTTGCGAGTTGGCGAGCGGGCTCGCCCACGCCGATAATCAGTGCTGAACTCGTATAACGTTTGTCCGACTCGGAGCTACGCAAAAGCCATTTCGCACCAAAACGGCTAGCAGAGATGAATACAGTGCTCAAAAGCCAGTAAAGCAGAGGAACAGAGCGTGGCAGACCCGCACTACCGTAGAGCTCCATCAAGAACACCAGAGCAACCCAGAACAACGAGGCGATAGCAGTAGCCTGAAAGATCGGCCAGATCGCGCGTTCAGCCAGATAACGGATGATGGCGCGGTAGAGTCCGAAGCGAATGAAAACCGGAATTGCCAGAACGGGTGCGATGAAAATAAGAAACGTCTGCCCTTCGTTCGGCACGAAAACGAAGCCGAGACGGATGACAAAGGCCAGATAAGCACTCAACAACAGCAGGACACAGTCGCTCAGCATCAGAATGATCTGTTTGCTGGCGCGGGGCAAAAGCGCCAATCTCTGCCATGGATATTTCAAACTCATACGCGTGTTATCCCGCTCTCCGCCGGAGAGAAATACCGGAACGATTCCAGCGCCATAAGGCTATTTATACTACTAATGGGGATTAAAGCTTAGTCAATCCCTTCGCGGCGTGCTGCACGCCGTAGCTGCGAAGCATTCTAATTTCTCGCCACCGTTAACATGAGTCCTCCGGAAGGACTATATCAATTGCCGTTTCAGGCGCTTAACAAACATCTTTTGGCGAAATTACGGCCTGTAGACTGCGTCCAGGCAACAATGCAGGCCAATCCGCCGCATTTGTTGTCAGGCAATTATGGTGTTGGTGCGAATGCTGCGCCAATTGGTGCCATCAGAATAGGCTATCTCAGTACCGGATGGAGCGTTGGTCACGAAGACCATTGCGCCTGCGCCATGACTTCCGGCAGGCGTCAGCGCCGCGGTGGCATAGGATGCGGGACGTATAGGACCATCAACATCAAGCCGCGTCTGCGGCCAGATCGAACCGACTGCAACATTGCCGGTCGCGTGATCGATCCGGATTGCCTCCCGCCATTGTCCGGTATCGCTGCTTACCTTCACGCTGAAATCATTACTGCCGTTCAACCCCATTTCGGCGAAGCCGATCCAGTTGGCCTGATACAGAAGGCTTGCCGTATCGGTCACCGCCTGCTTGTTCACCTTCACCTGATGCCCTGCACCGGCATGGTTGAACAGGCTGGCATCCGACGAGATGGCCAGTCGGTTAACCGCATCGGCAGTGGCGTGAACGCCCAGCATGGAAAGGGACAAGTTTTCCGGAATCGACGAAACGCCCTTCCAGAGTATGCCATCGAAAACCAGCAACGATGCTTCATCCTCGACATAAGCCTGCCAGCCGATAGCAGGTGTCACGAAGAGCCACCCGCCATCAATGAAAGAGGCAATTGCGCCGCCTTTTCCTGCCCATGCCCCCGCAGCCACGAGATAGCGATCTCCGCTGGCGGGTGTTTCGGGCGCTTCAGCTCGATTCCGTGATTTGACGCTCAGATGCACAACAGCATCGAGCAACCGCAAGGCCTCATTGTGGGTGACATGTTTCTGCGCCTGACTGGGCAGAATATAGGGCATTTTCAGATTTGGGGTTTGGTCCATGAACAGCTCCTCGCAGTGGATAATGCTAGGAGTCTAGTTCGTCTGCCCGAAAAGAGGATAAGTCCGGATCAGCTTCCGCGATAGGTGGAATAGGACCACGGGCTGACAAGCAGCGGCACATGGTAGTTTCCATCAACATCAGCAATTGCGAAGCGGATCGGAATTAGGTCGAGAAACGGCGGATTGGCTTGTTCGGCACCGCGTCCCTCAAAATATTCGGCAACATGGAACTGCAACTCATAAGTGCCGGTGCGCAATTCATCACCGGAAAGCAGAGGCGCGTCCGTGCGTCCGTCGAGATTGGTCACCGTCCGCTTGATGAGTTCAGAAGCGCCGTTTGTGGCAATACGATAAAGCTCCATGCGCATCGCCGCCGCTGGACTGCCGTGGGCAGTGTCGAGAACATGTGTGGAAAGTTTACCCATAATATCCCTCGATAAAGCTCAGGCAGGTTGCGTCGTTTCAATGCGGTAGGCGTTATTGGAGAAGAAAAACTCCTCCAGATTGTCTTCCTTGCCTGCCCGGTCGACAATCAGAAAATCGGATTTCTGCTCAAGCGCCAGCAGCGGGTGGTGCCACACATTGCGCAGATAATTGACGCCCTGATCACCACGCGCAAGGAAAACACGCGGACGTGCAGGCTTGCCTCCGTCATCCTCGGCGACGATCACAAGGAACGGCCTGCCGTTCAATGGAACGAATGCCTGCGAGCCGAAAGGATGACGTTCCATCATGACGATGTCGATTGGCGCTTCGAACGATTGTCCGCGGAAAATATTGACGAGAACCCTTGCTTCAGTGCCAGCGGCTTCGACACGCGCGAGATCGTGGTATCGCTCGGTCGTGCCGTTATTGATCAGACGAAGCTCAGCTCCTTCTGTCTCGATGACATCACCAAATGGCGCAAAAGCGTCTTTTGTCAGCGGCTCGACCACCAGAGTTTCGACGTGCAAATCATCCTCCCCGTAAAAGCAGATTTCTTATAACGACAAAGCTTGTTGAAGAGGTCTCTGTCAATTGCGAAGCAGTTTCAACCGAAACAAGAAAAAGCCGGGCAAACGACCCGGCTTTCAACTTGCAGAACCGATAAGAATTCAGCGCTTCAAAAGTGATAGCACCGCAGGGACACCGCATGCCGCAAGTGCGAGTTTCACGAGATCGCCGACGATAAAGGCGCCGAACCCGAAGGCAATCGCCTTTTCCAGACCGAAAAGATAAGCCATCCAGCCTGCACCCATCAAAAGAATGACAGTTTCTGCGAGTAGCATTGCACCGCCGAGAGCGAGGGGGGTACGCGCCAGTCCCTTGTCGACAGCACGTCCGACGATCCAGGCAGCGGCAAGGTAGGAGAGCAGATAACCACCTGTCGGACCAATCATATAGGCAAGACCGATGCCCTTCTCCGGCGTTCCGGTGAAAACCGGCATGCCAAGCGCACCTTCGAGCAGATAAAGAGCGACCGTCGCCACGGCGAGCCGCGAACCGTAAAGAGCTGAAATTGCAAAGAGAGCGAAGGTCTGCATCGTCACATTGACGTAGACCAGATCGACTTTGACCTTGGCAGAAATGGTGAGAACAGCCGTTCCGATCAGCGCAAGCCCGACAAACCAGAAAGCACGGGCCAGTTGTCTTGTCGGCAGATATTCTGCTGCGAGAGAGGCGGTGGTGACGCGAGACTTTGCTCTATGAGGCATATCCAACTCCACTTTTGACGCGGCGACAGACACCGGGATGCGAAATTCTCCGGAAACTGCCCGCTGACGCGATTGTCAGCCCGCGTGACTGTTCACGTTTGCAACCCGACTATATAAGGCCTATGCCGTTTCATCAATCAAACGAAAGAAGAATGGAAGCTGCTTCAATGGCGCTTGTTTTCGACAGCAGTTTCACGCCCCAATATGGGAAGCCGGTTGAACTGAGTAAAGGCATTTTGCGCCTCACCGTCAATAATCCGAGCGCTTTCACCTTTCACGGCACCAACAGCTATCTTATCGGCACGGATACGCTGGCGATCATCGATCCCGGCCCTGAAGATGAGGCGCATTATAATGCCTTGATCGCAGCCATTGCTGGTCGTCCGGTCAGCCATATCTTCGTCAGCCACACCCATCGAGATCATTCACCTTTGGCCCAGCGTCTGAAGGAAAGCCTTGGCGCTCGCACCGTTGCCGAGGGACCGCATCGCCCTGCCCGCCCCTATTATGCGGGCGAAACAAACATGCTTGAGGCAAGCGCCGATACGGAGTTCGTTCCGGATATTGCACTGACCGACGGAAGCACGATCGAAGGTGATGGCTGGGCTCTGGAAGGAATTCATACTCCCGGACATGCCGCCAATCACATGGCGTTCGGCCTGAAAGGAACCGGCATTCTTTTCTCCGCAGACCATGTCATGGCCTGGGCGACGTCCATCGTCGCACCGCCGGACGGCTCGATGAATGACTACATGGTCTCGCTCGAAAAACTGCTGGCACGCGACGACAAGGTCTATCTGCCGGGGCATGGCGGCGCCGTGACCAAGCCTGCCGCCTTCGTTCGTGGCCTGCGTGCCCATCGCAAGATGCGTGAACGTGCCATTTTAGAGCGTGTTCTACAGGGGGACCGGACAATCGGCGACATGGTGAAAGTGATTTATCGCGAGACTGATCCGCGATTGCACGGTGCGGCAGCGCTGTCCGTGCTCGCACATCTGGAAGATCTGGTCGGGCGTGGGGAAGTCACGACAGATGGCCATCCGTCGCTGGGTAGCATCTATCTTCCCGGCTGATTATTCCACGTCGGCTGGAGCCTTGTTGACCTCGCCTTCCAGCGCCCCCAGAAAATCGGTAATGAAACCGGCATTCTGCCCCATATCGCGCTTGCCATAGCGTGACAGCGAGCGCACATCGACATAGGTAGTTTCGCCTTCGTCGAGCAGGCGGATGACGATATCGCTTTTCAGACCCAGTATGAAACTATGCGCGGTCACGGCAAATCGCGTCGCGTTCTGTTCCGGCGAAGACACATTGCGCGCGATCTCCTGCCACCCGAAAGTCCTCAGAACCGTCTCGACCCCCTGCGCAACGCGGTCCGGTGCGGCTTCATAGCGGCGTCCGACCACATCGGGATAGGCGGTCAACTGGGTCAGCGCATCGCCACTCACGGCCACGGTCAGCGGATTCATCCATTGCAGGCGTGGTGGCATATTGGACGGGAATTGCGGCGGCGTCTCGAAATCCGTGGATATGTCGTAGAGGGGTGGAGAGAGATACCACAGTGCCGTGACCAGTCCGACTGGAAGCAGCACGGCAAAAGCGAATATGCCGCCCCAGAAGGAGCGTGCGCCACCCTTGTCGCCATTGACCCAGAGATTGCGAAAACCTTTAGCCGAGCACAGAAGGGCCAGAGCGGCAAGACCAGTGCTCAATCCGGCAAGCAGCACCAAATCCGGTGTCTCCAGTGTCCAGAAGCGATGCAGAAGAAACGCCATCGCAAGCAGCACGAGCGCAAAAACACCAAGCCGAAGCGCCCATACTGCAGAGCGCGACTGACGCCGCTGGTAGCGAAGTTTTCTCATGCATTCTCCGAGAACATTTCCAGCTTATACTGAATCATTGGAGCCGCTCTGTCTCTCTGTTTTCACGCAGTATGCATAGCAGAGAGATTTTCGCTCAGCAAAACTTCGGCGTAGAAATTCAAATGCCCCACCTGGCTTGGACATGGCGGGGCACTTTTCTTGGCGATGTCATTTAGAGCGGCTCCGGTCAAAACTGAGTTGCCGGAACCGCCCTAACTATTTGTTTCGTCGCATTGTCCCACGCAAAACCGCTTCGCACTTTTGCTGGAAATGCTCTAATAACGCGCATCTTTCGGCTTCTTCATGTTCGGCCAGTCCTTCACCTTACCTGCGAAGTCGGGACGCGGCATGTGGGTGAAATATTCCGACACATCGATGGCTTCCTGATCGGTTAGAACACCGCCCTGTCCGATGGGCAGATTGTAGTTCTGTGCGGGCGGCATCGCATATTTGACGAATTGTGCCGCCTTGTACGTCCGTGCCATCCCGGCGCCGATATTGAAGCTTTCATCGCCCCAGAGCGGCGGGAAGATATAATCACCGGCCTGATCCTTCATGCCCTCACCGCCCGCGCCATGACAGGTCGAACATTGTGCGGCGTAGATTTTGGCGCCATTTTCCGGATTGGGAGCAAGGCTTTCGTCGATGGGACCGGCATTGCGGATCGCCACTTTCGTACCCTTCTTCACGTCCTGTCCTAGCCAGTCCATATAGGCGATCATCGCCCTCATGTCGGCTCCATCAGGCAGCAGTGGCTTGCCGTTCATCGAACGCTGGAAGCAGCCATTGATGCGCATCACCAAATCAACTTCCTTGCCTGCACGGGGCATGACGGCAGGATAGAAATTGCTGGTATTGATATAGGAGGCAACGTTATCCATCTTGCCCTGCCCCATGTGGCAGGAGTTGCAATTCAGACCGTTGCCGACATTGTCGGGCAGAAGCCGCGCGGTTTCGTTGAGCAACCGCTTGCCATGCATGATTTCGGGCGCGTTCGGCTGCTTGAGAATGTCACGGTCCGGCGGGATGACATAGGTTCCGACCTGATTTTTGTCCTTGTCCAGAACCGCATAGGCTTTGGGAGTCGGGGCATCCAGCGAAGGCCGCAAGTGATTGAAGAGAAATGCGCCGCCCGTTACTGCCACGGCAAAACTGGCACCAAGAACGACAATCGTACTGGTTTTCATTGCTTGTTCTCCGGAACGTAATGGACGGGCTTGTGAGCGATTTCACGCCGCATACGCGCGATATCCTGCTCCGTTATGGCAGCGCCGTGGTTGCCCCAGCCGTTGCGAATGAAATTCAGGATTTCGGCGACCTGCCAGTTCGGAAGATCGGCGAAGCCCGGCATGGTGAAAGCCATCTTGTCCGCCGGCGTGTCAGGCGTCCTGCCCCCGGTCAAAGTGACCTGAATGAGCGAGCTTGGATCATCGGCAAAGACAATCGAGTTGCCAGCAAGCGCCGGATAGATGCGCGGTGCGCCCTTGCCGTCCATACGATGGCAGACCGAACATTGCTCGACATAGGACAGAGCGCCCGGTGCACTGAAATCTCCCACCTTGAGGGCCGCCGTCGTCACATCTTCCTTCTGTTGCCATTCACGTTCGCGTCCTTCGCTTGGTGGCAGCGACTTCAAATAACGGGCAATTGCGCGCAAATCATCTTCCGCAAGATATTGGGTCGAATGCTGCACGACATCGGCCATCGAGCCGAACGCCGCTGTGCGATCGGTACGCCCGGTCTTGAGGAAGGTGACGATCTCGTCTTCGGCCCAGCTCGAAAGGCCTGTATCCTGATCGCGCAGGTTTTTCGCATACCAGCCTTCCAGAACCGAACCGGACAGGAACTTGCCCTTCGGATCGTTCTTCACCGCTTTTTCTTCATAGGCGAGACCACGTGGCGTATGGCACGCGCCGCAATGACCGAGCCCCTCGACCAGATAAGCGCCGCGTGCGATCACCGGATCGGTGTCGGCTGCAATCTCAAACGAACGCGAATTTCGAAAGAAAAGCTGCCAGTAGGCGAGTGGCCAGCGCATGTTGGTTGGCCACGGCAAAGTGCTGGGCTGGTTATCCTGTTGTACCGGCTCCACCTTCGACATGAAGAAAGCATAAAGCGCCTTCATGTCCTCGTCATTCACGACCGTATAGGAAACAAAGGGCATTGCCGGATAAAGATGGACATTATCCTGACGCACCCCCTGCCGTACGGCGCGCTCGAAGTCGGCATAGCTGTAGCCACCGATACCGGTTTTGCTGTCTGGCGTGATGTTCGTGGAATAAATCGTGCCAAGCGGCGTCTGCATGCCAAGCCCGCCCGCAAACGCCTTGCCTCCCGGAGCCGTATGGCACGCAGCGCAGTCTCCCGCATGGGCGACATACTCGCCTTTTTCGATCAAAGCCTTGTCGGTGACATCGACGGCGGCTTCGTGTTTCGCCGTCAGCCAATGGGGTGTTGAAAGCGCAAAGAGCCAAGCTGCGGCTAGCGCACCCGCGCCGCCGACCGCCGCTTTCCAGATCAGTTTCATGTGCCCTCCGACACCAATTCCCTTGTGATGAGGAGAACGTCGAAGATTCGGGATGAAAGAGCATTGACCGCGATCAAAACCTGTCGGGGGAATATTTAGCGATCTACAAAAGCAATAACTAATGCACGTTTGGCGTGCTTGATAGATTAGGCAAATCGCATTAGGGGCAGCACCCTCCAGGGGCGCAATTCAATCTGATTACGGCAGATTGGCGCTCCAATTGTTTGTTCAGCACGCATCTGATCCGAAAACCGTTTTGCACTTTTCGGGATGCGTTCTTAGCCTGCAAAGATCACCAGCTTTAAGAATAAGTGAGAAAAAGCTAGGTAAATCAAATAAAAAGGCATTGCAGCAACCGCTAACAGAAGGCATGATTGCGTATGTGGGGGCTTATATTGCAATCGTCGGAGAGGACGGAATGGATCGTGCCCTTCAAAATGGCAACCAGTCATCGGACGGCACAACCGCCGAGGATGCGATGACGCTCGAAGCCGTCGAACTGGAGTTTGCGCTTGGAGCCATCGACGTCCTTATCGAAGGTTTTGATTCCGCGCTCGCCAAGGCCGCAGAACGTGTGGGCGGCGAAGTTCTGTTCAATATGCCTGCTCTCGACACCAGCGAAGCACAGCGCATAGGTGCAATTGCCATTGCGGGGCAACCGGAAGATCAGGTTATCTTCGTCACATTGCGCAACGACGGCACGACGTTGTCCGTTGAACCGCCCACGGGCGAAAATGCCGTTTTTGAAAGCCTTGGCCGCAACTACGCCGCCGTCATGAAAAGTCTTTCCCCGAAGGAGAAAGTCAACGGCGCCTGAACGGGGTTATTTCGGCGCTACAGGCTTTGGAACGCCCGCATGAAGATTGTGCGGAGCAACCGGGTTGAGTGTCATCATCGTCTCGACATCCTTGAGTCGCACGAATTTCATCCCCTTCGCTTTCAAGGCCAGAACGCCTTTGGCCACCCCTTCACCCGCCGACCGCGTTGGTTGGTTGATATGCGAGATGATGACGTCGCCTTCACGCGCAGCAGCGATGCGGCGCTCAACCGTCGGCGCCAGCAACGAGGCGCCCTGATCGCCATTCAGCGAATAGCCACCGATCTTGTAGCCCATGCTTGTTGCCAGCTTGATGGCATCGGTCGAATAACGGGCAGTCGCATCGCGATACCAGACAGGCTTCGACACTCCGGCATCAGTAATCGCCGTCGCGCCGGCATCGATTTCCAGATAAACCGCCTCAAGTGATCCTGCTGTCTTGATGCCATACATTTTCGGCTCGTTGGTAATGGCCGGAACATGCATTGCGCCATGGTTCTCGATATCGAACAGATCGGAATTGGCCTTCAAAACCGCCATGGCTGCCGGGTTCTGCTTTATCCATCGCCCCGTCACGAAGATCGTCGCTGGAATACGGTTCTGCACCAGCATGTCCAGAATGCGATGGTCAGTCTTGCCCATGCAGGCATCAAGCGTCAGCGCTACCTGTGGCGCTGTATCGCCACCGCGCGCGATACGCAGTTGCGGCTCAACGATTTTGATCGTGTCGTGCGCAGCCTTATTCTCCGCGCGCTCCTGCGGCGAGATATCGTATGCGCTGGCAATGCCAGTCGTGGCGAGAATGACGGCTCCTGCCGAAGCAATAAAACGAAGCATGACAATATCTTCTGAAAATGGCTTAACCACCGGAGATTATTCCGGCAGCTAAGCCAAATTGTGGCGTGCTGTCAAACCTTGCGTATGGCCGACTGCGCAGCGGCAAGACGGGCAATCGGCACACGGAACGGCGAACAGGAAACATAGTCGAGACCTGTCTTTTCGCAGAAGGCGATCGACGCCGGATCACCACCATGCTCGCCGCAGATGCCGAGCTTCAGTTTTTCGCGGGTCTTACGTCCGCGTTCAGCGGCGATTTCCACCAGTTCACCAACGCCTTCGAGATCGAGCGACACGAACGGGTCCTGTTCGATCACACCACGCTGCTGATAGGAGGTCAGGAACGACGACGCATCGTCGCGTGAAATGCCGAATGTCGTTTGCGTCAAATCATTGGTGCCAAACGAGAAGAACTCAGCCGTTTCGGCGATTTCGGCAGCGCGCAAAGCCGCACGCGGCAGTTCGATCATCGTGCCGACCATATAGTCGATTTTGACGCCCGCCTCTGCCATGACTTCCTTGGCAACTGCATCGATGCGCGCCTTGACGAAATCGAGTTCGGCTTTCAGACCAACCAGAGGCACCATCACTTCCGGCACCACGTGCTCGCCGGTTTTTTTGCCTGCTTCGACGGCAGCTTCAAAAATCGCCCGGGCCTGCATTTCCGCGATTTCCGGATAGGATACAGCCAGACGGCAGCCGCGATGGCCCAGCATCGGGTTGAATTCATGCAGGGCATCCGCGCGTTCGCGCAGCTTTGTCGCATCGACACCCATCGACCGGGCAACCTCTGCGACTTCCTCGTCCGTATGCGGCAGGAACTCGTGCAATGGCGGATCAAGCAGACGGATCGTAACCGGGAGCCCCTTCATGATCTCGAAAAGTTCGACGAAATCCGAACGCTGCATCGGCAAAAGCTTTGCGAGAGCCGTGCGGCGGCCTTCTTCATTGTCGGAAAGGATCATTTCGCGCATGGCGACAATGCGGCTTCCATCGAAGAACATGTGTTCAGTCCGGCAGAGGCCTATGCCTTCCGCACCAAACGAACGCGCCGTGCGGGCATCCGCCGGGGTTTCTGCATTGGCGCGAACCTTCATCCGGCGGGTCCGGTCAGCCCATTCCATCAGCCTGCCGAAATCGCCGGAAAGCTCGGGCTGCAACATGGCGACAGCGCCTTTCAGGACCTGCCCGGTGCCACCATCGACGGTGACGACGTCGCCCTTCTTGAAAGTCTGGCCTGCTGCTAGCATGACGCCATTGCGATAGTCAACGCGAAGCGACCCCGCACCGGAAACGCATGGCTTGCCCATGCCGCGTGCGACGACAGCTGCGTGACTGGTCATGCCGCCGCGCGTCGTCAGAATGCCTTCTGCCGCGTGCATGCCGTGAATATCTTCCGGGCTGGTCTCGATGCGAACGAGAATGACCTTGCGGCCCTCCGACTTTGCCTGTTCGGCTTCTTCCGAAGAGAAGACGATTTCGCCCGTTGCAGCGCCCGGCGACGCTGGGAGGCCCTGACCAATGATCTGACGCTCCGCACGCGGGTCAATGGTCGGGTGCAGAAGCTGGTCAAGCGCGGCCGGATCGACGCGCAGTACCGCTTCTTCCTCGGAAATGAGGCCTTCGCCTGCCATTTCGACGGCCATCTTCAACGCTGCCTTTGCAGTGCGCTTGCCTGAGCGGGTCTGGAGCATCCACAATTTGCCACGTTCGATGGTGAATTCGAGGTCCTGCATGTCGCGATAATGCTGTTCCAGCCGGTCAGCGACCTTGAGGAATTCAGCGAATGCTTCCGGCATTACCTTTTCAAGCGACGGTTTGTCGGAACCGGCCGCAATGCGCGCTTCTTCCGTGATGTTCTGCGGCGTGCGAATACCGGCAACGACATCTTCACCCTGCGCATTGACGAGGAACTCACCATAAAGTCTCTTCTCGCCTGTCGAAGGATTGCGTGTGAAGGCAACGCCAGTCGCAGAGGTTTCACCCATATTGCCGAACACCATCGCCTGCACATTAACCGCCGTGCCCCAGGCCGCCGGGATATTGTGCAAACGACGATAGGTGATGGCGCGCGCATTCATCCAGCTTGAGAAAACGGCGCCTATAGCGCCCCAGAGCTGTTCGCGTGGGTCTTGCGGGAAAGGCTGGCCGAGTTCTTCCTCGACCTTAGCCTTGTAAGAGGCGATGACCCCCTTCCAGTCTTCGGCCGTCAGCGCCGTATCGACCTCAATGCCGAGATCGGCCTTCTTGTCTTCGAGAATTTCTTCAAAGAAGCCATGATCAACACCCAGCACGACATCCGAATACATCTGGATGAAGCGACGGTAGCTGTCATAAGCAAAACGCTCGTCACCCGCTTCGCGGGCGATAGCCTGCACCGTCTCGTCGTTGAGCCCTAGATTGAGCACCGTATCCATCATGCCCGGCATAGAAGCACGGGCGCCAGAACGCACCGACACCAGAAGCGGCTTTTCGGCATCGCCGAAATTACGCCCCGTCACTTTCGCAATATGGGCCAGAGCCGCCTGAACCTGATCATTGAGCTCGGATGGATAAGACCGGTCGTGATCGTAATAATAGGTGCAGACTTCGGTCGTGATGGTAAAGCCTGGAGGTACCGGAAGACCAAGGCTGCTCATTTCAGCCAGGTTTGCTCCCTTGCCACCGAGAAGATTGCGGTCGCTTGCCGCGCCTTCTGCCTTGCCGTCGCCGAACGTGTACACCCACTTCGCCATCATGGCCTCCTTACTGCAGGATAGGTTCATGAAAGGCTTGCAACAATTACAAGCACTCCTGGAACCAGCTCCTCGTTGCTTATGCGATAGGAAAGGCTGCTGCCAACCAAAAAAGCCCAACCGCGACAATAGAATCGATTAAACGCGAAATCAGCGCGGTAAAGGTTCAAATTGGGACGACGAGAAAGCAGAAAAATCATTATTGCGCCACCAATTGTGCTCAATCGTTCGCACAGCCGGAGAAGTAAATTTCAACAGCGCGGAACGTTCCATCGGTGCGTTTACATTGCACAACAACGTCAACCGAAATCTCCAACATACGTCGGATGTCAGCGCGTTCGAGTGCGCTTCCCCCTTCCGATTCCTTGACTAGTAAAGTCAGTTGCTCGAAGGCAAGTCTGGCAGAATCTGCATGAACTGTTGTGATGGATCCTGGATGGCCCGAGTTGATATTGCGAATATAATAAAACGCGCTTCCATCCCTGAGTTCCTGCAGCAATATTCGATCGGGACGCATTCGCAGACACGATTCGAGTAATTCCTTCGGACCTGCATTCGATACCCCCTGCGAGCCCTTTGAATAAAACAGACGCACCTGATTTGGTTGGGAAATTATAAGTTCCGGGCTGTCTTCAATCGAAATGACACGCTCGTGTTGTGGAATATGCTTGATAAGAGCTTTTGAAAGAGTGGTTTTTGCGGACCCTGTCGCACCAGAGATAATGATATTTTTCCGCGCGATAACAGCTTGACGAAGAAACTCCTTGAATTGCCCCCTTTTGTAGAGTTCTCGTAAACGTTCTTGTTCTTTTGAAAGGGCACGAAAGCTTGTTTGCGTATGAGAGAAAAAGCCATTGGCGTCCAGATCATCAAGCGTAAAATCAAGCGATGATGGTTTGCGGATTGTGATGCTGACCGTTCCTTTCGTGGTGGCGGGTGGAATGATAATTTGAATTCGCTCGCCAGCTGGAAGTGTTGCCGAAAGTATCGGTCGCGTTTCATTGATGGTTTGATGGGAAAAGCTCGCCACCGCCCGGGCAAGGCGCATGAGTTTTTCAAAGGAAAGCCCAGGAAGATCGTGTATCTGCCAACCACCCGGCCCTTCCGTCAGCACCTGACCCGGATGATTGACAATGATCTCATACAACGAGCAATCATCCAGGAAGACCGCAAGAGGCTTTAGAAGTTCACGAACGACGGTGATGTCCTGGGCTTCAGCCATTTGTCCACCTATTTTGTCACAAGCGTCGATGGCGGTTGGAAATCACCCAAAGCCGCCCGATCGAGAATGCGATTTCCAGGTTCGGTTACACGGAGCTGGTAAACGCCTGCAAAATCGAGATCGCGAGCGACAAAGATGGAGACCAATTCCCCCTGATGTTTGTGGAGTGTCGGGGCAATATTAATTGATTGCTCCACTGCAATGGCAGCAGCCTGTTTGCCGGCATCCGCGGTATTTTGTGCATCAAAATTGCCGTCTTGCAGACGACTGCTCGCGTAACTTGTCGCATCGCCGACGACGGAAAGGAGAAGCGCACTGCCGAAGCGCTCCCACCAATGCGTATCGACCTGCCCACCAACGCCAGCGCGGCCAAGCGCATCGGTTGCTGGCGAGGCAAGCGTAACGATCACACCTTGAGGCGTTTTCGCCCTATTCCAAAGCACAAACAGACGTTTTTGACCCCGTTGGAGACCACCACGATATTCCCCGACAAGCTGGGTTCCTTTTTCCATCAGCACCACGCGGCCGTTATCGGATAAAACGTCGCGGTTAATCACACAGCTTGCAAAGCCCGGCTGATCCGAGGCAAGTGCCGTTTCGAGCACACAAGGGATGGAAGTCCCCATGGCGATGATGAAATCACGATTTGCGAGCGTACCGGCGCGCGAACCCTCAAGTCGGGTCGGCCGCAGCAGATTTTCGAACCGTTGTTCATCGGCATTCTGCTGGTTCTGGCCAATAAAATTGCCGTCGATCGGTATAAAATTCCTATCTTCTACCGCATTATTACCGTTCCCCCCTCCGCCTCGTGAGGGCGAATTTTTCTGCCCTCCGCTATAAGCCATGACGGGCGCACGACGGGCGGCATCAAGCAATTCGTCCACTTCGGGCATAGGTTCTTCAAGGACCGGTGTTGGAAGTTTTACCTCCGGCTTTTCTTCAACCGGTTCTGTCTTTTCTCTTGCCGCCTCAAAGGGTGTTGTTTGGCGGATCACGACGCGCTCGGTCTGGCTATTGTTATCCTTTGTTTTGCTTCCAGATGTCGACCAAAGAGCAAAGCCAATGAACAACACAATGGCGAGTGCAACAGCCCCGCGCTTGAGAACAGGATTATTGTCGATGCGTGTAGCCGTAACCGTTTCGGCGCGCTCACCAGGGATCTTGTCTTCCTCATTCTCGGCCATCTTACTCACTTCCCCTGTCCCGCCAGATCCGGTTTCACGATGCGTTCAACGGACGGAGACGTCGTGTTTGTGGCAGGGTTGATGCCAACCCGGTCATAGGCTTCATTGAATACGCACAGCACATCTTTGCCCCGTCGCAGAATGAATTTGCGGCTTAACGTATGGACCATGACCAGATTGCCATCGACAGTTTTGGGCACGAGGCTCTCCGAACCGTCAGAATTTTCCATATAGATTGCAGGCATTTCCTGATTACCCGCAAAGGAGAATGTTGTGATTTTACCGTTGTCGTAGACGCTTTGCGGCTCCAGTGCCTGTGCCCCTTGTGCGGAGTAGCGCCAATTGCGCGGACCATATGCCTCGTGAAGCGACAGCACATTATCAGCATCTCTGGCTTGGGCTGTGCGCGCCTGAGCCGCAGCTTGCTGGCGACGCAGTTCAGCTTCGTCGTGTGGATATCGGAATTTCACGTAAAAGTAAGTATTCTCTCCGACTTCTACCGAACCCTCCCGCACCTTAAGTTCCATCTGGTAACTGCGCGTAGACCCGTCCCGACGTGTCGTTACAACGGAGATATTGGTAACCGGCTGGTTTTCTCGTGGTTTTAAAAACAGGATATTACCGGCTGGTGCGACTTCCCAGGCGACGCTGTTGCCAAGCGCCACATGTGCAATTTCCTCATCCCGGGCAAACTCGACTTGAACCGAGGAGCGCAAGGATCCGATGATCCTTGTGATATTGTAGGGCTGATAACTGACAAAACGGACACGACTGTCCTGCGATGCTGTTGTTGGTATCTCCAACGCGAGGACACTGGAAGCGGATGAAGCCAGAAAAAATGTGACAATGATTGGAAAACGCATCAATCGATTGCCTCCGGATCTGCACGATATTCACTAACCGCGAAACCAAGCGGGTTCACCAGTCGGTCTGTCGATGACATGGGAGCGTTGGCGTAGGAATAGGTAAGGGTCGCAACAAAATGAGTTGTCCGGACTTCTTCACCGCGCGTTAGGCTACGTATGTAGCGTACCGACACCACGTTTTGATTGATGAGCGCGATGGAGACGATGTTAATCCGCACCGTGGCAGAGCGGCCATAGACATTTTGTGGTGATTGCGGGTTGCTGCCGCGATAAGTGGCCGCAAACCGCGCCTGTTCTGCCTGTGTGGATAGAAGCGCAATTGTTCGAAAATTTTCCTGGGCTTCGCTCCAGACGTAGCCTTCGCGTCCACGAACATATTTTGCTGCAAAATATTTGGTCACGGCTTCGTCGTAAGTACCAGCAGTCGCCGACAGCGCGGAAACGACATCAACGATCCCGGTGGAATTGTCGACGCGAACCACGAAAGGTTCGACAGTTTTCAGCGGCGCAAGGCTTGCAACTGCAAGGATTGATATGCCAGCAACAATTCCGGCCGCAATTGCGATCGACCAGGCCAAGCGATTTGAACGCTCAACCTCGATCATGCGGTCTTGATCAAAGCGACGCGCTTTTTCGAAATAGCTTTTGAGATTGTCTGTCGTGACCATCAATCCTCGCAATCGCCGAAAGAGGCATCAATATCGAAATGATCAAAAGCGCTCGATTGTTTGTTCTCATGGACAAAGCGCGTGATGGCTTGCGCATCGGGCTTCGGCGATGCACTCGATCTTTCCCATTGCCACATTGCGCGGTTCAGAGGTCTTCGCGCATTTCCATCGCATTTCGGCAAGGGATTTGTCAGCGACGCACAACTGACAAGTGCGAGCGCGATCCCGAGAAACAAGGTCGGTTTGATTACTGACAAATACCTGTTTTTCATCGCCGCAGACGAGGTCATAAGCAGGTCTCCTTCGCTCACAATGCTCTTCTCATCATGCGTGTGCCGCGAGCCACAAACCCCGCGCTCCGCGACGTTGCTTTGGCAAGCAATCCTTCATGCGCATCGCGTGAAGCTGTGTAGCCATAAGCCAGAGACGCTCCGCCGGACGCGAGAGCCGAAGCGATGCCTGGAAGCTGATAAAAGACATAAAGAGCGGCAATGCCGATGGCACAAAGCGCGATGGGACGCATCAAGACGTCGGAATAGCCCTCGATTGCTGTAAAAGTTGTGTCGAGGCATGCAATCAGCAGCGCTCCAACAGCGACGACAAGAACCTGAAGAATGACAAAATTTGCCACTTGTCCGATCCAGGCCTCTGTGAAGCGTCGCGTCGACTGGAACATGGCAAATGCAATGAAGATTGGGCCGATCGCCAGCACGATGGCTAGTGCCAATCGCGCATAAAGTGAAACGACATAGCCTATTCCCGCGACAAGAAAGCTCACGCCAATTACCAATAATCCGCCAACACCAGTTACAATATCGATGGGCCAGGAGGATCGTGACCAGATGTCGGTCGCTGAGTTCTGTCCTTTATCCAGCAGACTATCGAAGGTCGATGCGCTCGGCGCCGCACCGGAATTTAAAGCTTGCGAAATCTCGCGCGGCAGCTGTTCGAAAAAAATATTGGTGACATAGGTCTGGTATTCGCTGGCGTTCTTGACCAGCGTCATGATGATCGCAAGCTTGATCGCGCGAAAAGCAAAATCAAGGATGGGTTCATGCACCGAACCGCGCAAAATAAGATAACCAAACAAGATAACGTAAAGGGTCACGGCAACAGTAAGCGGGCCGGAAACCCATTCGGCAATGTTCGACGTCCCATCGGATATGAACATCTCCAACGGCCGCTTGAATTGTCCATCAATAAACTCGAAAACGTGATACACGGTGCTAGCCTCCAAGCGCCTTGCGCATATTCTGGAAACGCAACTTGCTATTGGCTGCTTCGGCATTCATGCAGTTAACCGTATTGCGCAACTCACCTGGATTATTGCGACACTTGTCGAGAATGCGTGACAGCATTCCGTGATCGGTCAACAATTCTTCGACCGTATAGGTCGCTTCAGCTTTCTCTGTGCATGCAGACAGAAGGACGGACGCTGTCAGGATCAGGACATTTTTCATTTCAGCGCCCCCTTCATTGCATCCATGCGACGGCGCCAATCTTCTGCCTTGCGCTGATCATCAACCTGCGTTTGCGCCTGCTGAACCATGCGCAAGCCTTCCATGCGCAGCACATCGGTTTGCACAAAGGCTTGCTCGGCCAGAAGCCTTGCTTGCAAATCGGCAATTTCCTTGGCTTCACTTGCCGTGGAAATTTTCTGACGTAGTTCATCAATTCCTTCGATGCGTTTTGTTGCTGTGTCGTAAATTTTCTGGCCGATCCCCATCTGGCCGGCATTTTTGTTCTGCACACGGGACAGTTCTTTTGCGTAAAAATCGTCAGCGGAAGTTTTGTAGGTCGTATTTTTGTCGAGGAATTTTGTTGCAGCATCGTTCAACGCCCCACTGCCATTGCCTTCAAATAATCCTTCCAGGGCAGAAAATTCCGGCGGAAGGGCTTTTCGGATCGCTGGATCATTGAGAACCTGTGCGACATCCGCCATATCTGTCAGCTTGTTGAAAGAGGTATAAAGCTCTTCGGCCTTCTCAATCTGCTGATGAAGAGCATCGAGCTGCGATTTCAACTGCGCGATACTTTCCAGATGTTTGGCGATCGCTGTTTGATCAATGACAGGGATGCCCTGCCCCATCGCAGCTCCTGTCGACAAGGTCAGCACTGCAGCCATCATTGCGCAAAAACGTCTATAGGAAGCCATCAACTTGCACTCCTTCTTTTCAGGAAAACTGGAAGCCAGTCCGCAGGATCGTTCCCGATTTCAGCGCGGATCGTATCGACAAGCTCGACATTTCCGGTACGACCGGAAAGAACAGCCAGTTCATCATCAAGGCCGTTCAGGTCGAGCTCTGCAACGACGCTGTTGTGACCCTGTTTCAACAAGAATTGCCGGCTTTCGACTGATAGTTCGCGCGCAATCAGTTCGTATTCACGTTCGGTAAGCTTGAACCCATTGACATAGTCAGCGTGATTACCGCGCGAATTCGGGAGGAAAATCTGCGTGGGACATTGCTCGATAATCGTATGAGCAATTGGAGAGACAATCGCATCGCGCGGGCTTTGTGTTGCAAACAGCATCAGACCATTTTGCTTGCGGATGGTTTTGAGCTTGTTTTGCGCCAGATCGCGAAAGCCATCGTCCTGCAGCGCTTTCCAGAATTCATCGATGACGATGAGTATGCGTCTTCCGTCAATCAGCTGTTCGACACGATGAAACAGATAGGCCATAAGGGGCGTGCGGATTTCTTCATGGTCGAGAAACTCCGTCATGTCGTAGCCGACGAATTTCCCGCCTCTTCCTGCCCTCATCGGGGCAAATTCGTTGAGGCCAATATCGTCATCGTCATTGTCGAACACCCAGCCAAGCGGCCCTTCGAGTTCCCAACGGCGAAGCCTGGCAGCGATCCCTTCAGGATCGGTATTGTTCAAGAATGTGCGTAGTGCACCAATCGTTCGGCGCTCTCTAGGCAGATCTGATAGGCCATCGATCGCAACAGCGATGTCACGCAGTTCGGTTACGGTCAAATCTCGAACGTTGGAGCGAACAAGTTTGCCAACCCATAAAGCAAGGAACACTTTATTTTCAGGCGTGAGCTCGAGCGCCTTTAAAGGAGCGCATCCGGTCGGACTACCATTTTTAAGCGGAAGATATGTTCCGCCGGCGGCCCGCACATAAAGGTCGGCTCCACGATCCTTGTCGAAGAACACAACATGAGGATCGTGTTTTTCGAGTTGAGAAAGCATGAAGTTGATGATGACCGTCTTACCGGTACCCGATGGTCCGCACATGAAGGTATTGCCGAGATCGCCGTAATGAAAATTGAAATAGAACGGTGACCCGGAAGCCGTCTTCAATAGCGCGACAGCTGGTCCCCATTCGTTATTGTCCTTCTGACCGATCGGATACGAATGATAGGGTGAAAGCGCTGCAAAATTACGCGATGTAATCGCCCCGGACCGTGCACGGTAGCGGAAATTCCCAGGAAGCTGTGCCCACCAGGCGGCTTCCAATCCAAGATCTTCGCGTGCAACGACGGCCCCACCGCTCGTAAGACTTGCCCGCGCCTTGGCGAGGTTATCGGCGAGATCTTTGACGGAGGAAGCAAAGACGGCAAGCGAAAGATGATGCCCGCCCAGAACAAATCGATTTGATTCAAGGTCGTCCATCGCTCGGTCGAGGTCACCAATCTGGGATGCTGCTTTGTCACCACTGCTAAGCATCTGATTTTGCTTACGACCCAGGATCGATCGAGCGTCTGATTTGGAGGTGAATGCAAAGGATTGCGTCAGGATAAATTCAAATGGACTAGAGAGCACTCCATCGAGCATGCCTGTTCTGGTGCGAGCTGGATATTCTTTGAAACTCAGTATACCGGCATAGCGGTTTTCGGCCTCGTGCCGGATCTCGACAGTTTCTCGCCCGATGATAACGCGGTCAGAGTAAATAGCGGAAGAAACTGGTCCTTCCGTCAACGGAACGGGCTCGCGCCTACCACCAACCAGTTGGTGCAAAACTTCGCTCAGTTGTGAATATACAAGCCCGCCTCGCTCGTAAAGCGAAAGCACGCGCGGCTGAAACCGCTCCAGGCCTGCAGTTACATTAATCACCTTGTCCTGAAGATCTTTAAACGCCTCCTCATCAAGTTCGACATTTTGCGCTCGTCTTAGCTTTGAAAAAAATCGCGTGGTTTTATCTGCACCGTAACGGGCCGGAGACCAGAGCAGCGTGAGATAAAGGTCGTTACAAAAGAGGTTTTCGCCAGCCATCTTGAGGCGATATTTTTCGTTAAGGGCGTTCGAAAACGCTGCCGAAAATTCTCCGTCCGGATAACTGTCGTTCCGCCGCCTGATAACATGCGTCCATAAGGCAAGCCGCTCATCGGCGATGTTGCGATAAAGGGTGTTGAGGTCACGGTGTAATCCATTCAAATCGAGCACATCTGCCGTTTCGAATGACACTCCTTCCAGTGCGATCATCACCATCAGCGTTCCGGCGTTAAGAGCAATCGTCGTCTCATCGACATGACGGACGTAAGGAATGTAGATTTCCGGTCGAAGTTCTCGGACCTTTAGCTTCATGATGTCAGGCAAGGTTGAGATCCCTTTCATCATATCGACGTATCAGGCAAAGCGGAGATAGCGTTGCCCCACCCCAATATCCGCTATTGCGAGATCGACCACGCGTATCCACCCATGCGAGCACAATGCGAAACATGTTATGGTCGTGTTTGATGAGAGCTCGAAAAACGAAATGGAAAACGATGCCGACAAGAGCATAGGAAATCGAGCCAGCAAGGAGATAGAATATCGTCGTTGCCATGACGTTGATGCCCATGGCCTCCATCGTCACGCCAGCAACCATAGCGGGTCGGGTGCAGGCGAGAAACAACGTGTCTTCTTCGAAGATTGGTCCAACACTTGTCATCGCTCAGCTTCCAACGATCGTGCCAACAAGCTCGGATGAACCAGCAATTATGCCGATCCCGATGATCCAGTACCCTGCCCGACGCAAATCCATGTAACCAAACATCCATGCGATGGCGATCACGATCACCGCAATGGTCGCAAGCAGTCTGAATATGTTGCCGGTGAGGAGATCAACGATGTTTTGGAGAATGGTTTCGATGCCAGCGGCTTGTGCAAATGCAGGCGCGCTCACTATTGGCACAATGGCAACAGCCATAACACAAGAGGCGACAATTGGGCGGAGGCGGCAATAGAAATTCATTCGCTTTGCTCCTTTTGATTGTTCTCAAACACGAGAACCGATAAATTGCGTGGGCTCCTGAAGACATCCCACGAGGATAGAGATGGGACGGAAGCTGCTTCCTCCGCAGCATTATTGGCCGCACTCTGTCCGCTTTTGCTTGTCACAGCGCCAACAGATGTTTCATGCGCCCCGCCCCTTTTCTCCACGGCATTTTCGATGACGAGCTTGGCCATGCTTGGCCGGAGCTGTTTGATTTTCTGGAAGACCTGTTCGTCGTATCGGACCATTTCACCGATCGAGGCGTCACCACGCCCATACCAGGATATCAGCATCCGTTTTTCAGCCCTTATCGGGTCGAAATTTTCCTCGACTGCATGGCGATAATAGCCATCGAGAAGATGAGCAGTTGTTTTGAGATTCAAACAGGGATCGAATGCGTCAGCGATCGATAGATTTGATTTTCTCAAGTCCTCAAGGCTGATACCGCCCAGACCAAGCTGAATGTCCTGCTGCCCGGCGACAAGTGAAGTTGCAACCTCGATCGCTTCGGCTTTGGTCGCCGGTTGCTGCTTGAGCGGCAAACCGCTGTTAATGCGAATATTAAAAGGGGCAAAACCACTTTCCAGGCTGACGACACCGGCAAGCGTTTCGGGCGAAACAAAAGCTGCGCAAGTTTGAGCGAGAACGAGAAACGAAACAGGCATGGCTTAGTACCACACTCTGTGTTTACCCAAGCGGTCGATGGTCACATCGATATAACTCGGTTTTTCGCGAACGAATGGCCGGGTGGTTACATATGCCAAGCATTGATTGCGGCTATTGTTTCGCTGCATTCGCGGCGAGATGACCGTCTTTTCAGTGGAGGCGATGCTTCTTTCGTTCCGGCAAAAGGCGCCATCCACAGCCTGAAGAGATGTTGAGATACATGTCGCCGCACGTCCGCCTGCACTTTGTCCGGCAAATAGACGATATCCGGATTGACAATAATACGGCTCATAGCGCGGCCGCGAGCTTTTGAAACCAATACCATTGCAAGTGGGAAATGAATGGCCTCTGGCCAGCCAACTCCAAAGTTTCTGGATAGGCGGTCGACATTCGGAATATTGCATTGGGCCGCCAGGATTGGATAAACACAGGATAACTTGGCATCCCCAGCTTTCGGCGCGAGCGTCGGGAGCTTGAATGAGGTATAGTGAACCGCAACCCATAACCCCTATCGCAAGTTTTAAGAGAAAGCTTCTCATGCTCATAACTCCGTTATCGACCGTCTTTCGACGTTATGATGAAGTAAGGTCACCAGCACTCATACTAATCAAATAATGCATAGTTAAAAGAATGGCAAGCTTTTTAAGTGATCGATGGCAAAGTCAGGCATTGGCGGTCTTCGCGGTTCGTGAAATTCTCGAAAAACCGCTCGCGGATGAATCACCTCAATCCCGCATCAAACAGATTGGAATGGTAAACATTCTCTACATGATGCATCAGGCTCACGAGCCTTTAACCCTTGCAAATGTTATGGTTTTTACAGGAATGACCCGTGGCGGCGTCATTGAAACGATGGAATCCCTTGTGCAACGCGGCATTCTGACCGAAACAATGGGCAAGAATTCCATGGGTAGAGGCACAGCACGACAGTTCGAGTTTGCGCCTGAGGTTTTTGCGCAAATTCGTTCTGTTGGTTAGGCTCCCTCATTTTTACTGATAAAATTAATATAGAAAAAACGGTACGGAAGTCGAACTGACCAGCATTCACGACAGCTTCCATTTACACAACTGCTGAATATTTTGGTCGGTTCGGTGAGTTAAACGACGGTTGATTTGTGATCACCACTGACACGCACTTTTGTTTAATATTATCGACACCTAGCTTCAAAGTTGAAGTCAGCCTGCACATAACGGAATTTCATTCTCTTCTAAATATTTTTTCTGGACGGAAACCAGTATATACTATTTTCTTTAATTAACGATAATATATAACAATAGATAATTGATCGAATTCCATAAAACTCAACAACGCCATTGGCCGAAATGAAAATAGAAATTCCATTTTTCTCATACTTCATTACGGCCTTTCCATTTGAAAACACAAATGAAGTCGAGTGTCGTTCAGTCGATACCGAGAGACAAAATGGTTTAATCTTGTCTGTTATTACCCTCGACACACCAACAGCATCTACCGAACGAATGAAACCCTCAATACTCAATTCGTGCATTGCAAACCCTTTCCATATTCTGGATCGCGCTTCAAAGCCGACTATAATCCGAGTTCTGCTGCCTTCTTTTTCGCCTTCATTCCGAATTCGCGCACTACCTTAACGGTATTTATATCGAAGTCGCGCTCGAGGTAGGCGTGAAACGCCACAAAACTTCTGAAACCTTCTTCATCTTCAAGAGGCACCAAGATCCCAGTCACCAAACGGAATCGCTTTAGAAAATTAAGAAAGCTCTGGCTTCGAATATCCCTGTAGCGGTCGTAGGTGCTATCCCAGACGAAAGCGCGATTACCACCAATTAATTGTGCAAGCAGGACATCACTCTCAATCCAGTTCAGACGCTTATATTCACGCATGACATCCAACGGAATGGTACAGTATGTTGGGTCGAGCAACAGCGATTCCTTGGTTGATTTGTGGCAGGAAAGAATGACAGCATCAAAACCTAAGACGGCACAACTCTTGTCAATCGCCCCAAAAAATTGTTCAGGAGACTGCGCATTCGCAATCGACTCGCTGAGCCTATGAAAACGGGCGGCATTAAAAAGCGGTGCGCGCGATCCACCGTTCGTATTGGCTCCGTGTTTTGTCGCTAATGGAAATGGCCCACTGCCCTGTGGCGCAAACCCATGCGACTTGTTGAATACCGATATTTCGGAGTGACGAATTGCTTCAACAACCGCATGCGTTTTATTCGTCGCACCTAGCTTGATACGTGAATTTCGCAGATGAGTTACGACTGTGGTTTCCGCAACCCCCAGAATAATAGAGATTTCCCATCGTGTTTTTCCCTCCGCGGTCCAATACAACACAATTCTCTCCTGTGAGGTCAGCAGCTTCCGATTGGATTTCTTGAATACCCCATCTTTTTGCAACTGTTTTACCTCTAACTGTCGAGCGAAACAGAAGCCCGTGACCTAGAGATCATTGAATATTCTCTCATATCTTCCAGGAAAAAGACTGCAGAAATCCTTTTGAACTACAAATCCACTGCCAGCTAAATTCGTTCAAAGAAATATCGCTCTAAGCTACGGTGCCGCAAGACCGACCACATGCGTTTGATTATTATAGTAGGTGGCTTTGATCGTGAAAATTTGGATTGCTAGATTGCATGAGACTCACAGCTATCTTTGCGAGAAATTTGCGGCTTTGTCGTCAAGAATCTGGCCTTACTCAAGAACGCTTGGCCGAGTTCGCTGGCCTTGATCGAAACTTCATTGGCAAACTCGAACGAGAAGAATGCTCTCCCACCTTGGAGACCATTGAGGCATTGTCTCTTGCCCTGCAATTTAATGCGGAACGCCTCATTGAGCGCCCCTTCCTAACGCCACAAAAATAAAGGTGATTGGGCCGCTATTTCCTTATTTATCAACCTTCTGCTGTCGGCGGAGTAGATCGTTCGGCTCGACCGCAAGGGCATCGGCCAGCATCGCGAGCGTTAAAATGGTCGGATTGCGCTTCCCCGCTTCCAGCCCACTAATATAGGCACGTGTCTTCGCCGCACGGAAGCTCAATTCTTCCTGCGACAGGCGGCGTTCTCGCCGAATTCTCTGAACATTGAGACCAACAACCGAGCGTATGTCCATCTGACGACGGTTGCAGTGGCGTACACTATATGACGACACACTATAATGAACATTCCGCTTGACACGCAGTCGACGTAAGGACTTTAATGTACATTATATGGAACAATGTTCTTATAATTGGAACAAAATATGAGTAGCAATCTCTCGCTTGAAAAAGGCCTTCTGATCCTCAATTTGCTCAAAGACGCACGTGAACCCTTAGGTGTGCGGGAAATTGCACGACGGCTCGAATTGACACCCTCAGTTGCCCAAAGGCTGCTGAATACATTGGCTGCGCAAGGTCACGTGGAACAAGAAAACAATCGCCGCTACCAAATTGGTTACGCTGTGCTTGGGCTTGCGCAGCATGTTTTTCAACGCAGCAGACTTCTGAAACTTGCGGAAATAGAACTCAAACAGCTGGCGGCTGGCGGATGTTTCAACGGCTTCCTTGGCGTTAGACGCGGATCTGCTGGCGTTTATGTACTCGCCGTACAATCCGACAGTCCTGTCGTCATTCGCGCCCATCCTGGTGAGTCGATGGCGCTTCACTCAACCGCTCTCGGCAAGGCTTTGCTATTCGGTATGAGCGATAGGTTGATTGCAGATCTGCTTGGCCATGAACCGCTCCGGCGCCTTACAGAACGAACAGTCGTGGAAGTAGACAAATTGGTTGAGCAACTACGTCTTGGACGCTCGCTCGGGTACGCCACGGCCATGTCGGAGAATCTAGAGGGAGTCATTTCGGTTGGAGCTCCAATTTATGACGCGGCGGGCTCGGTAGCAGCCGCAATAAGTATCGCATTTCCGCGTGCGGTCTACCCAAAGGTCAAGATCAGCGACGTAGCGGATAAGATAGTTACGGCTGCGGATCGTATCTCGAAAGGATTGGGTTTTGAAGAAACGTAAATTTTGAGGAGGAAAGGATAGCCAATGTTACTACACGAAGAACGTCTTCAAACAGCAATGATCAAACATGATCTAGCGGCAATAGTGGCTACGTCACCAGAAAATGTCCTTTACACAAGTGGTTTCTGGTGTCTGCCACAATGGATCAGGCGCGGACCGCAGGCCTTCGTGTTACGTCAAGCGAAAACGGACATTCAATCCTCGGTTGTCATCACTGGAACTTCCACACTCGATCTCCTCGCCGATCAAAACGTTGATACGAAAGTCCGTAGATTCGGCTCCTTCACTGTCGATACTGCCTCTTCAACGGAACTCGACGCGGTAAGTTTTAGACAGAAAGAACTCTTCAATCTGCCTGACGACAGCAATGCAATTGATGCCCTTATAACAGAAATCCGCTTACAAAGGCTGTTGAAGGCCCGCATTGGCCTTGATGAAAGCGGATTATTGCCTGGCGATATGGAGAAGCTGCGTAGCGAGCTCCCCGACGTCAACTGGATTAACGCCGCTGCGCTGTTCCGATGGGTTCGGGCGGTCAAGACTTCTGAAGAGATTGAAAGACTCACGACCGTCGGCGCGATTACCGAGAGATCCATTGCTTCTGCGCTTAAAGTTGCGACCGTCGGCGCGACAGAACATGATCTCGCCAGAGTATTTCACGGCCAGACGGTCGAGGAAGATGGCTTTCCGGTTTTGGGTTGTATCGGTTTTGGCGAGCGTAGCGCATTGATGAATGTCCAGCCTTCAGATCGTGCACTCAAGGCTGGCGATATGATCCGTTTCGATGTCGGCGGCCACTTCAGGCACTATCGTGCGGATATTGCGCGAAATGTCAGCTTTGGAGAGCCATCGCAGGAAGTTCGGACCAAGTACAATGCGCTGAACAGAGGCGTTCAGCGAGGCATTGAGCAAATCCGCCCAGGCGTTTCCGTATCGAAGATCTTTGAAATCGTTGTCGATACGGTACGCGCAGAGGGCATCCCTCATTACCAACGCAGTCATGTTGGCCATGGCATCGGTCTGGATGGATATGATCTTCCGCTTCTTGCCGCAGGCAGCTCCGATATCCTTGAGGAGGGAATGGTTCTCTGTATCGAGACGCCGTATTACGAACTGGGACATATTGGCCTTCAGGTCGAGGATATGCTTGTCGTCCGTTCGGGCGGCGCGGAATTGCTGACCAACAATGGCGACAGCCTGATGGTGCTGTGATGATGAACAGGATCGCAGCATATTCCTGCTATCGATGCGGTAACGAATTTCCGATCGACATGCCGATCGATTCACGCGGTTGCCCGTCATGTCTGGAAATCGCTCCTTCAAATCTGAAAGTGCTTTATCGTGCTCCCACTCCTGCAACCTCGACCGTTAAGGGAATAGCCCGGCTGCCTTCGCTCTGGCGTTATGCTGAAAGGCTCCCTTTTGATGAGAGCTCCGCTGTCTCTCTGGGCGAAGGTCTGACACCACTCCTTCGATCGGAACGGATCGGTGCAGTGATCGGCGTGCCAAATCTTTTCATCAAGAACGAGGGCTACAATCCAACTTGGTCACATAAGGATCGGTTCTCAACCGTCGCGGTAACGGCCGCGGTAGAGGCAGGTGCATCAGTCGTCGCAACGAGTTCAAGCGGAAACGCTGGTGCATCGCTCGCCGCTTATGCAGCGCGCGCGGGACTTGAGTGCATCGTTGCGACCATTGCGGGTTCTGCGGGGCCCATGCTCTCGCAAATCCAGAAATATGGCGCCAAAATCGTACCCTTCGAAAACAAGCAGGAGCGCTGGCCGTTTCTCGCCAAGGGTGTCGAACGCTATGGTTGGTTTGCAACGTCGCCTTACAGACATCCAGTTGTCGGCAGCCATCCGATCGGCATCGAGGGGTACAAAACCCTCGCCTACGAAATAATCGAACAGTTCAATGGGAAAGTGCCGGACTGGTGCGCGTTTCCGGTCTGCTATGGCGACGCGATCGCGGGCGCCTGGCTCGGATTTCACGAGTTGATGGTAGACGGATTGATCGCCCGGATGCCGCGCCTGCTTGCGGCGGAAGCGCATGGCTCTCTCGCCACAGCGCTTGAGACTCGAAGCGACCAGATACCCGACATGGCCGCTTCGTTCAATGCGCTCGCCGTTTCGGTTGGAGCGACAAGAAGCACATACCAGGCCCTCAAGGCGCTACGCGCTTCCAACGGCACCGCCATTCCCGTCGCCAATGACGGTCTGGTCGCCTTTCAAGAGCGAATTGCCGCGAGCGAAGGCGTATTTTTGGAGCTTTCTTCCGTGATGCCGCTCGCTGCTATCGCGACAGCACGACGTCGAAACATAATCCGCGGAGATGAAAGCGCTGTCGCGGTTGTCACGGCTTCTGGTCTGAAGGACATCGACAAATCCATTTCGGAAAAGCCTCTCCCGCGCTTCAGCAATATCGAAGACGCCCTCAGGCATTGCGACATCTAGCAAAGAAATACCGATACGCCCGCAATTCCACTAATCAAATTGAAGGGGAAGGAAAATGAGACGACGGGAATTTCTGGCTGCAACAGCCTTCTTTATCGGAGCCGGCCATCGTTTGGCATGGTCGGCTACCAAACCTTATCCCGCGGACAATCCGATGCTGATCGTCGGCTTCGCAGCCGGTGGCGCGGGCGATATCGCATCTCGTGTCGTGACCAGTTATGTGAAGCGGGAGCGCGGTCTCGTTGCGACACCGGACTTTCGGCCCGGCGCAGGCGGAACAATCGCAACCGACCAGGTGCGAAGAGCATCGCCGGATGGCTCCGTCCTGTCGTTATATTCAGTCAGCCCGGTATTGGTCGCACCCCACCTGCAGAAAGTTCCGTACGACGCGACAAAGGACTTCACCTATATTGCGAGCTATGCTGGGATTTCCGTTCCCTGTTTTGTGCGAAAAGACAGTCCGCATCAGACCTGGGATCAATTGCTGGATTTTTGCCGTAACAACCCATCGAAGTTGAAGTGGGCCACCGCCGCACCGCGGGGACTTGCCCATATCGCGACAGACGCCGCGTTCCGCAAGGAGAAAGCGAAAGCGACATTCGTTCCCTTTCGCGGAGGCGCCGATGCTGTAACCGCACTCCTTGGCGGGCACATCGATATGGTTGTGTCGTCAGATTTCGGACCGCATCTGGCGGCGGGATCTGTACGTTTGCTGGCTGAAACCAGTCCGAACCCGCAAGCGAGCCCGAAAGGCATCGTCAGTTTTGCAGAGCGGGGTTATCCAATCGCCATTCCCGCTTCATACGGTCTGTTCGGGCCCGCCGGGATGCCTTCCGACATCGTCTCCTGGTGGGAAGAGGCAATCGGCGAAATGGTGTCTAGCCCGATGTATGCGGACTTTCTAAAACTCATCAATGGCTATCCTCTGTTTCAGAAGAGTGAAGAATTCACGAGCATGGTCAAGGAGGCATATACCAGGATCGGAAGTCAGATTGAAACGATGGAGGAGCATTTATGAACCCGGCTCGTTTCGTTCCCTACGCACTTTCTGGAATCGGGCTTGGAGCCGCAGCAAGTGGACTTCGCATGCACCTTTGGGAGAGTGGCGAACCTGCGGCAGGTCTGTTTCCCTTCCTGGCCGCCCTGCTGTTGATTGTCACGAGCCTGCTTTGCACGACCCAGGGCGTCGTGCCCGACGAAGACCCAATCGAGATTCCACGCGTCATCGCCTATTGCGTGGCACTCGCTCTCTTCTGCGTCTTGCTCGAAGTCCTCGGGTTTGTCGCCGCGGCGTTCCTGTTCCTCTCAGGAGTCCTGTTGTTCATCGAGCGCATGAAATGGCAGATTGCCGGTTTGCTCTCGGCCGCTGTCGCCGTGGCAACCTGGGTCCTGTTTGAAATTCTTCTCTCGGTCCCCCTACCGCACGGCATTTGGAGGCTATAAATGATCGATTCCCTTTCCCAACTCATGATGGGCCTCGGCATTGCTCTAGAACCCACCAATATCGCGGTAGCGCTTCTTGGCGCCGTCCTAGGGACCGCGGTTGGCGTCCTACCTGGTCTAGGGCCTTCCGCGACGGTTAGCTTATTGTTGCCCATTACCATGGTACTGGATCAAACAAGCGCTATTATCCTGCTCGCCGGCATCTACTATGGATCGCAATATGGTGGTTCGATAACCTCCGTCCTGATGCGGGTCCCCGGAGAAGCCTCAAGCGTGATGACGTGCTTCGACGGCTATCCCATGGCCAAACAGGGCCGAGCCGGCGCCGCTCTCGGCATCAGCGCATTTGGAAGCTTTATCGCAGGCATTTCCGCGACTCTCGCGATTGCGATTATTGGGCCTGCCTTTACCAAGGTTGCACTTGCTTTCGGGCCGGTCGAGAAGTCATCGATCGTCCTGTTGGGCCTTGTGCTAGCGGCAAGCGTTGGCGAGGGGCCGCGTATCCGCGCGTGGACGATGGTGGCGCTCGGTCTGCTTCTCTCAACCGTTGGCGTCGATCTGATTTCCGGAGCGGAACGTTTCACTTTTGAAGTCAGTTACCTGCGTGATGGCTTCAACATCGCCATACTGGCCATGGGCCTGTTTGGCATGAGCGAGGTCCTGATGCTGATCCAACAGAAAGAAGCGCACGAAGCCACGAGAATGCCTTCTTATCGGTTGCGCGACCTTCTGCCGAATCGGAAAGACTGGAAAGCCTCGGGCGGACCGATTGCGCGTGGTACGGTTCTCGGCTTTTTCCTGGGGCTTTTGCCGGGCGGCGGTGCGCTCGTCGCCGGCTTTGCGAGTTACCTCATGGAGAAGAAACTCTCCCGCTCACCTGAGCGGTTCGGCAAAGGGGCGATCGAAGGTGTCGCGGGACCCGAAAGTGCTAACAACGCTGCGGCACAGGCGAGCTTTATTCCCATGCTTTGCCTCGGTATCCCAGCAAATGCGGTGATCGGCATCATCATGGGAGCGCTTCTGATGCAAAATGTCGTTCCAGGACCCCAGATTATCTCGGAACATCCGCAACTCTTCTGGGGGATCGTCGCCAGCATGTTAATCGGCAACGCAATGCTCGTCGTTCTCAACGTTCCTATGATCCGCGTTTTTGTCCTTTTGCTGAAGGTTCCTCAGGCCGTTCTGGCACCGCTGATCGTTCTGTTCTGTGTCATAGGCGCGTTTAGCCTGAACAACAGCATGTTCGACGTCGGCGTCGTGATTGGATGCGGATTTGTAGCCTACGGGTTGCGTAAGGCCGGTTTCGACATGGCCCCTCTCCTGCTGGCCTTTCTGCTCGGCTCCCTACTTGAGGAAAATCTGCGTCAGAGCCTTATTCTCGGCGAAGGTAGCCCTATGATTTTCACCGAAAGCCCGATCAGCATCTGCCTGATCCTGTTCACGCTGGCCATTCTGATCATTCCAATGATCAAGAACATTGGCGTCTGGTTCGTCCGCCGGCCCTCGTGAAAAAAGGAGCTACGACGTCAAACCGTCGCGCCGCCATCGATCTCCGAACGCTTGATCACTTTAACAGCATATTGACGCGGCCCGAATTCTGCGAGCCAATCATATGCGACTACAACGCGAGAGGCCCAATCAATATGCAGCATGAACATCTCAAGACGATCGAACAACGGCTTTTATGGCTGTCACACTGGATGATTCATCATGCCAACCACATCCGTCCAAAGGAGGACGGGATCAAGGTTGGCGGGCATCAGGCGTCGTCCGCTTCTCTGGTATCAATTATGACGGCGCTTTATTTCTCCGCACTGCGCCCGCAGGACCGCGTTGCCGTCAAACCCCACGCCTCACCTGTTTTTCATGCCATCCAGTATCTGATGGGCAACCAGACGCGAGAGAAAATGGAAAACTTTCGGGGGTTCCATGGGGCACAAAGCTATCCCAGCCGCACCAAAGACATCGATGACGTTGATTTCTCGACTGGCTCTGTCGGCCTCGGTGTCGCGATCACGTCCTTTGCTTCCATGATTCAGGACTACATTACATCGAAGAACTGGAGCAAAGACTTATGCCTTAGCCGGATGATCGCATTGGTCGGAGATGCCGAACTCGATGAAGGCAATGTCTATGAATGCCTGCAGGAGGGTTGGAAACACGGCTTGCGCAACACTTGGTGGATCATCGACTACAACCGGCAATCACTCGACGGCATCGTTCAGGAAGGCTTGTTTCGACGGATCGAAGACATTTTCAACGCTTTCGGCTGGGACGTTATCAGGATCAAATATGGCGCATTGCAACGCGCGGCCTTCGAGGAACCCGGTGGGGAGCGGCTCCGAGAATGGATCGACAATTGCCCAAATCAGCTTTATTCGGCGCTGACCTTCATGGGCGGAGCCGTCTGGCGCAGGCGTCTCATGGACGATCTCGGCGATCAGGGCGATGTCACCGCTCTGATCGAAAAGCGCAACGACGTCGAACTCGCCGAACTTATGGAAAATCTCGGCGGCAATTGCGTGAGCACCATGGCCGGGACATTTGCCGAGATCGATCATGACCGACCGGTGTGCTTTCTAGCATATACTATCAAAGGATGGGGCACCCCGATCGCCGGACATAAGGACAATCACGGCGGCCTTATGACAAAGGCCCAGATGGCTGAATGGCAAACGCATATGGGCGTTCCTGAAGGGCAGGAATGGGATCGATGGGCAACGGTCGAGGATCCGCAGCAGTTGCAGACGCTTCTAGACACAGTGCCATTTTTTGCCAATGGTCGGCGACGTTACCACGACGCTCCCATTGTGGTACCAGCGATCCCGACAAGCGCCGAGCGAGAAATCTCGACACAGATGGCTTTTGGCAAAATCCTGGACGAATTGTCGAAAACAGACTCGGAACTAGCCGCGCGAATTGTAACGATGTCACCCGATGTTACAGGAACGACCAACCTTGGGCCATGGGTCAACCGGCGCAAACTGTTTGCCCGCGAAAAGCGCCCTGATACTTTCATCGATCATAAAATACCTTCAACCGCAAAATGGGAATTCACCCCGGCTGGCCAGCATATTGAACTCGGCATTGCGGAAATGAATCTCTTCCTGCTGTTGGGCGCGGCAGGCCTTTCACACTCTCTTTTCGGCAAGCGCCTTCTACCGATCGGAACTGTCTACGACCCATTCGTAGGGCGCGGCTTGGATGCCTTGAATTACGCCTGCTATCAGGATGCACGATTCATCATCGTGGGAACGCCTTCCGGTGTGACATTGGCGCCTGAAGGTGGCGCGCACCAATCGATTGGATCTCCACTCATCGGGATGTCGCAGGATGGGCTTGCTGCTTTCGAGCCAGCTTTCGCCGACGAACTTGCTGTTATTATGAACTGGGCCTTCGACTATATGCAGCGCGACGGAAGCGGCGATCCCGATGAACGGACCTGGCTTAGAGACGAAACCGGTGGGTCGGTCTATCTGCGCCTTTCAACCAATCCGATCGAGCAGCCGACCAAGCGGATCGATGATCGATTCCGACAAGGCGCGATTGACGGTGCCTATTGGCTGCGTGAACCTGGACCGAATTGCGACGTGGTCATCGCCTACCAGGGTGTGATCGCGCCCGAGGCTATCAAGGCTGCTGGCATCATCGGTGAAGGGCGGCGCGATATCGGCGTGTTGGCAGTTACATCTGCCGACCGGCTTCATGCGGGCTGGACCGCCGCACAACGCGCGCGTGCCCGGGGTCTCACGCAAGCTGAGTGCCACGTCGAAAAACTGATGAACGATGTCCCCCCACACTGCAAATTCGTTACCGTTATCGATGGGCATCCCGCGACCCTGTCCTGGCTCGGTTCGGTTACCGGTCATAAGACGATTCCGCTCGGGGTCGAGCATTTCGGTCAGACAGGAACGATTGGCGACCTTTACAGCCATTTTGGTATCGACGCGCGTGGGATCGTCGATAAGGTGAATGGCCTCACCCATGGTAAACCCTTACTGGGTGCGGTTGCCTGAGACGACCTGCTATTGCGATGTATGACTTGACCGAAGCGCCAAACTTCTACTGCTTAAGGCGCTTCACGGCTAATTCACTTCAAAATAAAAACTACTGGTCAGAATTCGAGACCGTATCCATTCGTACGCAGCGTAACAAAATCGTTTACTCATGTTCAAGTTGCGGCTCGGTGATAACTTCCACAATCCTGCGAGACCGAATGAAGCCGCCCAAATCTCCATTCATTCCATTGAAAAGTTCTACGAGTGCCCTTTGGTTTATTGGACATGTACGCAGTTCAATGATCTTCATATCGGGCAACAGTTGGTCTCTATCATCGTCTCTAATCAACGACGCGCGGAAGGTTACCAGATCCTCTCGCGCTTCTGCCTGCGAACTGTAGAACTGTCCCGCGGATTGATTAGGATCATCACCGTAAGTGTACGTATAAAGGGCGAAGCTATATTCGATTTCATGTTCGATATTAGCCATTGTCACGATTTCCAATTGAAGCATTTGCGGTACGCCCCCGCTCAATGCTCATTGACCCCTTGGTGATCGGGGAGTTGCAAACCGTGTTAGGCGGCCCTGTGGCCTTTAGCCGGAGGCCTGTTGCATACGCCACAGGCTCCCCGACCAGAAGGTCAAGGAGTGTGATGTTGTAACGGCCAACACCAACCGCTAACAGAGGTTTGCACGCCCCAAGGCAGCGCGTCACTGCCTTATGTTCACTCTAATATAACTGCCATCAGTTGTCTCTATTTTTTTGCCAACTACATCGCTCATCGACGAGCATCAATCGCGTCCAATCAATAGAATGAGCACCAACAGTGTTCATCACAAATGCACAATGCCGCGCCGCGAGAGGCTTATTAAATTGGACACAAGCCGAACTGGCGCGACGCCTCTCGATTAGTGTCGTTTCCGTTCGCGCCGTATGCGGCGTTCACGCCCCATTGATTTTTCAATTGCAGCGATCTGAGGCCGATCCTCGGCGGTCAAATGAGCTCACCGAAGAGTACCTGACGAGCTCATTGTGAGGCCTTGATGCGGGCGGCATAGGCCCATGGCATCAGGGCATCGATGTCCTTGGCGAGGTGGCCGTTTGCGAGGCGGGTGAAGAGATCGCACAGATAGGCGTAGGGCTCAACGCCGTTCATTTTACAAGTGCCGATCAGGCTGGCAAACCGGGCCCAATTGCGGCCCCCTTCATCGTGCCCCGCAAAGAGCGCGTTGCGGCGGTTCATGGCGGGTCGGCGGATCGCGTTTTCCACCAGGTTGGAATCGATATCGACGTGGCCGTCGTCCAGGAACAGCCGGAAGCCGTCCTGCCGCGTCAGCATATAGGCCAGGGCTTTTCCGAGGTCAGACTTGCGTGAGACGCGCTTGGCTTGCGCTGCCAGCCAGGTGAAGAACTCGTCCACCAGCGGGAGGGACAGGTCCTGTCGAACTGCCCGGCGATATTCGGGATCTGAGCCCCGGATACTGTCTTCGATCTTGTAGAGCGCGGCAATCTGCACCAGCGCCTCGTCGACTATGGGCGATCCACTCTTTGGCGTGGCCTTGATCAGCTTTCTGCGCCCGTGCGCCCAACAGAAAGCCAGCTTCAAGGGATCGCCACCCACCCGGTCCGACGTGGCGAGGTGAGAGTAACCACCGTAGGCATCCACCTGGATTGTCCCGTTAAACCCGTCGAGGATTTCAGCGGCATATTCTCCTTTACGCCCAGGTCGATAATGGAACACCACGCCCGACGGCGCGGAGCCATTCCAGCCGCGATCGTCACGCAACACGGCCCATAGATAGCCGGTCTTCGTCTTGCCCCGCCCCGGATCCAACACCGGAGCCGTGGTCTCATCGACATAGAGCCGCGTGCTTTCCCACAGCAGCCGTTTGGCCATGTGGTCGACCACCGGTGCGATTTCGCTGCCCGTGCGCCCCATCCAATCGGCCAGGACCGTGCGGTCTATCGGCACCCCGTGTCGCGCCATGACCTCGGCCTGCCGGTTGAGCGGCATATGTTCGGAATGCTTGGAGACGACAATCTCAGCCAGAAGGGCTTCCGTCGGCCAGCTCCCTTCCAGCAGATGCGCTGGCGCTCTGGCCTGGATGACGCCCGTTCGACCCTTGGGGCATGCGTATTTCGGGCGGATCGTGACGATCACCTCGTAGCGCGCCGGAATCCGGTCGAGCCGTTCCGTCCGATCCTCGCCGATCCGGACCATGTTGCCGCAACCGCAGGGACAAACGATGCTCTCGGGCTCGATCACTCTCTCGACCCGCGGCAGGTGTTCGGGCAGCGCCCGGGCCTTACGCTCCTTGCGAGGAGCGACTTTTTCCGGATCGGATGCGCTGGCTTCGATCTTTTTCTCGACGGCGGCAATCCGCGCCTGTGTTTCGGCGATTGCCGTTTCAAGGTCTTCCAGCGCCAGTTCCATCTGCGCCGGATCGAGCTTTTCCGATTTCGGCCCGAACTTCGTGCGCCGATAGTCGTGAACCTGACCTTCAAGCTTCTCGACCAGTTCCTTCAGCTCGGCGATGAAGGCGTCCTTTTCGACAACCACAGCCTGCTCGTGCTGACGTGCAGCACGCTCGACCGACAGTTCGAACTGCATCGCCGCAAACGCCTTCACCACCTCTGGCGGAAGGTCCGGAAACAGGCTGAGATCAAGGGGCGACGACATGCGGTCTTATAGCAAGACAGCACAAAAAATCCAAATAAAACAATGCAAAGGCAGCTGGATATTCACCCTGCCGCCGACGGCGCGCTCACCCGTTGCGCTATGACTCGCCGCCAGTCGAGCCCCTCGAATAACGCTTCGTATTGCCCCCTGGAAAGACGCATCGTCCCATCCTGCACCTTGGGCCAGGCAAAGCTTCCATGTTCAAGAATTTTGTAGGTCAGCACCATTCCGGTGCCATCCCACACCAGGATTTTGAGACGATCACCGCGCTTCGACCGGAAGATCACCGTAACCCCGGAATGCGGGTCGAGCTTCAACTCGGTCTGCACCATCAGAGCCAGCGCCTGATGCCCGCAGCGGAAGTCCACCGGCCGCGTTGCAATCAGGATCGGCAGTCGTTGGCCCGCGACGATCATGCCGTCCCTCGCATGGCGCGCACCAGAGCGGCCACACGTTCAACCGGCACATCGCCGGGAACCCGCATCACAACGTCCGGGCCGATCGTGAGCGTCAAGACTGACGAAACCGCCTCCCGCAGTTTCGGCGGCGCCAAAACATTCACCGCCTCGCTCGGCTCTGCCGCAATCGCCAAAGGCACAAACGCAGGCTCGGCATCGCCGCTCTCCGACAGGCCCGGCATAGACTCAAAAGGCAGCGTCAGAATGCCCTCGCGCACTTGCCGGCGCCACAAGGAAAGCTGGTGCGGAACAACGTCATGACGGCGCGCGACATCAACAACACGAACACCAGGCTCAAGGCTTTCCGCCACGATCCGCGCCTTCACATCATCTGGCCAACGGCGGTTTCCGCGGCGCGGCTCGACAACTTCGTAGCGCCCAACAAATCCATCATCTGCCATGCAAATCTCCAGATAGTCCTGGAAACCTTCTTGCACGCCCGGCCAGCCTCAAAATACAGCCAATCCAATGGGGCGGAGACGGCGCTTACTTCGCGCCTTTGAAAAGGGAGGAAGTTTCAGCTATGCATTTTTCGTCGCGCCCAGTTCATATAAGTCCAGGCTTCCTCGCCCTCTGACTTAACTTCCGTAATCTGCGTAGGCTCTAGTTTTATAACCGTCGGCCATCCCGGCAGGTTTTTCAGCCATTTATCGGCATAGACTGTCGGCTGGTAGCGATAGCCCTCATCAGCCATGATGGCGACAATTTTCTTATTGGGAGTTTTTTTTGCGTACCAACTTCCCACAAGAGCAGCAGCACCGCTGGTAGGACCAACATAGAGGGCACATTTACGATACAATCGGCGAGTTTCAGCAAAGGCTTGTAGAGCACCCACCCAATGAACATCATCAACCAAACAGTGATCAAGGTTCTCCGGCACGATACTGTTTCCAAGCCCCCTCAATAAGCGCGGGCCAGCTTTCTGCCCAAACAAAACGCTATTGTTCGTGTCAACCGCTATCGCACGCAATTGAGGATAAACTCGACGAAGATATCGTGTTGCGCCACAGAGCGATCCCCCAGATCCAACACAGCCGACCAGACAATCAACTTGCCCCAGACGATCCACAATGACTTCCGCCAGACGCGAATAGGCTGCAGGATTATCAGGATTGTCGTATTGTTTCGGCCAGAACGTATCCGGCTTGTCTTCAAGCACACGGTGTAGTTCTGAAAGACGACCCTCCTGGTTGCCTGTTCCCCCCGGGTCCTCAACCAGCCTCACTGCAGTGCCGAGTTGTTCCAATCGGGTTTTAAAACCACGATCCATAAGGCTTGTAGAGCTGACAATTGTAAGATGATAACCACGAACTGCGGACAACATAGCCAATGCGAGCGCAAAGGTTCCCGAGCTTGTCTCCACGATATCTCCGCCAGCCTTTATTAGCTTGTTTTCTTCTGCGCGATCCAAGATGTAGTGGGCCGGTAACAGCTTCATCAAGCGAAACTGGGCCGCATAGAAATTCGGGCTCAGCTCGATTATTTGAGGCGTCTCGTAACCGTGAAGAAAAGACGTTAAGTTCATAACGCCACCCGGAGCGGCTGCACATCGACGTTCACCGCGAACTGATGAATGCTCATAAATCCCTGCTCTGCAGCTTTTTTAAACGCGGCAGCGACCTTTTCCGTTACGTTCGGATCGCTGGCATCGAGCAAGAGCCCCATTAGATTACCACTATGAGCGACTTGCACACCAAGAGCGTCGCAATAGGCCGCTATTTGGAGAAGCTCCTCGAAATGTCGCTTTGGAAGATAACGTTGATTTATTCGAGCACTTGCTGTTGCGACGTGGCCGAGTAGAACGACATTCTGTTCAAGAATTGCCTTCCTAGCAAGGCCGCGCAAGACGCGAAAACTTTCAATTTCAGATCTATCATAGCGAGCTGGCACATATGTAAGTGTGTCGACGGGCTTATCATTCGGCGATATGAACCCCACGACGATCAGAGATGGAAACTCACCGGGAAGGTATTCTATCACGCGGCCTTCCCTGTGGGCGAAAAGTACAGCCTGTTCGCCGAATACGATAGAGTCGCTGGCTGTTTCGGCTGCAACCGCAAGGCGGCATATAACTGTTCTGCGCAGTTCCACGCCCATAGCAGCAGCAACTGCTCGAATCGTCGCAACAACATCTGCAGTTGATGATCCAAACCCTAGACTGACCGGAACATTCGTTTCAATCGTAAGGCACCCACCGCATTTTTTCTGCCCCAATAACTCGAATGTCAGCCGTGCCGCACGAGCAGCTTTATTCATGCCTGTGGGGCGAGTGCAGAGCTCGCCACCATCTTCGGGCCAAAAAGTTATAACGGATTCGAACGCTGAACATGGTAATGTGATCAACCCCCTATGGAGATGTCCAGCTTCATCAGGGAAAACTCCCTGCAATATCTCGCCATGATGAGCTATCGCGCGCCCGGTTCCAACAGTTGTCAATCGGGAAGCTCCAAGCAAAGGAGAAAAAATCCTATCGTAAGCGAATGATTGCGAAGAATGCATTGAATTTCCTCCGACATCTTATGAATTGAATATTATGCGGAGCAGATTTTTTGATGTCTTTCCTCTTTTTGAAGGAGTAAGTTTAACTTGACAGGCAGAAGCTGGTCTATGTCGTCCAGTGTAGTCACGAATATCCCATAGCCGTCAGACGGCTTTTTCAGGATCTCCCGGAATTTGTCGGGCGGCACTCATTCACGCACTCGTTGTTTAAAGAAACACATCAGCTTGAATGTTGGATGAGCCAGATGCTACCGAAAAAAGTTAGTGATACCGACAATCTGCAACATCGTTAGTGACCGCCCGAGCAACATCCAGCCGAGGGGTACCGCCCTCAGAGGACCGATGAAAAGAAGTGCAGAAACAACCGGAAATGCTAGGCACCCAATCTCGCGAAGCCAGAGAACGTAGTCAGATTTCAGCCGACCAGACCGCGCCAGATGAACCTCATGAGATTGAAATGCGTCGGAGCGGGTATGGAGCCACCAACAACTACGACAATTGGAAGCAGCAGAACACCACCGCAGTCAACTGCCACGCCGTAAAGGTGAGCGGCAACACAGATGGGTAGCCATTTGCGTGCCCAAGCACTCCTTGCCATACACGTAACACCAGTCAGATCGGCTTCCATGCCGATGGCGTCAACCACAGCGCTTGGTGTCAATACTGAGTGCACCGAGAATGAAAGAGCACAACCGGATCGGCACTGGCAAATTGAGAGGCCGCCGAGTTTACGTATCTTGTCTTTTTATCCCACACGTTAGCACACGGCCCCTAAACTCCGTGTCTTTCTCGATTTTTCCATTGAGCGCTTCGCTCGTGAAAAGATGCCCAAGACCTGAAGTCGCCTGGCTCTTTCTTTCACAGGGACTATAATACCGTCTGTTGTACGAAATGTTGCACGCCGCGATAGGTTGGACCAATAGCCACCTTTATGAATTCCAAATGCGCGATTTCGGCTTTGGTTTGCCGGACGAACAATGGGGATTGGTCCGCTAGAAACTCGCAGTTTCTCGTTGCTGTCGACAGCTCAGGACACCCGCGCGAAATCGTTCAAGTATCTTGGTAGCTTTGGAGACGGCTGGGAATACAGCGTCTAGACGAGCGCATGTCCCCTGCAGTCAGAGCGAAAGGCCGTTGCTCATCGAAGCGAATAAACTTCCCGCCCGATGACGTCGTTGGTCTGTGGGACGGTAACGAATTATGCGATGCACTTGCAAATCAGGCGCATAAACGACATACCAAACCCTTGAATGGTGCGGTTGCGCCCATCATGATCAAGCCGCCGTCAACTTCTCATAGCTTAGCAAAACCATTGAGGATCCAGTTGCAAATGGGGCTGAAGAATACGCTGCAAATCCTGAATGTCGGTTTGAATACGATGGCAAAATACCGACGTTCACCGCGTAAAGAGCTGGCGAAACAGTTCTTCTGAACGGCGCAGACCTTCATCCGTCAAGATCAATGACTTCGACTTGTTTACCGGATCACAGATCAGGCCTTTGTCATGCAACCGATCCGTCGTTGACCAGTCAAACCCCTTCCAGGCGCAACGCTCGTTGTGGAGCGTCAGCCACAACAGGGCCAGAACCACGTCATCGATTTTGTCCTCATCTATCTCCATTCGTCAACAATACCACGCACAAGCGACATAGTCCTGCAGTTTTGAGCGCATGCGTCCGTTACAAACATATGACTGAAGGGACTATCGCAGGTTTTATCCATTCTTGTTCCATCTCATTTAAGTCGAGTTTATCGGTCGATGCTCTGTACCTGCTTGATGCTGCGCTGTCGGCGCTGCACAATTACCTTATCGCGCGCCTGCTTGCGAACGGTTTGCTGAAGAATTTTTAACCTGAACCGCATTGCCTCAAAATCTGGACGCTGTGCTGACGAGACATGGTTGATGACCGTTTTCTCCCCACGCAAAATCGCATCACGTCCGAATCTAAGGTCAAGCGCCCGGCTAACCCGTTCAAACTCTTGATAGATGACGGCATCAAGCGAGTTGGCGGCAACATTGGGTTTGGCGCCCGTCGTCTTCGTGGCATCTATAAGCTTACGCAATGCATTTTCGGCAGCTGACGACATGCCCGGAATGGCGATTGCCATGCGTCGACGTTCCTCGGTGATTGATTTGATCTGGTTTTCAAGCGCCGTCCTATAAGACGAACCAAGTGACCGGATCTGACTTTCCGCATCACTCACGGCCTTAAGGGCGTTTCGTCGCTCGCGACCGATTGCCAACAGTCTATCCATGATACGATCAGATCCGCGAATTGCACCATAGGCTGAGGGTTCATTTGCGATGGCTCTAGCAATCCGCTCGCCAGGAAAACCCTTCAAGATAAGAACCTCGATCTGGTCGACAGCGCTAGCCGGGTCACGCCAGATGTGTTTGGCTATTTCAACCAAGGCTGCTCGATCATGACGATAGTGTGCAACGTCGCGCGCCCTCGCCCGAGCCTCATCTTCAACTGGTATTCGGAACTCCGTCACAGCAGCAAGCATGGGCAACAAGGCTCTCGTTTTCTTCCCCGGCTCCACGCTGGCGGCGGCAACCACCTGCGAACGGTCTTGCCGTTCAGCAAGTTTCTGTTCGTCGCAAAATCGGCGTATGGCTCCAAACAGATCGGTCAGTTTATCGCGTTTACCGGAATCAAAATCCTCTGGCATGCGTTCAATCATGTTGCGTTCGCCGACGGCATCGACATTTTTAGTAAAAGCAGTCCGGCCGAAGCGAGCCGTCAGCGCCTCATTGACTGCCTTTACCTCCTGAACCAGCAAACGATCTTCGACGGCATAAGCAAAAGCAATCTTGTAGGCATCCGGTCCACCGTGTTCTCGCACGTTTTCAATCTCGGTGAGGCGGGCCATTGCCGGCTTCGAGAGTGCCGGGATAGATAAGGTCATATATGAACGACGTTTTTCTTCGCGATTTTTGAAGTGCTCGGCCTGACGTCGGAATTCTGTCGCATGGGCTCGCACCAGGGGGACGAATTCCGACAGTGCACTGAGTGCAGCCTTGCGGTCATTTCGGGCAATACGATCGTCGATCAGGCGACCCGATCCACGCAGATGGCCAAGATGCTGCAGATTATCGGCAAGCCGACGCGGTTCGACGCTGACATCCGATGCAAGTCCATTCAATGTGACCAAAGCGCTATCGGGATCACGATAGATCTTTTCCAAAAACGGCCGGAGGACTACCTCCCGCTTCTTCCAGCCACCTGAACTGAGCTGAGCACGCCTGGCATCGTCCTCTATGCTACGGACAAATCGGGTTGTCGGTGGAATAAGATAGGCCCGCTCGAGCGGGTTGTCGGCCGCACGCTTTTCAGATCGCTCTTCATCATAGGAGACATTTTTCTCATGCTCGATTGTAAAGCCAAGCGCGACATTTGCTCGCTCCCAAAGTTTTGCCACCTGCTCACGCTTTTCCACAATCCATGACCATTGGCGCGCCACCTTATCTTCTATGTCTGCAGCCATCCCGGAAATTGTGTTGATACCGCGCCTGCGGGCAAAGTCGCGAACATGCGCCTGATAGTCGGCCTCGTTCTCGAAATCGAGCGTTGTGGTTTTTGCGCCTGAACGGCCAAGACGTTCAACCAACTGCGCAAAGAGTTCCGGGCGATGGCTTTCGCGCTCAATGCGCTCAAGACGCATGGCTGCGGTTTCGATCTGCTTTGCCGTCCAGACGTTTCGCTCCACCTGCCTTTCCTCGTAAGTTTTCTTTCCCGTTTCCGTGTTGAGGACCGGAATTGTGACCTTGACGATTTCAACACCGTCTTTTTTCAAAAGAACAGTATCGCCTTCCGATACGCCTGCGTCGGACAACGCCTTGGGCAAGCTGACGCCCCACAGCCGATGCACAATTCCGTCATCAGTCTTCACGTCGGCATAAGGGCTTTCGTCAACATCATCGTCCTGCGGCCGGAACTTTGCCATGCCGGTCTCAACCAATTCCCCAGTAACGCCGGCCGCATGGTCAATACGCGATTTCCCACCCCATTCCGGTTTGGGCTCAAAATCCTCACGTGCTGCATAAAGATCTGTCCGATCCCGATGTCGCGTCATCGCCACATAGGTCAGATGCTGATCCATCATGCCGGTGGCAAGCACGAAGGTCCGCTCGACAGTCGTTCCTTGCGCTTTATGGATGGTTGCAGCATAGCCATAATCAATATTTCGATAGCTATCCTCGCTTAAAATAACGTCGCGGCCGTTATCGAGACGGACGGAAAGCAGCGGATCATCATGTCTGCCGCCGGTGGAAACGACAGTACCAAGCAAACCATTCTTGACATATTGTGGGCCAAGCCCGGTTGCCCGCTTTTCAACAAACCTGGAATTTTCGAGGAAGATGATCCGGTCACCAACAGCAAATTCCCGCATACCACGTTCAGTTCGGAATTCCCGCGGCACCGTCAACGCACTTTCCTTCTTCATTTCTTCACGAAGAGCTGCGTTGAGGCGCCTTACATCCTTGTTGGTATGGGCAAGCACGAGCAATTTGTCACAATATGAAAATGCACTTTCCTCTCCCTTTGATTGCTGGAGAAACGAGCGGCGTGCATCTGCCCAATCTGAAACCAGACGGCCGATAATCTCGTCGTGGGTTCGCGCTTCGACAAGGTGTCCATGCTTTACATATGCATCAAGACCTTTTTCGACTTCACCGCGTGCAAACAGATGTGAGGCGTCGCGTGCCCATCCTTCGCGCTGGCGACGAACACCAGCAAGTTCTGCAGAACCTATCCGCTCAGCAATAGCGCGGAACGCTGCCCCGGCCTGAATTGGTTGAAGCTGCATCGCGTCACCGACAAGGACGACTTTTGCTCCGGCATCCTTTGCTGCCTCCAACACACGGGCCATCTGCTGCGACGGCACCATTCCTGCCTCTTCTATGACAAAAACATCGCCGCGTTTCAGCAAATCGCGTTCGTTCGCCCAGGCAAGTTCCCATGCGGCAAGAGTTCGCGATTTGATACCCGAACTTTCCTCCAATCCCTCGGCTGCCTTGCCAGCAAGTGCCGCACCCAAAACGCGATGATGTCCGCTTTCCCACGCAATACGTGCAGCGGAAAGAAGCGTCGATTTGCCCGCTCCGGCAAGACCAACAATGGTGGCAATAGCGCTGTCACCGGTGACATGATGGACAGCGTCAATCTGCTCCTGCTCAAGTCTGAAAGGCTTCTCAGGATCAGCCGTTTCGATGGCCCCCACCGCCGACGCCCTTTGTTTGTCAGTGATCCTGAAGCCAGTTCGCTTGGACAAAACCTCCGCCGAGCCAACCATGTCAAATTCTGTGCGCAAGATCTCTTGCGACGTAAAGACAGCCGGTTGCGCCACCTTACCAGTTTGCCGGTCAACTTGCTGAGGCCTTAACAACACCAGATTATTGGACACCATCACCCGTGTGCGAATACTGACAAAATCGGCTGGATCATCAACATAACGATGTAACGCTCTGGCGATGTCGCGTTCGTTGAAAGTGGAACGTTCGCGCTCAAGCTGCTTTAAAAGAAGTTCAGGCTCTAAAAGAAGCCGATCTGCCATTTCCTGGCGGCGAACAAGATCGGCCGGCGCGAAATACATCTCCATATTCTTGCGCGCCAAAGCAGCCTTCTCCGGTCCAAGATGCTTTTGCGCGATCCCATCGAGCCCCTGTTCGGCATAAGAGCGTCCGTCAAGACGAATGTCATGGCCAGCAAGCGCCAAATGCCGATTGGTCGTTTCTGCCCAGGCAATCTTCCACTCCTTCATCGTCTCCTTGTCACCGGCCCAGCGTGAGTAAACGATAGCACCGTTCGGACGATCGGGCTTGATCACCCGCAACGGCTTGCCGTCGGGTCCAGATACCGCCACCATCTTGCTGCCAAACCCTTGTTCCGTCAGCGGTCTCAACGTCATCATCAGATGGATATGCGGATTGCTGTCCCTGTCGTGATAGACCCAGTCGGCAACCATGCCCTTTGCGGTCAGATTTTCCCTGATAAATTCGCGGACGAGCGCAATGTTTTCTGCACGTGTCAGTTCCTCCGGCAGCGCAATAACAAGTTCACGGGCAAGCTGTGCGTCGACCCGCTTCTCAAAAGCGTCGACCGCATTCCACAAAACCTCGCTTGCCGCGGCGACCGTCTTTCCTTCAATGGCTGTCGTCAGCCAGTTAGGGATTTCATCGGGAAGCGCCAGTTCCTCATGCTTGAGTTCATCAGCCCCGCCACGATAGCTAAATGAAGTTCCCGACTGCTCGTCCATCATCCGTGCACGATGGCGATAGGCAGCAGCCGAGACAATACTGCGCCCCGCCCCTCTGCTGATCACCTTCGCTCTGACGAACATGATCGCCATGACACTCCTCCAGACCTCCAAAGGATGTCGTATCTCGGCACACGAGCTTTGATCGACATCGATTCTTTAGACAGTTAAAACAGCCCTTACCGCACAAATAGTTGCATACTTACGCTTTATAACATATTTAACTATCTTGTTATATACAGTTAAATAAACAAGGGGCAAAGCGGTGAAATGGGAAGGAACCCGATAGATGGCAGGCAAAAATTCTATTCTTGATATCGACACGCAAATCGAGAAGCTGCACGAACGTAGAAAAGAACTACTGGTAAAGTCCGCCGAGCGCTTTGCGCGTGCAGCCACGAAATCCGGTTTGGCGGAAATGGACATCGCCGATACGGAGATCGATCAAATCATTAGTGAAATTACGACACGATTTCGCGAAAGGAAAAAAGGGAACAGCGGTGGCGCATCCGCTGCGTCGCATAGAAAGACAAATGGTGGGACTGGAGCGTCGACGGAGGTTCCTCGTGTCAGTTAAACGCAAGAAAGACCTTCGCAAAAAATACCTACTCGGCGAAATTGTCGTTCGTGCCGGTCTGTCGACGGCAGACCGGGCATTCCTACTAGGTGGCTTGCTGGAACTGGCGCGACTTTTACCGGATACGGCTGAGTTTCAGCGCTTGCGCAATCGCGGTGAAATGGCTTTCCGCGCAAAAGCATCAGATCCTCATTGGCAAGAAGAGCCGGATGCTGCGCAATGACGACTGGCGCAAAACCGCATCCAAGCCAATTGCTCGTCCTGGTGCCAATCGCTGTTTCCAGTTTAGCATTCTATATTGCCAACTGGCGTTGGCCGGAATTGGCCGCTGGCTTATCAGGGAAACCGCAATACTGGGTTTTGCGAGCGTCTCCTGTACCAGCCCTTATATGCGGCCCACTTGCCGGGCTCCTGACTGTCTGGATGTTGCCATTGCATCAGCGGAAACCAATCGCGCTGGCAAGTCTTGCCTGCTTCCTGCTGATAACTGGCTTCTACGCATTGCGCGAAATTACCCGTCTTTCCCCCTTCGTGGAAAGCCGGGCATTGAGTTGGGACCAGGCGCTGTCATACCTTGATATGATCGCGGTCGTCAGCGCTGTCATTGGCTTTATTGCCGCGGCTGTATCAGCACGCATTTCCAGTGTCGTGCCTGAACAGATAAAGCGGGCCCGGCGCGCAAGCTTCGGCGATGCAGACTGGCTGCCAATGCGGGCGCTAGCACGACTATTCCCGGAAGATGGCGAAATCGTCGTTGGCGAACGTTATCGCGTCGACAAGGAGCTCGTTCATAAACTACCATTCGATCCAAATGACCCAGCCACATGGGGACGCGGCGGCAAGGCACCGCTTCTTACCTACAAGCAGGATTTCGATTCAACGCATATGCTCTTCTTTGCCGGATCAGGCGGCTACAAGACGACGAGTAACGTCGTGCCGACAGCGCTGCGCTATATCGGCCCGATCATCTGCCTTGATCCCTCAACCGAAGTCGCCCCGATGGTCATCGAACATCGCCGCAACAAACTTCAGCGCGACGTGATGGTGCTTGATCCAACCAATCCGATCATGGGCTTCAACGTCCTTGACGGTATTGAGACCTCCACGAAGAAAGAGGAGGACATTGTTGGAATAGCCCATATGCTTTTGTCGGAAAGCGTTCGCTTCGAAAGCTCTACCGGTTCGTTTTTCCAGAACCAGGCGCACAATCTCCTGACCGGGCTCCTTGCCCATGTGATGTTGTCGCCGGAGTTTTCCGGACGGCGTAATCTACGTAGCCTGCGCCAGATCGTTTCGGAACCTGAAACGTCTGTGCTTGCCATGCTCCGTGACGTTCAGGAACATTCTGGGTCCACCTTCATTCGCGAAACGCTCGGCGTTTTCGTCAATATGACCGAACAGACCTTCTCCGGCGTCTATTCCACCGCCTCAAAAGATACCCAGTGGCTGTCACTGGACAATTACGCGGCGCTTGTCTGCGGTGACAGTTTCAAATCCGCCGAAATCGCGACCGGCAAGAAGGACGTATTTCTGAATATCCCCGCATCGATCCTGCGTTCCTATCCGGGGATCGGGCGAGTGATCATCGGCTCCCTGATCAATGCAATGATCGAGGCCGATGGTGCATTTGAGCGCCGTGCCCTCTTCATGCTCGATGAGGTCGATCTGCTTGGCTACATGCGCGTGTTGGAAGAAGCACGCGATCGCGGACGCAAATACGGCATCAGCATGATGTTGATGTACCAGTCCGTTGGCCAGCTTGAACGACATTTCGGCAAAGACGGTGCCCTCTCATGGATCGATGGATGCGCCTTCGCAAGCTACGCCGCGATCAAGGCGCTCGACACCGCTCGAAACGTCTCGGCGCAATGTGGTGAAATGACGGTGGAAGTGAAAAGCAGTTCACGCAATATCGGCTGGGATGCAAAAAACAGCGCTTCGCGGAAATCTGAGAACCTGAATTTACAGCGCCGCCCCCTGATCATGCCGCACGAAATTACTCAGTCGATGCGCAAAGACGAGCAGATCATCATTGTACAGGGACACAGTCCAATCCGCTGTGGGCGCGCCATCTATTTCCGGCGAAAGGAAATGGACGAGGCTGCGGAAGTCAACCGGTTCGTCAAACGATAAAGGCCGCAAAACTGCGTTTCATTTAAAGTTTCCTCCCGTCCGGTTAAAGCGGCGAATCGCAACGATACAAAAGCGTGATCTTCATCTCTGCTCGGGGGCCACGCTCCCCTGTCATGACCTTTCGTGGCGAACTAAGCGATAGGTGCCATGGCCATCTGGCAAACTGAACGGCAAATCTCAAACAAACCTGAACGAGATTGGTTTTTAGCTCCGCCTCTTCCTAAGGCTGGATCGCGGTGCTCAATGGTCGGACCAACCTTTCAACAATCGCCCCAACGATACACATTGAGATGATGAGAGCATCTTGTGAAACAAATATAACCTGATGACCAACTTTTCTTCCATGGAATCTGGCCCAAGCCGAATACATGTTTATTCAACCGCGAGCACCGCAACATTTCTTGAATTTCTTGCCCGATCCACATCGACAAGGATCATTGCGTCCGACTTTTCAATATCGCTCTCAGTTCAGAGGTTAATTCACCACGTTCGGTTGCCGACATACTCCAGTAATCAGCGATGGCAACCATCACGTCAGGCAGCGCATAGATCGCATCCTCTTCGATCCGCAAAAATCGTCAAATCCCAGATCTGCCCCATCAGTAAATGTGTCTATGTCAGTCAGCATCACGACCGGAGCCAGAAGCACACCAGCTTCAGATCCCATCATCTTTTCCCATCGGCGCGGCCGCAAGGCAATCGCACGCATAAAGCCTTTCACCCAACCGTCAACTATAAACTCATCGGTTTCTGCAATGTGCATTAATATGGGTTCAGCAAGACCCTCCGCTAGCTGACTGACAATCTCATTATAGAGATTGACGATAGCTTGGGTGGCCGCAGATTTCTCCTCATCATCGACGAATTCAGGATCCTCGCCCCAGACCTCTGATAGCCATTCGCCTATCGGAATCTCGTCGTGGCCAACAGCTATTCTCGTCAAGAAGCCATCAAGATTAGTTAATTGCATGCACTCTAAAGGGGCATCCGCCGATTCGAACTAGTCTTCCAGCACTTCCAAGCTCATTGTTTTTACAGCAGACCGGAACTTACTCGTGTCACTATTCATCATCTCGTTCCTATTGCCATTGCTTTCGCGTCTTGGCTGGAGATCACGACAAACAGTTGCCTCAACGAGCCTTTGTCAATCGCGAACTGGATCTCTTCCTCTGCCCATCAGCTCTCACATTCCAGACGAGCACTCTCCAAATCAGGCAAGAAGTCGTTAATCATGCTGGTGAAAACCTGTTCAGTCCGCTATTCAGATTTCAGCTATGCATTAATCGAATGGCTTTTATTTCATGGCATCCAAAACGACGCTCAATGCAAAAAATCTCGAAGCACTCGGCGTAGAGAAACTGGCTGAACTGCTGATCGAAATCAGTACCGGAAATGCCAACCACAAGCGACGTCTTCGAATGGAACTTGCTGGTAACTCTAGCGGGGAAGAATTGGCCAGGGAGGTTCGCAAACGTCTCAGCAGTATCGCTCGCGCCAAGAGTTGGATCGACTGGCAGAAAGTCAAGACGGTCAAATCCGATCTGGAAACCCAGCGTAAAACAATCGTCGAAAAAATAGCACCGACGAATCCCGATGAGGCTTTCGAACTCATATGGCAGTTTTTGTTGTTGGGAGATTCTATTTACGAACGCACACATGACGGTAGCGGATTGCTCACCGAAAGCTTTCATCAGGCAATTGATGACGCAGGACGGATAGCTGGACAGGTCAAGATTTCCACGGAGAGCCTTGTCGGGCGAATTTATGCAGCACTCCAAAATAACAATGGCTACAGTCAGTTCGACAGACTGATCCCATCCATGGTACCGGCCCTTGGCGAAGAAGGGCTGCGGCAATTGCAGCAGCTATTCGAAGGCGGAGCGAAGACACGCGACACGAAACGAACCAACGAAAGCAGACAACTGACAGGGTTGAGCTCAAACGAGCCTGTTTATCGTGACGATGTCTATGCGAGTAGCGCATTCTTCACAGCAAAAGTGTCCTTGCAGCAAATCGCTGACGCGTTAGGTGACGTGGATCTGTATATCGCTCAGCATGCCGAGCACACGCATATTGTTCCCACAGTAGCGACAGAGATCGGCAGGAGGCTGGTTTCGGCAGGGCGAGCCGAGGAAGCTTTGAGAATCCTTGACAAGGCACAAATCGGTGAGCGGTATCAAGTTCCCTACGATTGGCAGGCGACACGAGCCGACGCTCTTGAAATGCTCGGTCGTGGTGAAGAAGCACAACAGTTTCGCTGGCAATGCTTTGAACAGTCTCTCGATGACGAGATGCTGAAGGAATTTGTGCGCCGATTACCGGATTTTGACGATGTGGAGGCTGAGGAAAAGGCATTTGCATACGCTCAGACCCATCCCGATGTCCAGCAGGCATTAATACTCTTTTTGAACTATCCTTCTCCTGCCGAAGCAGCCAAATTGGTAATGCACCGAGCCGCCGGACTAGATGGCGATCGTTACGAATTGCTCTCTCCTGCAGCAGAAGTGCTAAGCGCAAAATATCCACTGGCAGCGACCCTCCTTCTGCGTGCCATGATCGACTTTACACTCAATTATGCTCGCTCCAGTCGTTACAAGCACGCCGCGCGACATCTCATGGAATGTGCGTCTCTGGCACATCAGATAGAAGAGTTCGCAGAGTTCAAAACGCATGATGACTACGTTGCGGATCTGAAAAAGGTGCATGGTCGAAAGCATGGCTTTTGGAGCCTGATGCGGTAGTTATCTTTCCCCTTGATGTCCAAAAATCGCTCGCATTTGGCGATTTCCAAGCTGGATTGATGGTTTCCGCTGATTGGAGAAAAGCGGCCAGCGATGAGGAGAGCTATTTATCGCTAAAGATGATAAGCGTCTCACAGCACAGTTTGGAAGGTAGCTGATCTGGCTACTCGCCTTAAACACCTAATGCATCAAGCGCAATCTGCCGAGCACGGCGCGCGGTTTCCTCGTCGCAAATGAGTACATTGCCGGTGCCGGAGAGCAGCGCGGCAGCAAGCGCTTCTGCCTTGTTAAGCCCGCCCGACGCGAACACCACAGTCGGCACGCTTTTTAGGGTCTCGAATGACGGCGCTATGGCGCGCCGGTTGATCGGATGGTCGATGGGCTTACCATTCCGGTCAATAAACTGCGCGACGATATCGCCGCAGGCACCAGCTGCAATCAGTTCATCCAACGAAACGTCACTCGGCAATCCGTAGCGGATTAGCAGCGAACGCATCGTCAAGTCGCCAATACTGACAAGGATGATGTCGTTCTTCCTGATCCGCTCAAAAGCGCTTTCGAACACGTCCTGACTGACAATGGCGTCGCGAGATTGGGGGCTGCCAGCGTAAATCGGCGCGGCGAGATAAGCGCATTGCGCATTGAGCTGTCGCGCCAGATCACTCGCAATATCGAAGGTGTTGATCTCGATGCCGTGCGTGAGACCGCCGAGGACGGAATTAACGGAAACATCGGGCCGTTTCAGCTTAGGCATGTGACGCACCATCTCGCGCAATGTCGCGCCCCACCCCACGCCGATCCCCGATATGTCGGTGGTGTTCAGCTGGTCTACGAGATAATCGGCGGTCGCCTGTCCCACCAGCACCGGCACCAGATCAGGATTGTCGGGCGTCGGCACGATACTGGCGTGGCGCAACGAAAAATCGGCGACGAGCTGTCGCTCCAATTCTACGCATGACACCAGTCGCGAGTTCAACGTGATCGTCACCAGCCCCGACCGGCGCGCCTCGGCGATAATCTTGTTGATGCGCAGGCGATTGGTGGAGAAGGCCTGCGCGATTTCTCCCTGTGTGCGACCTTCCATGAAATATTGCCAGACAACGCGCATCTGCATCTGTTCTTCAGAGAGCGCAGTTGGACCGTTCAACAAAGGCTTTCCGTTCATCCTCAGAACCTCATTTGCCAACCGGGCCTCGCCAGGCGGACCCTCTGCCTGTCTGCTTTGGTGTAGCAGCGCTTGTCCTGCACGGAAAGATAGCGACCGTTAGAATGTACGGGACAAATCGCTGATTCCACGGTTTCAATATCGAGTATATTTACATCTGTAATTAAACGTTGACAACTGTTTCAACCTATCTAGACTGAATGTCGTCAGAGTTGAAGCACTACCGGGAGGAAAGAGCGATGCGGCCGGAAATCAAAAGGGCAAAACGACATCGACCTATCCCGTACGATATGCGGCCTTGCTTTCCTGCCTTCCATCCAATGCCCTTCATGCAGGGATGATTGCCATGACCGACACAACATCAGCAGGCTTGGATGCTCTTGAAAATATTGCTCTCATTATTTTTGACTGTGACGGGGTGCTGATCGACAGCGAGCCCATCGCCAGCCGGACACTTGCCGAAATGCTGCGCAATGCCGGCATGTCCATCACGGATGAGGAGGCGCATGTCAGGTTCACCGGCCATTCAGAACCGGCTATCCGCAGGATCTGTGCGGAAGAATTAGGCATGGTCGACGTCGATGTCCATTTCTCCGCCTGGCACACGCGCCTTTATGAGGAATTTGGGCGTTCGCTCACATCGATGCCCGGCATTGATGCGGTGGTCAAAAGCGTGAAGCGGCCCAAATGCGTTGCCTCGAACAGTTCCATCGAGCGCCTCAAAAGCAGTCTGGGCAAGCTTGATTTGTGGCAACATTTCCATCCCGCAGTGTTCAGCGCCCAGATGGTGGCAAGACCCAAGCCTGCCCCGGATCTTCTTTTGCATTGCGCTGAACAATTCCACGTCAAGCCGGAGCATTGCGTGATGATCGACGACAGTTCGCACGGCGTCGTCGCCGCCAATGCAGCAGACATGACTGCGATCGGATTTGTCGATCCAGCAGATCCGCGTCCCGATCGGGCTTCGCTTCTCAAGGCCAGCGGCGCTGCTTTCGTGGTCAACGGAGCCGCAGAGTTACCGGCTGCGATAACCGCTGCCAATATCCTCATCGGTGAACATGACAGACCGACCGATCACAGCGTTACATTTGCAAAGCCACACCAACAGTTGTAAATTTTTTTCGATGCGGTGAATTGATCTGATCAGTTTGCAATCAGGGGAATGAAAGAATGGTCCGCGTCATACAGATTTCAGACACGCATCTTGGACGCCACAAGGCGCATTTCGTGGAAAACTGGCGGCCTTTGAAAAACTGGCTTGCCAGTGAAAATCCCAAACTCATCATCCATTCCGGCGATATCAGCGTGGACGGCGCGGATGTTGAGGACGATTTTGCCTTCTGCCGCGAAGTGATGGTCGACCTGCCCGCCCCGATGCTGGTTGTTCCGGGAAACCACGATGTCGGCGAACCGCAAAGCGCACATCAGCCGGCCAACGAACATCGTCTGGAACGCTGGAACCGACAGTATGGCGCAGATTTCTGGGCAAAGGATGTGGGAAACTGGCGCCTTCTCGGGTTTGATTCCATGATCTTAAGTTCCGGTCTTGCGGCGGAAGAAGCGCAGTTTCACTGGCTGGAACGACAAATGGAGAGCGCGGACGGCCGCCGCATCGCATGGTTTACCCACCAACCTTTGTTTATCAATGGCTGGGAGGATATCGACAACGGCTATTGGTCGGTAAAGCGGGAACCGCGCACCCGGCTGCAGCGCCTCACGCAGCGTTTCGGTGTCGATCTTATCGCCAGTGGTCATCTTCATCTCTCACACGATTTCATTCTCGACGGCGTCCAGTTCGTCTGGTGTCCGTCAGCCGCCTTCGCGGTTGGTCCACACATGCAGCCGCCTTTGGGCGGCGAAAAACAGCTTGGCGCCGTACGCTACGATTTCTCGGAAACAGGTTTCAGCTTTACGCGTGTACATCTGCCGGAACTGAAGATGATGTGGATCGATGACGTTGTGCACGAGGTTTACCCCCCACGATAGTTTGGGCGGGCGACGAATGCTGGAGGAGAGCTTTTGTCCCAAGTTGATATCCAAAACATCAGCAAATCGTTCGGAAGCCTCAAGGTGCTGGACGACATTAATATTTCGATCCGCGACGGGGAATTTCTTACCCTCGTTGGGCCTTCGGGCTGCGGCAAGTCGACACTCGTGCGCATCATAGCCGGCCTGGAAAGCCAGTCGGCAGGTACGATCAGCGTGGACGGCGCATCGGTGAACCACCTGCGCCCGCATGAGCGCAAGCTGTCGATGGTGTTCCAGAGCTACGCGCTTTATCCGCATATGACGGCTTTCGACAACATCGCTGTTCCCCTCACAGTAGAAAAACTCAGCCTGTTGGAGCGCATTCCGCTGATCAAACATCTCTCGCCGCGCCGCAAAAGGCTCACACAAGAGATTGCAAAACAGGTCGAAGCCGTGGCCGGCCAGTTGAAGATCGAGGCGCTGCTTGGCCGCAAACCTGCGCAGCTTTCTGGCGGGCAGCGCCAGCGCGTGGCGCTCGGCCGGGCGATGGTCCGCCAGCCGCGTGCCTTCTTGATGGACGAACCGCTATCCAATCTGGATGCGAAACTGCGCGTCCACATGCGCACAGAACTGACTGAACTGCACAAGCGCATGGGCGCGACTTTCATCTATGTCACACACGACCAGATCGAAGCCATGACCATGTCGGACCGTGTCGCAATGATGGACGGCGGCAAGGTGCAGCAGCTCGGGACGCCGACGGAACTTTATGAGCACCCGGCCAATCTGGAAGTGGCCCGCTTCATTGGCAGCCCAACAATCAATACCATGCCCGCATCGATTGGACCGGCCGGCCGTGTGGAAATACACGGTCGGCCGCTTGGCATCGCCGTCAACCTGCCGCAAGGCGAGAGCGTGACCATCGGCATCAGGCCGGAGGCGCTCGACCTGCGTTCGCCCGAGCAGGCAGCTGCAGGCCAACCGATCATCGACGCACGCCTGCGCCGCACGGAAAATCTCGGCGCCGAATTTCTCCATCACCTCGACCTGACCGGCACGGACGCCACTGGCTTCATCATGCGCACAACATCACCACACGAAGACATCCACGAAGGCGACGCCGTGCGACTGACCTTCGACCCCACGCTTTGCCATATTTTCGGCCCCGACGGACGGCGGGCCGGAAAAACGCATGTGCTCTTGTCAGACGACGATTCCGGGAGGGCACAACATGGCTCAACGCGTTGAACCGGCCCTTGGACAAAGGCTTGGCCGGCGAGAATTCGTCGAGAAGCTGACAGGGCTTGGCCTGGCGGCACCCGCATTCATGCTGCTCTTGCTGCTCCATATCGTGCCGCTGATTGTCTTGGTGGTGCTCAGCCTCACCGATTATCAGCTTGGCGACCTGACGCTGTCATTTACCGGCCTCAAGAATTTTTCCAATGCCTTGCACGACGAGACCTTCCGTCGATCGCTCTTCAACACGTTCATCTACGTGGCCTTCGTGGTTCCCGGATCAGTGGGGCTCGGCCTCCTGTTCGCCCTCCTCATCCATGGCCGAACGCGTAGCCGCGCAATCTATGAGGTCATCTTCTTCCTGCCGGTCACGGCAACACTTATTGCCATGGCATCAGTATGGAAGTTCCTGCTTCATCCAAGCCTTGGCCCAATCAATGCGATTATTGTTGCCCTGGGCTTCCAGCCCGTCAATTTCCTCAGCGACCCCGCCTATGCGCTGCCGACGCTGGCGGTCATTGGAATCTGGCAACTGGTCGGCTTCAACATGGTGCTGTTTTTGGCCGGTCTCTCGGCGATCCCCAAAGACCTATATGAAGCCGCTGATATTGATGGCGCGGCTGGCGTGATCGATCGTTTTCTGACCGTGACCTGGCCGATGCTTGGGCCGACGACCATGTTCGTCCTCATCACCACATCCATCACCGCCTTCAAGGTCTTTGACACGGTAGTCGCGATCACGCGAGGGGGCCCACAAGATTACACCAATGTGATCCTTTATGCGATCTATCTGGAAGGCTTCCAGTATTTCTCGACCGCCTATGCCGCAGCTCTGACTCTGGTGTTTTTGGCATTCATCCTGATCTTTTCGGGCATCCAGACCTTTTTCATAGACAGGAGGGTGCACTATTGACACCGATACCGGACATGAAAGCACAAGCCGCAAGCCCGCCTGCCCGCAGCCTCTCGGGGCTGAAACGGGGGCTTGGCTTCATCGCGGTCCACACCATCTTGATCGTGGGCGCAATCTTTATCGTCATGCCCTTCGTCTGGATGCTGGTTACATCAATCAAACCACCAAATGAGATATTCAGCGCTCAGTTGCGGTTATGGCCAACGCAGTTTTATGGCGTGGAAAATTACAGCTTCGCGCTTGAAAGCGCTCCGTTGCTGCGCTTTGCACTGAACGGCGTCATTGTGTGCAGCGGTATCCTTCTGGTCCAGTTGATTGTCGCAATCCCGTGTGCCTACGCACTGGCCAAGCTGAAATTTACCGGCCGCAACCTTTTCTTCGTTCTGATCCTGCTAGCACTGGCGATCCCCATCCAGGTGCCAGCGCTTCCCCTTTATATCGCTCTGGCCTGGGCTGGCCAGCTCAACAGCTATTTCTCGATGATGCTGCCGTTTTTCCTGTCGGCCTTCGCCATATTCCTGTTCCGGCAGTTTTTCAGGAGCTTTCCCGACGATATCATCAATGCCGCACGACTTGATGGCATGGGCGAGCTTGAAATCATCTGGCGCATCGTCACGCCGAGCGCCATGCCGGCAATCGCCGCTTTCGCGGTATTCTCGATCGTCGCGCATTGGAACGACCTTTACTGGCCGCTCATCGTCATTTCCGACAATCAGCTCGCTCCGCCACCGCTTGGCATGCTGCTCTTCGCAGACGCGGAAACTGGCTCGAATTATGGAGCCCTGACGGCGGCCGCCACCATGCTTACAGCCCCGCTCGTGATCTGCTTCCTGATTGCGCGCAAGCGTTTCATCCAGGGCATCACCATGACCGGTGTCAAATAAGAAGCCTCAATAAATAAACGTCTTAATCCAGGGAGGAACATATGAAACATATAGCAAAATTCATCGCCGCCGGAACCCTGACGCTTTGTATGGCGGGAACGGCACCCGCCTCCGAGGTGACACTGGACGTGCTCTACGCACAATCCGGCTTCGCGAAGTTCCATGATCCAATTTCGCAAGCCTTCATGAAGGAACACCCGGATATCAAGATAAAATTCCGGGCTCCTGCCAAGGACTACGACGAAGGCCATCTCCTGATGCAGCGGCTGGCCGTCACCAATCAGCTTCCAGACATCTACTTTCCCGGCTATCATCTTATGCCCGAGCTTGCGCGCACTTTGTCCAAGCGCAATCAGATCGTGGACCTCAAGCCGTTTCTGGATGCCGAACCACAAAACTGGATAACGGAGAATTATTCACAGTCCATGCTCGATATCGGCGTTGTAGATGGTACCAAATACGGTATGGCCTTCAACGCGTCGCTCCCAATTCTTTACGTCAATGAAAGCGCCGTCGAGAAAGCAGGTTTGGACCCCAAGGAGGTACCGGCGACCTGGGACGATCTTCTGGCGCGCGCCAAGAAAATCCATGACGCAGACCCGAAGATGGCGGGTATCGGTTATACAATCTACGATTGGCCCGACGATTGGCTCTGGCAGACCATTTTGCGGCAGAAAGGAACGCAGCTCGTCGAGCCTGAAACGGGAAATGCCGGTTTCGACAATGAAAAGGGTCTGGCAGCCCTCAAAATTCTCCGTCGTATCGTGACTGAGGGCGGCGAGAATTTGTTGGAATTTGAACAGGCGCGCCAGCAATTCGCAGCCGGACAAACAGCCTATTTCATCGATACACCCGCCCGCCTTGCACAGATTATCGGTCTTGTAGGAGACCGCTTCAAACTGAACACGATAAGAGTACCGGTTGACGATAAGGAAAATGGCGGCCTCCCGACGGGCGGCGCGGCGGGCATCATTCTTTCACAAGATGAGGCAGTGCAAAAGGCGGCCTGGGAATATCTGAAATTCGCCACCGGTCCGAAAGGACAGAGTATCGTGGTAGAAACGACAGGATATCTGCCGACGAACAAACTGGCTGACGGCGCTGATTATCTTGCTCCTTTTTACGAAAAGGAACCGCGCTTCAAAACAGTGGCATCCCAAATCGAGCTGGCGCGCCCGTGGGAGGGCTATCCGACCGGATCGTCGGTGCGCATCTGGCGCGCGGAACGCGACATCATTGCCAAGGTTATGCGGGGCGATCTTACCCCCGAAGACGGCCTGCCTATGCTCGTGAAGACGGTCGATGAAATGACGAAGTAAGTCCGTCATCACTAACAGCTAACCCGGTTAATTCATAGCGGAATGGATATGGCGCGCATCGTGCAAATTGCCGTGTGCCGAAGTGAGCGTTTTTCACAGGGGGACATTCGCCGGTTTTAACCGGTCGTTGTGTCATCTGGGTTTGGAAGTTGCGACGAACGGGTTGAGGTTTCGGGGCGTTTACGCCCTTTTTTTACGTTGCCAGCTTTGGAATGCGTTCAAGCACGAGGCGCAGGATATTCTGGCTTGGGCAAGAGGTCGGCAGATGGAGACGGATCTGGGTCTTCATTTCGATCACTCGCGCTGCGATCTTGATCAGGCGCAGCCGCAATGTGTCGAACTGAGCGACGGCGAAGCGTGAGCGTTTCGGCATCGCAGCGCGCAGGCCCCACATCAGCCAATAGGCCCCAGCATGCAGGAAGAGGCGGAACTGGTTGGCGGTGGCTCTGGTGCAAGACGTGCGGTCAGCCGCCAGATGCGTCTTCCACGACTTGATATGGTTCTCGGCCATGCCACGTCGGCAGTAGACGCCCTCATAAAGCGTTTTCGGTCTGTTGCCTGTGAGGTTGGTCACGATGAAGCGGGTATCTGTCCCCTGGGCACCAGCTTCCATACGCGCGATGATGCGTTCCACCCGGCTCCAGCTCGCCGCCCCATCGAAGAATTCCGTGAACCTGCGCACCTTGCCCGCCTTTGCCGAGGTCTCGAAGCGCTTGCGCAGTGTCGTGGTCGGCGCCACGCCAAGGATGAAGTCAACGTCATTGGCGCGACACCAGTCAATGACGAGTGGGCTGGTGTAATGGCTGTCGGCCCGGATCAGAATACAGGTATTGGGCCAGTTGTTTCGGATCATCCGTACAAGGCGGCGCAGGTGGGCGCGGATTTCAGCGCCGCCTGGTCGCTTGGCCGGGCGTAGCACTGCGGCGACGAACCGGCCGTCACCATCGAAGACGACAATCGGCTGAAAACCGTATTCGTCATGATGGGCATTGAACAGGCGAAGCTGCTGGCAACCGTGAACAGCATCAAAAGTATCATCAATATCAAGCACGATCCGCTTCGGTACCTGCCGGAAGGAGGCGCAGTAAAGGTCGATCATGGCCTGGCCCATGGCGAGGAGTTCACGAACGTCCGGAAGGTTCTCCAGCCGACACATCGTTGATTGAGAGGCCAGCGACCGGCCTGAGGGCAAACTATTGTGCGCCATCTTGAAGACCGGATCGCTGCGAAGCCGGTTGGCATCATTGCCATCCTCATAACCTGCTGCAATCATCTGTATGCGGAAGCTGATCATCGTCGAAAGACCATGTACAATCTGATCTGAACGGCGCGGATCCTTGATGCAGCCTGCCAGGCGCTCGGCAATACGATAGCGCTTCTCGACTTCATTCAAAGCCAGAAGGCCACCATCCGATGACAGCATTCCGCCGTCAAACCGGGCAACAACATTCTTGCCATCAATGGGTGACAAACCGCTCAGCGGCACCGTATGATCGTTCATGGCGGATGTAGTCTCCCGGAAACTGCACGGATCGGCTTCGACAACCATTTCTTACGCTGTTTCAAAAGGTTAGGCTACATCCGTCAACTCGACATGAATTATTCAGGCTAATTTTGCCCTGTAGCCCCTAGCAGCGTATAGATTGTATCGCCAGCCTGCCATCGGTCATATAACCGTTGGCAGGCAAATTCCGAAACGGCGCAGGAACACCCATGACAAACGAAACGTTGATCCCTAGCCGGCGCGCTTTTGCATTGAAATGTGGTGAGCGATACATCCCGAGGCCTTGCTGCGGCCGTTTCGCGCAAACCATGATCCGTCACGCCGGGCGACTGGCAACTTGCGGTTCGGTCAATCCGCGTTCTACGAAATCGGTGTAGATGCGCTTGACCACTTCGAGTTCCTCTGGTGGTCCCGGTTTAAGAATGACGCGATCGGTCTGGATGTTCTTGTGTTCGCGTGGGCGAAGTTAACTCTTTGGATTGCCAGCATCATCGATCAGGAAACTGCGCAATCCGAAACCCGAGGGATCACCTTGACGGAACCCTTTCTTGATGAAGGTCGTCTGGCCCATATGCACTCTCGTCGAGAGCACGCAACTATGTTCCCGGGCGAAGCTTGACGAAATCAGACGGTGAAAGGCAATCTTGAGGGTTTTCATTCCATCCACGTCACCAAGCAATAGCGGTTGGCGTTCCGATGAGGTGGAAGTAAGGGTGAAGCGTCCGGCCTTTATCTGGACGATCACAGCTATCGTTGAAGTGACGAAAATGCCGATGACCGTACGTAAGCCCGCGACAGTTGGTGAAATTCTGGTGGAAGAGTTCATGCAGCCTTGGGAATTGACACAATCGGCGTTGTCCGGGGCGATGGGGGTTCCGCGCAAGTATGTGAACGAGCTTTGCAACGACCGCCGTACGGTGACGGCTCCGACCGCGTTCATTCTGGCGCGTGTGTTCGACAATAGCCCTGACTTCTGGGTGAACGTGCAGCGCCGGACGGATTTGTGGGAAGCGATGCATTCGCCGCGCGAGCGTGAGCGGATCGAACGGGCCAAGCTGCTCGCTTCCGCAGCATGAAGGCTAAGCGCTAGCCTTGGCAGGGGCCGCGTGATAGCGCGGATTGAGTGTCAGTCAGCGCAAAGTCATCACCGACATAGAGAAGGGGAGCGGAATGCCGTTTTGCCAAGGCATAGGCAAAACAATCACCGAAGTTCAAACCGGCTCTCGTTCCAAATCCCTTGCCGTATTCCACCCGCGCCTTCATCGCAGCTCGTGCAAGCCTGTCATCTATGGACGCAACCAAGATGCCGAAATCAGCAAGGAATGCATCCAGATCGGCAATCGCAGCATGCCGATCTCCCTCCCTGATCCTGCCCGCAAGAACTGTACCGGCCTCGACGTAATTCACCGCCGATATCAGACGCGCCGTATCAGACTGGAGAGCATCCATGCACTCCGGCGCTTCCACCTCATCGAAGAGGATCGCTATGATCGCTGATGCGTCGACAATCATCATTGATGATAGCCTGGCTCTTCTGAGGTATCGCCGACGGCTTCGTCCCATTCCTGTTTCGTAACCGGACGGCGGTCATAACGACTGGCACGCTCACGAACGAAAGCTTTCATACGCGCAACGTAATCGCGCTGCGCCTCGCGCTCGGCACGAAGCCGGTCCAGTCGCTCTCGCATGGCCTGAGTGATAGCGTCAGTCATGGTCTCGCCGGTAAGACGGGATAGTTCCCGCGCCAACCGGTCTGCTTCATCGGTCTTGATGCTCAAGGCCATGGTAATCTCCTCATATAGACACACTTTCTAGATATCATTTCTATATTGTATCTTCAACGGAGAAACGGAATGTGGACGTTATTCATCGTCCTGATTATCGAGCCCGATTTCCAACTCTTATCCCTTTGATTGTCATTTGCAGCCCGCAGGGACTTTTCGAAATCCTCGCGCGCCATCTGCCTGCCGATCAGCTGGGCACTGGATAATACCACTGCGCCAAGCCGTTTGGCGGCATCGGCCTTGTCATCAGCATCCGGCTTGTCGCCAGCGTGATTGCCGTTGGCTGATCTGCATTCGTTCGCTTGCCTTTTCTGGCCTATCTCCAAGACCGACGGTGGCACAGGCTCTCCCGGCTGCACGGTTCACTGTGCCAATCATTTCCAATACCCAAGGGCCTCCAGGTGGCATAGCTCGACCGCCCATGGCGGCCTTTGTCACGAGGCTTCAGCCCGACCGGTTGCCCGGCAAGCCGCTTGTTAACTACCAGACCTATAGACAATTATCTGGGGGGATCCTTCCTCCACTGGTGATACGCGCCTTCGAGGCGCCCTGAACGGCGACAGTTATCGTCTCGCGCAAAGCCGAGCCAGTAAGGCCGGCTGAAACCCTCGCAAAATCGCCGACGCCGCCAGCGGCCTACTTTTACACCGCCCTTTGGCCTGATTTTATTCCGCCGTTGACACGGGTGTGCATACGAAATCAATGGTGATAGATTCCGGTATGAACGACACCGTCCACACCGCACCATGCACGATGCATGCCCGGGCTATTGAAGGGCAGGCAGATATTGCCCTTTGCGTCCACGGCCACAAGCCCGCCTGAACCGCCGATTTCACCAAGTTCGGTCACGACGTCGCCTGCTGCTTTGTGCAAGTCCTGCCCTGCCCAGCGCATACGCGCATCTATCTCATGTCCAACCGCCCGGCGAATAAAATATTCGCCATGTCCAGTTGCCGAAATGGCCGCAGTGGCATCGTCCGCCCAGGTTCCGGCGCCAATAACGGGACTATCACCGACGCGACCGGGCGTCTTGGCGGTCATGCCACCTGTAGAAGTTGCTGCAGCGAGATGACCGAAGCGATCGAGCGCGACCGCCCCGACGGTTCCGTGCTTGCGAGCAGGATCGCCGTCATCGGGAAGCCCCTTCTTGCGACGGTCCATTTCGACCTTGAGGGCATGGAGCCGATGTTCCGTACCGAACCATTCCGGGCTTTGCATTTCAAGACCGGCATTTTCACAGAAACGCCTGGCGCCATCACCGGCCAGAAATACATGCTCGGTCGTTTCCATCACCGCGCGTGCAGCAAGTATGGGGTGACGCGGGCCGCAAATTCCTGAAATCGAACCGCATTCACGCGTCATTCCATTCATGATGGCCGCATCCATTTCGTGGGTGCTGTCGGTGGTATAGACCGCGCCACGTCCCGCGTTGAACAACGGGTCGTCTTCCAATGCCATGACCGAAGCCGTTACAGCATCGAGCGATGTGCCACCCTCGCGCAGAATATTTAGCCCCGCCTCGAGACAGGCGCGTAAGGCAGCATGATAGGCCGCTTCGCGCTCCGGCGTCATAATAGATTTCAGTATCGTTCCCGCACCACCATGTAGCGCGATAACCGGCATCGTTTCAGACATTCTAACCTCAATGTGGAAGGAGTTCTGCTTTATCCAATCGCGTCAGCGCAACGCGAAACTCATGGCGGAAAGTGCCGTCATCCAGCCGACCACCTCTGCCATTGTCACACAATCAAAACCCACCGTGACGGCATCAACCCGTCTGGCTGGGGGGAGTATTGCCATTTGATCGGCGAGTGCCGCATTGCTCATCAAGAATTCTGTCTTGTATGGCCCATTCAGCCGGAAGGCTTTTTTACTACCAGCTTCTCGGACTGCACGTATCGCCCCTTCCCTTAGCATAGCGCGCGCCCGCTGAACGGATATCTGTCGCGCAGCCCGGTGACCGAAAGATTGTTTGACAACGATAAATTCAGCATCCGGGAAAAATCCAATATTCTCGTCCCTCGTGCAATCATCGCCGGAAACCAGACCAACTGGAACGCCAAGCTCTCCAGCATAAGCACCGTAAATACCCGGTTCCCCGTAAGGCAAGTTGTTGATGCGGACTTCCCGGAATGCAAAACCGTTTGTGGTGTGAGCAAGCACCCCACCCTTGCCGGCCATGGAATGATGCCCGACCATAAGGAACAGATCGAACTCAGCCGTCAAACCGCAGGCCATGTTCATCGGTTTAGGCTTGCCCAGAAGCAGATCGGCTGCCGGATGCAGCAGAGATGGCAGGATATTTGTCATCGGCCCGTGAGAGTCGTTGACAAGGATTTCGGTCGCGCCCGCTTCTACCAACCCCTCGATTACGGCGTTTACTTCCTCGGTCATGAGAATGCGCGCCTTCTCATATTCCGCATGACCAGCCTGCCCTTGCGCTGGAGCAACTACACCTGCAACTCCCTCAATATCGGCGGAGATATAGATTCGCATAACAACCGCTCCTCAGTCGGATCGTAGCTTCGGATCGAGCGCGTCGCGCAAGCCATCGCCAAAAAGATTGAAGCCCAGCACGGTGACAAAAATTGCGATGCCGGGGAATAACGTCAAATGGTCAGCTACGCCCATATAGGTCCGGCCATCAGCCAGCATGGCGCCCCATTCGGGACTTGGCGGTTGTGCGCCGAGACCGATGAAGGACAAGGCAGCGGCTGTCAGAATGGAGGTGCCTATACGCATCGAAAAATAGACGATGACGTTTGGCAAGGTGCCGGGCAAGATATGACGAAGCATGATAACGCGATCAGCCACGCCGATGGCCCGCGATGCATCGACATAGACGGTTCGCTTCAACTGCAACGTCGTACCGCGCGCAAGTCGGGCAAAAACCGGAATAGAGAAGATTGCGACTGCGTAGATCACATTGGTAATACCAGGTCCGAGCACAGCAATTACAGCTATAGCAAGCAGAATGCCTGGGAAAGCAAGCAGCAGATCGCAGAATCGCATGATAATCGAATCCACCCAACCGCCGTAAAACCCGGAAACGATACCCAGAGTGACACCAAAAAGAGCACCCAGCGTCACCGAAAGAAAGCCAACGGCAAGCGAAATGCGCGCACCCCAGATAATACGGCTGAATATGTCCCGTCCGTAGGCATCCGTTCCTGCCCAATGCCCGGCACTGGGTCCTTGCAGAACAGCATTATAGTCGGGTGTACTCGGATCGTAGGGCGCGAGCACGGGAGCCAGAATTGCCGCCAGTACCAAAGCAATGATGAAGACGAGCGCCACGAGGGCCACCTTCTGCTTTTTGAACCGCCGCCAGAATTCAGCTAATGGTCTGCGCATTTTCTGGGAGGGTTCCACCAAAACGGTTGTCGTGCTCATTTGTAGCGGATCTCCGGGTTTGCAAAGGCATAAAGAACGTCAACCAGCAAATTGATGAAGATGAACTGTAGCGAAAACAGCAGGATCAATGCCTGTATGACGGGATAATCGCGATAGGAAACGGAATCGACCAGCAGTCTTCCTACACCTGGCCAAGAGAAAACGCTTTCGACCACAATCGATCCACCGAGCAGAAAGCCGAATTGCAGACCGACCATTGTAATAATTGGGATCAAAGCGTTGCGCAGCGCATGTTTCCATATGACCCTGCGCTCCGGCACGCCTTTGGCACGTGCTGTGCGAACATAATCCTCCCGCGCAATTTCGATAAACGCTGAGCGGGTAAAGCGCGCCATCACGGCTGCAACTCCTACCCCGAGGGTGAATGAAGGCATCACGTAATGCTGCCACGTACCGTACCCGCCGGTCGGAAACCAGCCAAGTTTCACCGAAAAGATATTGATCAGCAACAGGCCCAGCCAGAATGGCGGAAATGAAATGCCGGATACTGCAACGATCATTCCGGCATAATCAGGCCATTTGCCCCGTTTTACTGCGGAAATCACGCCAATGAGCAAACCGAGAAGCGATGACCAGAGCATTGCAAATACGGTGAGCCAGACGGTAGGCATCAGGCGTTCGCCAATCTCCTCGGTGACCGAACGACGCGTTTTCAGCGAAACACCGAAGTCGCCCTGAGCTGCGCGCGCTATATAGCGCGTGAATTGCTCCGGCAACGGTCTATCCAGCCCAAGCGACGAACGAACTGCGGCAACATCCTGCGGGCTGGCGTCAGGCCCTGCCACGAGGCGGGCGGGATCGCCTGGCAGCATATGCACAAAGGCGAAAACGCAAACCATCACCAGCACGATGACAGGTAGGGTGGCAACAAGCCGTTTGATGAGATAGGAAAACATAAATTCCCTTTCGGAAAGGTAGCGCCGGCCCCCAAAGGCCAGCGCTCTTTTCACGAGCTGTTAGTCAGCAAATGCTGCTTCTTCGAGCAGGAAACCACGATCGGGAAGCATATAGACGCCGGAAAGCGACTTGGTCTTGGCCGATAGGTTCTGGTTCACACCGAGGAATATCCAGGGCGCGCCTTCCCAGGCGGCCTTTTGTGCGTCCGCGTAGAATTCTGCCCGCCTGGCCGGATCAGCCGTGCTGATTGCACCTTCGATGGCAGCATCGACCTTTGCGTCCTTGAAGTAAGCAACGTTGAACATTGCTGGCGGAAAGCTCTGGCCATAAAGCAGCGGACGAATACCCCAATCGGCATCACCTGTCGAAGCAGACCAGCCGCCATAATACATCTGTACGGCAGCATCCTCCGGCTTCTCGATGGACCAGATTTTCTGCGCAGCAACGCCAGCCTCAAGCGGCATTACGTTCACCTTCACATTGATCTGTGCCAGTTGCTGCTGGATGAACTGAACCGCACGTATGGATTCCGTATTGGAGTTCGCCCAGATTTCCGTTTCGAAACCATTCTCCAGGCCTGCTTCCGTCATCAATTCTTTGGCCTTGTCGAGATTGTACTCGTAATTGCCAACCGGAACATGGAAAGCAAGGTTCTTGGGAATGATCGAATCTGCCGGCTCGCAAAGATCGTTATAGACGATCTTGCAATAGGCTTTCTTGTCTACGGCGTAATTGAGCGCGTGCCGGACGCGAACGTCATCGAAAGGCTTTTTCAGATTATTGAGAGAAACGTACCACTCGACGATAGAAGGATCTTTGTCGACCTCGACATTCGGGTTCTTTTCGGCGACCTGCATCAGTTCAGGAGGGAAGGAAGGGATAAACTGGGCTTCACCCGTCTGGAGCATTGCAAAGCGCGCGCCCGATTCCGGCACTGAACGAACCGTAACGCCATCGATCTTGGGAAGCCCCTCTTTCCAGTAGTTGTCATTTTTCACGACTTCAAGCGTATCTGCCGACCAGTTTTTGAACTTGAACGGGCCGGTTCCGACCGGATTGCGTCCGATCTCCTTGCCATATTTTTCAAGCGCGGCCGGTGAAATGATCATAGCACCTGGATGAGCAAGCGAAGCGATCATCGCGCCAAACGGTTCCTTGAGGATCAATTTGACTGTAGCATCGTCAACAATCTGCACTTCCTTGACCATTGAGACCAGGCTGCGGCGCGAAAGCTTGTTGTCTGGGTTGGCAAGACGTTCGATATTGACCTTGACTGCTTCGGCATTGAAATCCGAGCCGTCGTGGAACTTGATACCTTTGCGAATCTTGATGGTAAATTCGGTCGCTTCGCCATTGGCTTCATAGCTTTCAGCCAGCAGAGGAATGAGTTTCATATCCTTGTCGAAGCCAAAAAGACCCTGATAGATAAGACGAAGCGAGGTCTGCGACAGCGTGTCATTGATGTTCGTTGGATCAAGACCTGTCAGGTTATTTGGTACCGCAACGGTAAGGGATTTCGCCCAGGCCGTCGCGCCCGGGAGCATCATCACGGCGGCCAACGCCGACGAAAACAGCAAGTTCTTCAGTTTCATTGTCAACTCCTTCCTAAGATCAATGAAAATCGCCGATGGGATGGCGTGCTACGAAATGGCCAGGCTCCACCTCAATAAGAGAGCTGACGAGCGGCATGTCGTCCGGTGAACGCACCGGGCTTGGGATTTCCCCCTCGATAAGCGGGCGACTGCGCTCACGTCGCTGGGGATCGGCAATTGGAACCGCAGAGAGAAGCCGTCGCGTATAGGGATGTTGTGGATTCTCGAAAATCTGGCGCCGCGGACCAATTTCAACGATCTGCCCGAGATACATCACCGCCACACGATGGGATATCCGCTCAACAACCGCCATGTCGTGACTGATGAATATGTAGGAAAGTCCGCGTTTTTCCTGCAGTTCCATCATCAGATTAATGACCTGAGCCTGAATGGAGACATCAAGCGCGGCAACCGCCTCGTCGGTAATGAGAATATCGGGGTCTCCCGCAAGAGCACGCGCTATACAGATGCGCTGACGTTGCCCGCCCGAGAACTGATGTGGATAACGATGTGCATGTTCTGGCCGCAGACCTACATCCCGAAGCAATTCCACTACACGCTCGTGAACTTCCGCCCCTTTTGCGAGTCCGTGGGTGATTAACGGTTCCGCAATTGAAAAGCCTACAGTCAGGCGCGGATCGAGGGATGCGAACGGGTCCTGAAAGACGTATTGGATCTTGCGGCGAATGGATTGCTTTTCCGCTCTTCCAAGTTTGAAAATATCCTTGCCATTGTAGAGGACCGCTCCAGAAGTGGCTTCCTGAAGCATCATAATTGTGCGTCCGGTCGTTGACTTGCCACAACCCGATTCACCGACCAGCGCCAGTGTTTCACCCTGGTGCAAACTGAAACTGACCTGTTCCACAGCATGCACGCGACCAGTGAGTTTCGAGAAGAGCCCGTTCCTGATATCGAACCGTGTCACCAGATCACGCACCTGCAATACCGGGTCAGGTGATTTGATCGTGTCTTGCGGAGGATACTCGGCAAAACTGTCCGAGCCGCTGTCATCTGCTTTCAATAGAGGAAAACGACGCGGAAGGTTTTCACCGTTAAGGGCTCCAAGACGTGGCACTGCGGCAAGCAACGCGCGGGTATAAGAGTGTTGCGGTGCAGCAAAAATGGTTTCTACTGTGCCTTCTTCCACTTTCTCGCCGCTACGCATAACAAGTACCTTGTCTGCGACTTCCGCCACAACGCCCATATCGTGAGTGATGAAGAGTACGGCCATGCCCATCTCTTCCTGCAGCAAGCGGATGAGACGCAGAATCTGCGCCTGAATGGTGACGTCCAGAGCCGTGGTAGGCTCATCGGCAATCAGCAGGCGCGGCCGGCAAGAAAGAGCCATGGCAATCATGACACGCTGACGCATGCCACCCGACAACTGGTGCGGATGACGGTCAAGTATGCGCCTGGCATCGGGAATACGGACCTTTTCCAACATGCGCAGTGCTTCAGCCCGTGCTTCAGCAGAAGAACATTTCTGATGCAAACGCACCGCTTCGGCAATCTGCTCGCCAACAGTAAAAACCGGGTTGAGAGAGGTCATCGGCTCCTGGAAAATCATCGCGATATCGTTGCCGCGAATACCTTCCATCTCATCAAGCGCGAATCTGGTAAGGTCGTGTGTAACTCCATCGCGGTTGGTAAATTCGATAGCGCCTTCCGTAATCTTGCCGCCACCGAATTCCACAAGGCGCATGATCGCAAGAGAGGTGACAGATTTACCGGATCCGGATTCGCCCACAACTGCCAGCGTTTCACCCGGTCGGATCTCGAACGACAAATTCCTGACCGCACGAAACGTGCCATCATCGCCCTTGAAATCAACACTGACATTTTCAACGCGTACGATCGGTGCTTCTACCGGCTTATTCGGTTTCACTGACATCCGTGGTCCTCGATTTGGACTGCGGCAGATCTTCATCCTCCGCATAAAGATAGGGCATGAGAGAGCGCGTTACGGAGACGGCATCCGAGACGCTCTGATGATGTGCCGTCAGCACGGCAATAATCGCTTCGAAGGCAGCGAGTGCCCCAATCGTCGAACTGTGCAAAACGGGGTGGCTCGCAGGCACAAAAATCTGTTCATGACTGTGTGGGCACAGCGGCGAGGCAGGGCCATCGGTTACGGCAATGCAATAGGCCCCCCTGCCCCTCGCGAGTTTCAGAAAATCAACGGTTGCCTGTGAATAGCGTGGCAAGGCCATCGCTATCACAAGATCTCCAGGCCCCAGCCGAAGCACTTTCTGGGCAACACGTTCAAGCCCGCCTGCCCCGTTCAGCATGATCTGCGACTGGGTAGAAAGGATCGATTTATCAGCGAGATATTGCAGCATGTTCGCACTGACGCCAAAACCGAGAAAGGCAACACGCGGCGCGTGCATCATCTGGGCGGCAACGCCCTCCCATGCGGTATTCCCGGCTTCACTCATAACCTGCCGCAGGCTTTCCGCCGCACTCTGGAAGGAGTCCTCCGCAATTTTTCCGGGCGGGATGTGACGGGCGCGGTCGACATTTTCCACGGGGCGCAGCAATGACTGATAGCCTTGCACCGCGAGCCCTCTGAAATCTGTAAAGCTCCCCAATCCGAGCGCCCGCACAAAACGGGTAATCGTTGCCGACGAGGTAGAGGTTGCCTGTGCAAGCTCCTCAATACCCATTGTCGCGACCGCGAATGGATTGGCGAGCACAAAATCTGCGATCTTCTGCTGGTTTGAGGTCAGACTACCCCGGCACGACCCGATCAAAGTTGACAGATTCACGTGGTTCCCGTTTGTTTTTATCTTTATGAAAATAAAGTTATCAGAAATATTTCAATTTGAAAATCTTTTTCACATCAGTTCACAACAGTTGCAGAGCAGCGAAGTCAGATAAGCTTTAGCCATTGTGCGAACGGTGGAATCTATGCGCTTTGATTGGAGGCGCGGTTGGAAGATTTTGCATCAGGTTTTGGCAAGCCGTCACATTTACCCGTGGCCATTCTCCGGCAGGCCGCCGAAACACGCCCTCACCACATGGACCGTGACCGACGACTGGCCCGATCCCGTTCCGGTCACGGAAACCGAGATCGAGGTGTTCGAGCGATGGTTCGGCGACCTGTTCGATGAAATGTTCGGCCCCGACGCTGGATCGCCCGATTCGGGAGCCAAAATCGAGCTTGAAAACGGTACTAAAAAATGATACTGGATACTCCATAAAAAAAAGCGTCACAGAGCCACGCTGGAACTGATCTTCGCCCGCCCAGTCAACGGTTCGATCCGCTGGGCGGACATAGAGGCGCTGTTTGTAGTTCTCGGGGCGGAAGTCAGCGAGCGGGAAGGTTCGCGCGTCGGCGTGTTCCTGTTCGGCGAAGTGCGCGTCTTTCATCGCACGCATCCGTCACCGGATACGGACAAAGGTGCGGTTGCCAGCATCCGTAAATGGCTGGACGAACACGGAGTAAAGCCATGAACAATGTCGTTGAAATCAATGGTGAGAAGGCAGTCATCGCTTTCGATCCCGAGATTCAGATGCTGCGCGGCGAGTTTGTCGGCCTGAATGGTGGGGCCGACTTCTATGCCGAGAGCGTCCACGATCTGATTGAGGAAGGCCGCAAGTCGCTGGCCGTGTATCTCGAAATGTGCCGGGAGAAGGGCATCGAGCCGCGTCGGAAGTTCTCTGGCAAGTTCAATGTCCGCCTCACGCCTGACGACCATGCCGCCGCAGTCATTGCCGCAGCAGCATCGGGCAAGAGCCTGAATGAATGGATCGTCGGGACGATCCGGGAGGCCGCTGAATAGCGGCCCCGTTCGGTTCGACCGGATTGAAAGGAGATGGCATGAATGCTTTGTGAGCGGCGCAAGCGCCCGATGATTTCTATATTGTTGGGAGAGGCGGATAGGTTCCAGGCTGGATGTCAATTTAGGGCGCTTGACCCTGTATAAGGAGATTAGCGAGGAAGCTCATCGCGGTGGAGAGCACGCCGGAGCGTTCGTTATCGGATTTATTGAGCACTTCGCGGGCGGCGCTGGCAATGACGGGATGCGGGCCTTTCTCGCCGACGTACGGGGTGGTCATCATGGCGGATAGCGCCGACTCGATCGGCCGGCGCGGATCGGAGAGGAAGGCGGCAACGCCGGCGAGCGTCTTGTCCTTTTCGGCATAGAGGACGTGCAGGATCGCGCCGACCAGCAGCGAGTGGTATGTCTTCTCCCAGTGATTCCCGCTTCTCCAGCGAGCCTTCGGGATCCACCAGCACATCGGCAACGTTCTGCACATCGCTGGCTTCCCATTCGCCTTTCCGCACCTCGAGCAGTGGATTATAAAGCGTGTCGCATTTATTCGGCCTCATACCCAGCAGCCTT